>CAZFWN010000286.1:0-6017 GCA_964522745.1 uncultured Ktedonobacterales bacterium
CGAAGGCCGGCTTCGTGGCTCCCAGCCTCAAGGTGCGCCTTCAGGCGCGACCTTCACCGGCATCTCGTATGTAAGGAGCGCTCGATGAAACTGAAGCGCTTGGTGTTTGGCCTGCTGCTCAGCAGCCTGATCGGCCTGGTGGCCGAGCGGCGCGGCTCGCTGACGAAGAGCGGCGCGGCGGGCGCGGTCATCACCGGCACGACCATCTTTGGCTTTGGCGGCCTCTCCTGGGGGCTAACGCTGATGTACTTTTTCCTCTCATCCACACTGCTCTCCCATTTCAAAGAGCGCGAGAAAGCGCGGGTGGCGGCGGAGAAGTTTAGCAAGGGATCGAAGCGCGATCTGGGCCAGGCGTTGGCGAATGGCGGCGTGGGCACGCTGGCGGCCTTTGGCTATGGGCTGGGACAGCGCTCGCCCGGCCCGACGCTGCTGCTGGCGGCCTTTGTCGGAGCGATGGCGGCGGCCAACGCCGACACCTGGGCAACGGAGGTGGGCACACTCAGCAAAGATCAGCCGCGCTCAATTATCACCGGCCAGCCGGTCCCGCTGGGCACCTCCGGCGGCATCACCCTGCTGGGCACGAGCGCGGCAGTGGCCGGCGCGGCTACCGTTGGCGCGGTGGCCGAGGCGCTGGGCGCGGCGCGCGAGACCCCGCTGCGCGGGCGGCTATCCCTGCTGGGTCTGTTCGGCGGCATGGCCGGCGCGCTGATCGACAGCGTGCTGGGCGCGACGGTGCAGGCCATGTATTGGTGCCCGCGCTGCCAGCAAGAAACTGAACGGCATATTCATACCTGCGGCGAGCAGACTCAGTTGCGGCGCGGCCTCCCCTGGCTGGAGAACGATGGCGTCAACTTCCTCAGCACAGCGGCGGGCGCGCTGGTCGCGCTGCTGGCGGCCAGAAAGCTGGCACGGCGCGCCTCTCAGGACGCCTGATATTTGCTCTGGAGCCTGGCAAGGACTGTCGCTGTGAGAAGTAGACAAGGGAGGAAGCCCAGAAACGCTTCACCGGCAAACTGGGTGCCGTAGAGGGCGATGGCCATCCCCCACCCATTGCCTGGTGTGCCCGGGCGAATGAGAGCGACGCCCATGCCCACAGCGGTTGCTAGCAAGGCAAGCCCGGTCGCTTCGAGAGTCACCAGCAGGGCGCGGAAGATGGTAGGATCCCAGTTTACCTGAAGGTTCCAGAACCAGATCATGCACGCGGTGAGAGCGCAAGGAGGAAGGCCGAAGAACACGAAGTAGAGGAGGGGCGCGCGCAGGATCGCTTGAACCACGCTGGCAATGGGAGCAGAGTCGAACAGTTGCCAGAAAAAGCCTTTCGCATGGGGTGGAAGCCACCAGATATGAGGCAAGAACAGCGCAACCGCCAGGGTGATAGCTCCCATGACCCAGGACCACCAGTGCCGTGCACGCCTTTCAGGCACAATGACCAACCTTTCTGGCAAGTTACAAAAGTCCTCAGCGCAGCCAGCGAACTTGGACGGCGGGTGAGACGCCCGCGCTACAGACGTATAGCGCCGGCACAATGGCCGGCGCTACACATAGATACACACTCACATCGGCATACGTAGAAACTGCTCGCGGGCCTGGGCCACCTGATTGAGCCAGCGCAGCATGGAGCGCAGTTCGTGCGCTGGCGCCGGCCCCCAGGTGTCGGCGCTCATGCCTGCTGCCTGCTGCGCGAAGCCTTGCGCGCCGCGCACCAGATCAAGGTCGAATTGCATCAACTGGCGCAGCGTGGTCAGTTCCGAGCGGAAGCGCTCCCAGATGCGGTCAGCGGTGGGTACGGCCATGCCCCGCACGAGCGTCTCCAGCGTACTCACCTCCTCTTGCAGCCGGCGCAGATCGTCCAGCGCGGCCATCGCCTCGCGTGGCGGATCCGGGTGTTCACGCGACAGCGGCGGAATATAGCGCCGGTGAAACTCGTCCGCAAGCGCGATCAGCGCGTTTTCAGCGTCGCTCAGGAAGCCGCTAGCCTTGGAGCGCACCAGCAGATCATCGGAGCGCGCCTGGTTCTTCGTACTATAGAAGTTATAGCCGAAGCCGGTAAGCGCCAACCCTAAGAACTGTACAAGCGGATCGTGTGTGCCGCCGGGCTGGGCCGGCTGGGCCGGCGGGCCGGGTGGCCCGGTGGGGCCAGGTGGATAGTATCCGCTCATGGTTGGGTATGCCTCGGAGCCGGCACAGCCGGCTGCCCACTAGCCGCAGCGTTGCCACCAAGTGCGGCATATCTCTCCGCCGAAAGCGTCGGCGTGGCCCCGCCAATGTTGAACGGCTGCCCAATCGCCATATTGGGCGCGGAGACGATTCCGTGCTGCGCCATCAACATCGCGGTGTAGTAGCGCACGGCGTCCACTTCGCTCAGCCCAAAGGCTTTGAGCGCGATCAGCGAGCGCATGCGCTCATCGCGTGGATAGACCAGCACCTTGACAGTATCCAGCGTAATGCCATAGGTCTTGAGGAATGTTTGCAGGTGTTGGAAGACGATCTGGGTCAGGTCGTGAATCTTCTCGTTGACCGATTCCAGCGGCGTCACCTGCACCACCTGATTGACCGCCTGCTCGACCACTGGTGCGGCGTAGACGTTGACCTCGGCGGTGGTCAGCGTATGGCCCCGATAGGGCAGATGCTGGACAAGCAGCAGCGCGTCTTGCTGGCTGTTGACGTGAATATAATAATCCACGTCGTAGCTCATCTCGGCCATCTCGCGCGAGAGGGCAAAGCCGGTGGTCTTGACAACCAGCTTGGCGCGATTGAGATACAGCACCTCATACTGCCAGGGGCTTTGCCCATCAAAAAACGCTCGCTGGAACGATCCAACGAGCGGCTTTTCGGGCGTATAGACGGGATACTGGCCCGTCTCGTAGACATAGATGATCGCGCCGCGTGATTTCAGCACGCAAAAGTGGTTGCTCTCGACGGTGAGCAGCGAGCCGCTGACGATGTCGTTTTTGGGGTAGTGCCAGAGCAGAATGTCCGGCCCCATCACTTCTTCGCCGTTAGGACCAAGGGTTGAGATTACGTGACCGATTGCCATGCCTGATTGCCTCCCACTAACGTTCTCTAGTGCGCTGTTCCATACATACGCCTGCTTCTAGTATATCAGGCAAGTAAAGGGGGTCTGGCATATCCGATCATGGGTGCAAGAACTCACCAGATGGTGTGTCTGGCAGTACAATGGTACTACCGCCTTCCAAAAAGTGCCCTGTTCTTGATTGTCCCCGGTTACAATAGCCGGTGCAAGCTTCATCCTCATCACCCCGGCATCGCCTGAATGATGAGGGGGGCTGACACCACCGCGCAGGGAGAGAAGGCATGCTGATACGGGAGCCAGGGTATCCACGCCAGACGGTCAAACGAACAAGCACATGGCTCTCCTGGAAGCAGGAACGGGCGCAGGCCGCCGCCTATGCTGAGGAAGAGGCGGCTGATTGGGACGACCAGCAAGAGGACGATGCCGATGAGGGAGACTCCTATCAGGCTGAGGACGAGCAAGATGAAGATGTTGGTGAAGTGGGCTATGACGAAGGCGTCGATGAGGATGACGCCGACGAGGCCGATTTTTCCAATTATGCGGACGGCGAGGACGACGCTGATGAAGACGGCGAAGCCGAGCAGGGATGGGATGGCGACGAGGAAACCCAGGACATCAGCGAAGAGCGCGCACTGGTCCCGCTAGGCGATGGGCCGGCGCGGCGCAGCGGCATGCTTACGCGCCCCAGGAAGCAACGCGGGAACGAGATGGTCGTTTTTGAAGAGCCAGGGATCGCCCCGCCTGTGTTTATCGCCGGCAAGCTGGAGCAGGCACAGCCTGGTATGCTCGGTCACCATCCGCTCGCGCTGCGCGCCACGCGGCCCCGCCCATTCTATATGCACTCGCTGCTAATGGGTGTGATTATCACCAGCGTGGTGATCGTCCTCGTAGCGCTGGTGCCCATCAGTGGAAAACAGCCGCTGATCGCCTCATTCAGCAGTCTGGCCGGGTTTATCGCCCCGCCCGCCGCGCCCGACGTACAGTTCCACCCCTATACCGTCCACTATGGCGATACGCTGGAAAGCATTGCCAACAAGTTTGGCGTGCAGCAGGGCGGCATTTTAGAGGTCAATCAGTTTGAGTCTGGGGACCAACTCTATTTTGGTATGCGTATCAAGATTCCCGTCGATCCCAATTACGGCCAGAACTTCCACCCATTGCTCAATATTCCCCTTCCTCCCAACATCACCCCAACGCCGCCCTATGGCTATGGCATCGTCCCACCGGGCTTTGACAGCTTTGGCGTGCGCGATTACTTTGGCGACATCTGGGCCGGCTCGTTTGGGCAATGTACCTGGTGGTCTCACCACAAGCGCCCGGATGAGAACTTCTACAACTTCGGTGATGCCTGGAATTGGGCCAATGCCGCCCGCGCCGCCGGCTATACCGTGACGAGTTACCCGGTTGCCAACGCAACGGTGGTCTTTGCGCCCGGCGTCGAAGAGGCCGGCGGTATCGGCCATGTCGCGCATGTGGAGCAGGTGCTCTCCGGTGGCTGGATTCTGATTAGCGAGATGAACTTTGCCGGCAACGGCGGCGGCTGGGGCCGCGTCGATTACCGCTACATCACCCCCGCGCCGGGCGTCTGGTTTATCCATTAAGCATGGAGCGATACGCGCCGGGCAGCATCCCGCTGCCCGGCGCTTTTACTTGTACCGCCGGCAGGAATGCCGGCCCAGCCTCACACGCCGGCGGCGGCCAGTTCATCTGGCGGGGCCATCGGCAGCGCGGGCAGCAGCGCGTGCGCGTTGGCGTCGGCGGCCAGCAGCACCCCGAAGCGCCAGAGAAAGGTTCCCAGGTTGGTGCCGGAATTGGACTGCAAGCTCGGTTCACAGCCCTCGATAGCCTGGTTGTGAGGCGAGCCTGGTCCACCAACGCCGTTGCTGTTGCTGCCCGCCAGGTCTATCAGGATTTGCACGCCGATGTTGCAAGATAAGTTGGTTAGCTGGTCGCCGATGCTTCCACCTGAATCTGGGAGTGTAGCAAGCTGCCATCCTGCCTCAGGTCCATAGGAGAGTACGAGGCTGAGAAACAGCGGGGAAGAAAAGGAGACGCTGCTGACCACCTGACCGGACGCGCGCGCAAACTGCCAGCGCAGCGCCACCGGAACATCGATGAGCCAGAGATGGGCTGGCAGGGTGGAGGACCCATCACCTGGCCCGGAGAGGCCAGAGATAGGCTCATAGCGGGCGCAGATAAAGCCGTTGCACTCAGAGAAGTTTACATTGGTGTAGGGAAGCAGTGTTATGTTGGCCTGCAATGGTACGGTGGCGCGCTGGCTGGTCAGTTGATCATTTGGCGAGTTGGTTCCGGTGAAGCTGGTGGCATAATAGGCGCCTGCTGGCACCGTCGTCTGCTGAGGCGTCTCCAGCGCCTGCGTCACGACGGCGTTTATCTGCGCCTGCTGCGCTATGGGCAGCGAGGCATCGGTGAAGGCAACGACCAGAAAGTACGATGGAGCCCCGCTGATGCCATTGAGCGTCACCGCCACAGAGCCATTCATATCGCCTTGCTGGCAGCCTGATTGCGGGTGATTGTCGAAGATCGGCAGGTGGCAGGTGATGGGTTGGAAGGGTGGCGCCTCAACGGTCACATCTAGGTGCTTTGCTCCATCATAGGGAATAAGCATAGGAAGCGTAGCATGCCGTTTGCCATTGATGCTGACAGCCGCGCCGGTGACGTTACTGTTGATAAGCAGCAGCAGTGGTGGCGCGGTAGGGTACGGGGTCGGCGTGGGCGCGACGGGCCGGGCCGGCGCGAGCATGCCGTGAAAGGTCACAACGGTAATGACCAGCGCGGCCAGCGCCGCGCCAACTTGCAGCAGGCGCTTGCGCCACGAGGGCGGGCGCTGGCCCTCCTGCTCCAGATCGATCAGCAGCAGGCGCTCGTCGGTGAACGCTTCGTCATCGGGAGTGCCCTGCCGCCCGCCCGCCTGGTTTGCCATCGCTGCTGCATCCCTCCTGCTGTTTCTGCCTTTAGCATA
>CAZFWN010000287.1:0-6017 GCA_964522745.1 uncultured Ktedonobacterales bacterium
CGCTCATTGCCCAGATTCGCTGGAGATGAGCGCCATGACGCGCAGGTGCAGGGCGCCGTCTTCGCCTGGCTCGACGCGCACGCGCTCGCCGGGGCGCACCTCGCCTTTGAGCAAGGCTTCGGCCAGCGGGTCTTGCAGCATGGTTTGCAGCGTGCGGCGCAGTGGGCGAGCGCCGAAGTCCGGGTCATAGCCGCGCTCGGCGATCAGGTCGCGGGCCTCGTCGCTCAGGTCGAGGGTGATGAACTGCTCGGAGAGCCGCGCCTCGGTCTGCGCCAGCAGCACATCCAGCACCCGCCGCACCTGTGCCCGGCTAAGCGCGTGGAACATAACAATATCATCCAGGCGGTTCAAGAACTCTGGCCGGAAGAGCTGCTTGATCTCCGGCATGAGCAGGTTCTTCATACGCTCATACTCGGCTTTTTCTCCCTCGGCGTCGGCGCGCTTCTGGCTAAAGCCCATCGCGCTTCGCTTCGTCAGCAGCGAAGCGCCGGCGTTGGAGGTCAGCACGACAATGGTGTTTTTGAAATCGACCACGCGCCCCTTGGCATCACTCAGCCGGCCATCCTCCAGAATTTGCAGCAGCAGTTCAAAGACCTTGGGATGGGCCTTCTCGATCTCATCGAAGAGCAGCACGCTGTAGGGTTTGCGCCGCACGGCCTCGGTCAACTGGCCGGCCTGGTCGTAGCCGATATAGCCGGGAGGGGCGCCCACCAGCCGCGCCGCGTTGTGGCTTTCCATAAACTCCGACATATCCAGCTTAATCATGGCGTCTTCGCTGCCAAAGAGCGCGGCTGCCAGGGATCGGGCCAGTTCGGTCTTACCGACGCCGGTGGGGCCGACGAAGATAAAGGAACCGATGGGTCGGCGCTGATCGCGCAGTTCCGCCCGCGAGCGGCGCACTGCCCGCGCCACCGCCGAGACCGCTTCATCCTGGCCGATCAGCCGGCGGTGCAGTTCGTCCTCCAATTGCAGCAGGCGCTCTGACTCCTCCTGGCTGACTTTGAGGGCCGGAATGCCGGTCCACATCGAGACGATCTCGGCGATCTCGCGCTCGCCGACCTGCGGGTGCGCCTCATCGCGGGCATGGGTCCAGTCGCTCTCAACCGTTGCCAACTGCTGGCGCAGGTGATTTTCATGATCGCGCAGATCGGCGGCGCGAGCATATTCGCGCTGAGCAATCGCCAGGTCTTTCTGCTCCTCCAGCCTGAGCAACTGCTCGCGCAGCGTGCGCGCCTCCACCGGCGCGATGGAGCGCCCGACGCAGAGCCGGGCCGAGGCTTCATCGATGAGATCGATGGCCTTATCGGGCAGATGGCGGTCCTGAATATAGCGCACCGACAACTGGACGGCAGCGCGCAGGCTCTCATCGCTGATACGCACGCGATGATAATTCTCATAGCGTGTGCGCAGTCCCTTGAGAATCTCCAGCGTCTGCTCCGGCGTCGCTTCCCGAATGGTGACCGGCTGGAAACGGCGCTCCAGGGCCGGGTCTTTCATGATCAGCTTGCGATAATCATCCAAGGTGGTCGAGCCGATGCACTGGAACTCGCCACGCGCCAACAGCGGCTTGAAGAGGTTGGCGGCATCTACTGAGCCTTCGGCAACACCGGCGCCCAGCAGCGTGTGCAGTTCATCGATAAAGATGATGCAGTTGCCGGCAGTGACGATCTCGTTGACGACTTTTTTGAGGCGCTCTTCAAAGTCGCCGCGATACTTGGTGCCAATGGTCAAGAGACCAACATCCAGCGATACGACGCGCTTGTCCTTGAGCAGATCGGGCACCTGCCCGGCGGTGATCTTCTGCGCCAGTCCCTCAGCAATGGCCGTTTTGCCGACGCCGGCCTCGCCGATCAAGACAGGATTATTCTTGCTGCGACGCGCCAGGATTTGCATCGTGCGCTCGATCTCATTCTCGCGCCCGATGACTGGATCAAGCTGGCCGGCGAGCGCCGCCGCTGTCAGATCGTGGCTGACCTGATTGAGCGTGGGCGTCATATTATAGCGGGTCATGTGTTCGGCGGCAAAGGCCGTCATCTGTCGCCCTTGCCGGCGAAGCTGGCCGAGCTGCTGGCGCGCGAGATCAACCGTGATGCCAAAGCTTTCCAGCACGCCAGCGGCAATGCCGCTACCCTCGCGCAGCAGGCCGAGCAGCAGATGGTCGGTGCCGACCTCCGGCGCGTGGGCCTCCTGGGCCTCTTCTTCGGCCAGGTCCAGCACCGTGCGCGCTGGCGCGCTCAGCGTTGGCTCGCTCAGCAGCGGGCGGTTGCTGCGCCCGATGACAAACTCCAGCGCCTGGCGCAGCCGGCCCGAATTAGCCCCCAGGTTGGTAATCAGGCCTTCGATCAACGGATCGGTGATCTCCAGCAGGCCCAGCAGCAGATGCTCGGTACAAATCGTCTTATGATTGAGCCGCAGGGCATCCTCGCGTGCCTGCGCGAGCGCCCGACGGGCTTCGTTAGAATATTGGTCAAATCGACTCATGGGGAACCATCCCTTTCCGTCACCAACTCGCGGCGCAGCCAAAACGCTCTCAGCAGGCATCCCGCTGCGCACAACCATTGCCGCCCATCCGCCAGTCCATCCTCTTTCCTATACGTTATCTGAGCAAAGAATGTGCCAACCCCCATATCATTACTTGCTTGCCTATCATTACCTGCTCGCCGCCAGGGCACCAGGCATGTTGCACAATCAATGAGTCAGCGACTATACTTTATGATGAGCTTTGATGATAACGGAACCAGGCAGAAAGGGCAGCTACCTCGCATGCGAATCAGGCAACCGATTCCTCTGGCGCTCACCCTGGGGTTCCTTGTGATGGTCAGCCTCGCGCCCTTTCCCCGGCGAGGCGCTGCCTCTGAGGTCGCTCCAGCGCTTGAGACACTCCCTGCCCTCTCTGCTCGCCAGGAAGCGCTGACGGCCACTGGACAGCTTCCCATCAGCTTTGAGGCCAATCAAGGTCAGGCGGATAGGCAGGTACGCTTTCTGGCTCACGAGCCAGGTGCCAACCTCTTCCTGACACCAGAAGAGGCGCTGCTGGCGCTGAGTGCCAGCAGGCACACGCTGGTGGGCACGCGCTTCCTGAACGCTAACCCGCAGCCGAAGGTGACGGGGGAGCAGCCGCTGCCCGGCATCGTCAATTACCTGCTGGGCAACAACCCGGCAAAGTGGTACACCAACATCCCCACCTACGCCCAGGTGCGCTATCACAACCTCTATCCGGGAATAGATCTGGTCTATTATGGCAACCAGGGGCATCTGGAATATGACTTTCTCGTCGCGCCTGGAAACGACCCGTCGCAGATTCATCTTGGCTTTACTGGCGTGCATCATCTCAGCCTGGACGGCCAGGGCGAGCTGCTGCTGCACCTGCCCAATGGGGCCATCTCTGAAGGCGCGCCGCGCGTCTATCAGGAAATCAACGGCGCGCGGCAGGAGATTGCCAGCAGCTATCTCCTTCAGGGCGCAAGCGAAGTTAGCTTTGCCCTTGGCGCGTATGACGCCAGCCAACCGCTGGTCATTGACCCAATGGTGTTTTTCTCCACCTATCTTGGTGGCCTGGACAATGACTACAGCGCTGGTCTCGCGCTGGATAGTATGGGCAATACCTATCTCACCGGAAGTACCAGTTCGACTAATTTCCCGCTCCAGAACCCGCTGCAACCGACCTCTGGTGGCGGCCCTTCCGATGCGTTCGTGACCAAGATCAACGCCACTGGCACGGCGTTGGTCTATTCCACCTACCTCGGCGGCAATGGCGCCGACTCAGGCTCTAGCATTGCAGTGGACAGCGCGGGCAACGCCTATCTCACCGGAAGTACCAGTTCAACCAATTTTCCCACCCTCAATGCCCTGCAACCGGCCCCTGGCAGCGGCATCGCTAACGCCTTCGTCGCCGAATTGAACGCCGCTGGGACGGCGCTGGTCTACTCCACCTACCTCGGCGGCAATGGCGCTGACTGGGGCACCGGCATTGCCGTCGATAGCGCGGGCAACGCCTATATCACTGGTGGCGCCAGTTCAACCAACTTTCCCACCCTCAATGCCCTGCAATCGACTAACGCGGGCACTGCGAACGCCTTTGTAACCAAGATCGCTGTCGCCGGCACAGCGCTGGTCTACTCCACGTATCTGGGCGGGAGCAATTATGACTGGGGCACCGGGATTGCCGTCGATAGCACAGGCAGCGCCTATGTGACAGGCAGCGCCCACTCAAGCAACTTTCCGACCCGCAACGCGCTGCAATCGAGCAACGCGGGCAACTCCGACGCCTTTATCGCCAAACTGAGCGCCGCCGGGACGGCGTTGGTCTACTCTACCTATCTCGGCGGCAATGGCACTGACGAAGGCTTAGCCATTGCCGTTGATAGCGCGGGCAACGCCTACCTCACCGGAAGCACTCGTTCAACCAACTTTCCGACCCGCAATGCGCTGCAATCGAGCAACGCGGGCACCGCTAACGCTTTTGTAACCAAGATCAATGCCGCCGGCACAACGCTGGTCTATTCCACCTATTTCGGTGGGAATGGCAATGACCGGGGCACTGGCATTGCCGTCGATAGCGCGGGCAACGTCTACCTCACCGGGAATACCAGTTCAACTAACTTCCCCACCCACAATGCGCTGCAACCGGCGAACGCAGGCGGCAGCGATGCCTTCGTCGCCAAGTTGAGTGCATCTGGTGGTATCCTGCTGTACTCAAGCTATCTGGGCGGCAGCAGCAACGACGGGGGCAACGGTATTGCCGTCGATAGCGCGGGCAACGTTTATGTTGCGGGCGCCACCGCTTCCTCCGATTTTCCAACCGCCAATCCGATCCAGGGGTATGGAGGCATGGAGGATGGATTTCTTGTAAAGATGAACCTGGCGGCCCCAGCGCAGTTCCGGGTCAGCACTAACAGCATCTCCCTGACTACCACACCTGGCAGCAGCCCTGGCCCGCAAACATTCACCCTGAGCAATGCAGGCGAGGCAATGCTGAACTGGACGGCGAATAGTCTGCCCTCCTGGGTGAGCGTCAGCCCTTCCTCTGGGTCGCTCGCGTCAGGCGCCACCCAAACGCTGGCGCTGACGTTCAACACGCCCAGCACGACGCCCCAGGTCTACACAACCACTCTCGTGCTGAGCGATCCCAAGGCGAGCAACTCGCCCGCCTCGCTGCCCATCACTATCGTCTCGGCCAATGTCAGCAAGACGTGGTACTTCGCCGAAGGCTACACTGGCAGCGGGTTCGCCGAATACCTGACGCTTGCCAACCCCAATAGCAGCCCGGCTAGCGTCACCGTCACGTACCTGCTGGGCAGTGGCAATCCTATCGTCAAGCAGTACAGCGTTCCCCCGAATGCTCGCGCCACCCTGGTGGTGAATAAAGAAGTTGGCTCCGGCCAGAACGTCTCAATGGTGGTGAGTTCGACCCAGCCAATCATTGCCGAGCGGCCCATGTACTTCATGTATACCGCCCTGGCAGGGTATACAATTCCCGGCGGCAGCGACATCCTGGGCGCAACGCAGCCGAGCCAACAATTTGATTTTGGCTATCTCGATACCGGAGCCGGCTACGATACCTGGCTGACCATCCTTAACCAGAACAGCAGCCCGATGACGGTCACCATCACCTATTTCGCCGCCAGCACCGGCCAGGCCACTACTATCAAGCACACGGTGAGAGCAAACAGCCGGGGCACAGTGCATGTGAACTCGGAAGGGCTGCCGGCAGGCAGGTACAGCGCGCTGGTCAGCCTGGATCGGCCCGGCCTGGTCGAACGCCCGCTGTATCTGCGGGCGAACACTGGCTACACCGGCTCGGCGGATGTGGTTGGGGTCGCCAACCCGCAGACCTCCTGGTATTTTGCCGAGGGCTACACCAGCAACACCTTTCAGGAGTCCTATATTCTTTCCAATCCCAGCACGAGCGTGACCGCGCACGCCACCGTAACCTTCTACCAGGGGCCGGGGACACCGCCGGTGACCACGCCGGTCACGCTGCTGCCTGGGCAGCAGCAGGTGGTGAACGTCAATCA
>CAZFWN010000288.1:0-6010 GCA_964522745.1 uncultured Ktedonobacterales bacterium
TATCGGCTACCAGACCTACTCCTATTCCATCACGGCCCTCGCCGCCAACGAGCAGTACCTCTTTGTCGCGTTAAGCAACCACCGCGTGATCAAGACCAACTTGTGCGACGGCGGGGCCAACATGTGCGCGCTCAGCGATGGCATCGGCAGCGGCAGCTTACCCAACTGGCACGACTGGATCGGCTATCAAGACTTCAGTGTTTCTGTCACCGGACTCGCCGCCACGCCCACCACCCTCTACACCAATCTCGCCGGAGGAGGGGTGATGCGGACCCTCAAGACGACCTTGTGCGATGGCGGGGCCAACATGTGCGCCCTCTCGGATGGCATCGGCAGCAACACCGAGAATAGTACCTGGCACGATTGGATCGGCTATCAAGACTGGGCCTGGGCCCCCACGGCCCTCGCCGCCAACGACACCCTCGTCCTGACGACCATTGGCACGCGCGTCTGCAAGACCACCCCGGGCAGCAACGGCTCGAACGTCTTCGCCCTTAATAACGGCACCGCCAGCACCTGCGTCGGCACCGAGTCTTCTAACTACAACTTCTGGATCGGCTATCAGGATTGGGCCGTGCCCGTGACCAGCCTGGCTATAGACAACACCCATATCTGGTGGAGTCTGGGCAGCATCGGTCGCCTGGTCCAGACCACCTGGTGCGACACCGGCGCCAACATCTGTGCGCTCACGTCAGACGGCATCGGGACCAACACCGAGAATAGTACCTGGCACGACTGGATTGGTCGCCAGGACTGGTGCGCGGGCTACACCCAGTTGGGGGTAGCGAGTAATAACACGTACATCGACGCCCTCTTCACCACTGGCTCCGTCACGCGGGTGGTGAAGGCAACTCAGGACAGTGGGGTGAACATGTTCGCCACCTCCGACTGTACCGGGACCGGCAGCTTAGCCACCTACCACGACTGGATCGGCAGCCAGGACTTCACGGTCAGTTGATCCGTCGCTGAGAAGCAGACCAGCTTATCGTCCTTGGCGGGAACTCGGGATGAAAAGCTGGTCTGCCCTATGCTCAGCGGGCGGATGACTGCCCGGTGTGAAACCTACCTGCCTGTTCTCATTCTTGATGGGTCGCTTTGCTGGTAGCCCAATCTCCTGTTAAGCTCTTTGAGAAATCTGGTGAAGAGAAGCATCGGGCCATTCGTATTGTCGCCACGAGAAATCTCATCGTGCATAATCGGGGTATCGTTAACGATCAGTTTCTCACCCAAGTACCAAAGTCGCCAGCGAAGATAGGGGAACGTATACCACTCGATATGTCCTCAGCACAGCAAGATATGCTGTTTTTGACCTTCTCGGCGCTTGATATAGATAAGCGGGCAATAAGTAAATTTAGCTTGCCCAAAGTAGAGTCAAGTAATCAAGAAGGTAACGCAACTAATTGACATGCCAAGTACCCGAAATAGTGGCAAATACATGATGATGGGGCAGCTTGGGTATCACCGTTCCTCAAGCTGCCCTGCTCATGACGCTCTGCAAGGTGCCAACACCCCGAACGCCCACTCCCCAAGGTGCCACCTACGATGCGACGATGGCAGCTTGGGAGGCCAACGCTGCCGCCGGTGGTCGCCAGATCCACTGCCCATGCCAGCCAGTGTGTTCCGCCGTCACCCCCAGCACATCTTTGGCCCGATGGAGCGTCCGCTCGGCAATGCCAGCACTTTTGGCAGCTTGGAGCAAAGTTTTGGCAGGTTGGGGACCATCTGCCAGGTGTTGACGTAGGAACGCAATGGCCTCTTCCAGCCGTCGCAACCGTTCCTCGGCACTCACTCGTGGTTTTGGCAGCTTAGCGCTGGCGACGAAAGGACCGATGCCCATTGCTGCTCCCCTCGCTTTCTGTTGCCTGGCTGGAATCGAGCGGCTGAAACTGGGCCGTGATGGGTTTTGCCGAGCCCCTCCTCGCTGTGGCAGCTTGGGGGGCTTCGCCCGTCTGTCCCGCAGCCGGCAGCGCCTGCACCTCGACCGGCGCCCCCAGTTGCTGCTCCACCTGGTCGAACGCCGCAAACGCATGCTCGAAAATCCGCCGCTCCAGTGCGGCAATCCGCTCGAACCGCTGCACCTCCAGCATTGCCCGCTGCTCGCGCTGCATGGCAAGCATCCGCTTCTCCGCATTCTCCGTACTCTTCGCCAGCACGAAGCAGCACGCCGCCTCCGCCACATGGAATCCAATGGCTCGCCCCAGCACGACCCAGCCCCCACCGTTGCTGCCGACCAGCCATCCGATGAGCGGCACCCCATCCAGCGCCCCCGGCGGGATGTGTGCCGCCCCCTTGAGCGCGTCCAACTCCAAATACAACACCTGGGCGGCGATGGAGATGGTGCTGAGGAGCAGCGCCGCCACCAGCGCTGCGACAAAGTGCCAGCGCGCCCCACCCCAGAACGCCTTGGCCGCTGCAAAGAAGCATGCCAGGCACACGGCCTCCACCGCAAAGCCGCCGCCATAGGCCATCACCCCCGGCACGCTCCAACTGAATCCCTGAAAACCCGCAAAGAAGTAGCCAACGCCGAGCGCTAGGATGGTTGCCAGCACAAACGGCACGACGGCGGCCACGAGGAAGATGTAGCCGTTCTTCGCCCCCTCCGCGCTGGTCTGCGCTTTTGCGGCGCTGAAGAGCGGCTGGTCCGGCGCTGTTGCCGGACGGCTTGCGGTCCCTGCGCCTGCGCCCAGGTGCCAGTTCCAACGTTTCATCGCTGTTCTCCTTTCCGAGCCACTGCGGGGCGGCCACAACACACGGCCAGGCGCACCATTCCCAATGGGAGCAGGGGCACCTGGCCGGCTGGCTCGGATGCGACTGGTTCCGGCCTGGAGTAGAATACCCCAAGCCGCCCTGCAATCCCAGGGTGCGCAAGTGTGCTCACGATGAAAAACGCATTGTGAGTACACGCCCTTTTTTAGGCTCCTCATTACTACGTGCCAAGAAGGGTGGTCATCCTTGCTCTTGCTGAGCTAGACGCTGGCAGGATGTGCGATACTGAGCGTGCCAGCGTGTGCTGTTTGTCAGTTTTCCAGCCACACTGGTAGGTTGCAATCGCGCCGGCTATGGCCCCAACCTCGTAGCTGGCGCGATCTTTTGCTGGCGAGACTGCCTGCTCTGCTGGTGCATGGGCTTGGCCTGCTTTCTCTTATGGTAAAATCCATTCGCTCGCGCGTCAGGGTCGCATCTGAGCCGCGCCAGCAGTCCGCTGCACGGGGCCTCTGCTAGGCGGCCCCGTGCAGGTCTTTTCCTGGATCAGATCGCATGAGTTGTTCGCGCGTAATTGCCAAGGCGGTCGCGAGCTTGGCGATCGTGCCGAAGCGGGCAACGGCACCATGCTCGAGGCGCGAGATCGTGGCAGGGGTGACCTCTGCCAACCGACTCAATTCTTCTTGAGACATCCCTCGCCACTCCCGCCAGGCGCGCAGATAAGGCAAGGGCGTGCCCTTGGTAATGCCCATTGGCTCCTCCTTATACTGTGCTACTGATTGTCCCTACTCCATCATAACATATTCCCAACCTTTTGGCAATACTTCCAGCAAATATTATTGACTTTTCCATATAATTATCATATAATTTCAGTGGGCCTTTCATCCAGGAGCTGTTTGCAACCCGGCTCCAGTAAGCACCCAGAAAGGAAAACTGAGATGACCCAAGTACCCCATCCCAAATTGGCTCGGGCAATCGAACTTGCCCAACGTGACCAGCTGCAGCCGATTCAAGCGACTCGGAAGGATACCGGCGAGCCGTTGTGGTTCCTTCAAAGCCGGAGCGACCCCACCCGCTACTATCTCTTGACCGTAGCGAGCGATGTGATCCGCTGCTGCTGTCAGCAGTATCAGCATCAGGGGATGTGTACTCATGCTGCCGCCGTGCATCTCCTGCAACAGACGCATCAGCACACGAGGCAAGCAACGCCTGCAACAGCCACTCGAAACCCTGCCCAGCGAGGGCCAGCGGAGGAACGTCAGCGCCGTAAGGAAGCGCGTCGGCGTGAGGAAGCGCTCCCCTGGACGGACGACAAACCGTTCAGCATGTGGAAGTCGTAGCAGGCGCAGTGGGGAAGCAGGCTCCGGTGGCTGACGTGGGAGTCCTCCACTGGGGCTTGGTTTCCCTGCCCATGGAAAGGGTACGAGCATGACGATGCATCCCCTGTTACAACGCCAGCACCATCTGCTGGTCCTGGCAATCGAGCGAAGTGCGCTAGCGCTGCCGACGAAGAAACTCCTGCTGGAAGTGCTGAGTACCTGTGCGGAGACAGCACAGCAGCAGTCTGAGCGGACAACCATGATCAGTTTGGGGTGCCAGGTGGCCCTGCTGCGGTGGGCCGAGCGGCTGACCTTGGAGCCGACCAAACTGCTCCACACGCTCCAGGGTCTGATCGAGGAAAGACTCTTCCACTACGAGCCAAACGGGCCAGTGATCGATGGGGCCTGGCTCACCTGGAATCTCGCCTTTGATACCTGGCCCTGCTTGGCCCCTCACCCACACCGCAGGCACAGGAGGCAGGCGACGGATTCCCCAGGAGAGACCGACCTCCCCATAGACACCCCAGAACCAGCGCCCTGGTCGCCGCAGGAGGTGTTTGCCAGGCGGTGGAAGGGGCGTCCCCCGCGCTCGGTCTGGTGGGTCCTCCGCCAAGCGGTGCTGGAGCGGGACGACTACACCTGTGTCTATTGTGGCCGGCGTGGGGGCCGGCTGACGCTGGATCATGTGTTGCCCGTCAGCCGAGGGGGCACGAGTGACCTGAGCAATCTGGTGGCGGCGTGCGTGTCGTGCAACAGCGCCAAGGGAACGAAGACGCCCCAGGAGTGGCTGGTGGCCTTGCAGCGCGGAGTGGGGAGGTAACCGATGGCCCTGCCGATGACAACGCAACGGGCGGCGCTTCCAGCCGCCCACCCCCTGCACCTGATGGAACAAGAAACCGCTCTGCCGCCGCGCGTCCTCCCACTGGTGGGTTGTATGACCGGCGCTGCCAATGAGGTGAGTGAGCAGCTCGCCCGCATCGACCTGCCGCCCAAGGTCAGCCGTTTTCTGCGCTGTTTGGAGCGAGCCACTTTTGGCTGGGCAGGCGTCCACCGGGCACAGGGACACGTACAGCCCGGAGCCTGGTGTCAGTTCGAATTGGCCGAGTGGGTGGAGCGCACGCAGATGAGTCGCAGCCAGATCCTGCATCTCCGACAGCGTTTGGTCGAGGATGGGCTGATCTGGTATGAGCCGGATGCGACGGTACGCGGACATGGGCGCATGGGCTGGAATCTCGATTTCGCTGCCTGGAAGCCGTTGCAGCCAGGGTATCCGCGCTGGGGTGGTGCTCGCCCTGGCGCGGGACGCCCACGCAAGCAGGAAGTAAGGGGAGGAGTTGTCAACTTGAAAAACGGACACGAGTCCTCGAGGAGGGGCAATGCGCTAGCCCGCTCTACGACTGGCGAAAATTCAAGTTTGCAACATCAGTCTACGAAGAAGAATTCAAGTGTACAACAAGCCGAGCCAGCAGGAAATTCAAGTGTACAACAGGCGAGAAATTCAAGTTTACAACAGGAGGCGGGGCCGCAGGATTTCAAGATAACAACTCCTCTTCCTGCTCAGTCTGCTCTGGGAGCGACCTCAGACCAGGTGCGAAGAAGAAAGTTACGGAAGAAGAAGACAGAAACTCCGTCAGGAGTTTCTGAGGGGGCACGCCCCTCGCCTGAGGCGACGCCTGGTGCTATTGATCGGCTTGGTGCCCCATCTGGTGCTCCTGCCATTGACCACCAACCAGTGTTCTCCTCAGTTGAGAACAAGGGAGCGACGGAGCCAGTGGCGCTCACTCCTGAAACGCCCACCCAAGTACCCTTCTGGCCGTCTCGTCAGGCGTGGGAACGCACCGACCTGGACTACTATCAGCGGGTCTTGCGCGAGCGCGAGAAAGAGCGGGTGGCGCTCTTGACGCGGCTGGCGCACGAACGCATCGGCGTCCCACTGGAGACGGCCAGTTATGCCCGCATCGGGACACTCGCCAAGCAGTGTGGGGCCG
>CAZFWN010000289.1:0-5991 GCA_964522745.1 uncultured Ktedonobacterales bacterium
TATAATAGTACCGAGAACGTTTCGTCACCTGTTGTCACCTGGCACACTGCTGGCTCGTCAAAATATTCTGGTGGGCTGTTGAACTCACAGCTTGACAAACACAAGCGACATGCTATACACTCGCTGCAACACCCCACCAGGCTAGCCTTGACCCCATCCTTGTAGCGCAACGCCTGTAGCCACCTGAACTGTAATGTCAGGGTAAGAGGGGCATTTTTTGCCGGGAAGGGAGAACCCAGGTGACAGGGCACAGTCAGCCGCACGAGACATCTGCACTCATGAAGGAATCTTCCGAAAACATTGGGGAGAAGCCCAGGAACAGACTGGTCTGGCTTCCAAATATCTTTACCACTATTTCTCTGGTAGCGGGCTTTGTTGGTATTATTTTCGCCGCCGATCCGAGCATACCCAATCGTTTTTTGTACATCCCGCTGCTGGTGGGCCTGGCAGTCTTTTGCGATGGCATTGACGGACGGGTCGCCCGCGCCCTTGGGGCGTGCAGCGCGTTTGGCGAAAATTTCGATTCGTTTGCCGACCTGATCGCCTTTGGCATCGCTCCGGCCTTCATGGTCTATCAGATGTATCTGCGCGCGCTCCCTGTGCCTGGCGTGATCGCCATCACCATTGCCGCAGCCCTCGTCTTCTCAAACGCCTTCCGCCTGGCGCGCTTTGCTACCAAAGAATATAACCCGCGCTTCTTTGAAGGGTTGCCCACTACCGCTGGTGGCGCGCTCATCGCCAGTCTGGCATTCTGGGGCACCAGCTTGCCGCCGGTTGCCGCTGCGGTGATCGTCTTGGTAACGGCCATCCTCATGAGCAGCCGCATTCAATTTCCCAAGCTCGGTCAGATTTTTGGGCGCGCACCCTTTATGCTGAAGTGGACGCTGCTGCTGGCAATCGTCGTCGTCCTAGTGCCGTTCCAGGCCCGGATACTGACCCTGATCGCTGTGGCCTATGCTGTCTACGCCCTGCTCTGGTCCACCGAGCGCGCCGTGCGCCGGCGCTTCCGCCGGGCGCTTCCGATGGCGGCTGCCGGGCTGATGCCTGGCCCACAAGGCTCGACTCTTGCTGGCATGACCACCATCACCGTTACTGATGATGTCGATGAAGATGAGGATGAAGACGACGTAGAAGCTGAGGAAGATTGGGACGACGACTGGGAGAGCGAGGACGATCAATGAGCCGGGAAGTCACAAAGAACGGCACCGCGCAAGTTGCTGGAGAAGTCTTAGAGCGCATAGAGGCTGACCCGCCCGCCCTGGGCGCATTTCGGGAGGGGCTGCCCTATATTGGCGGAGCCGTGCTAGGCGCGCTCCTGCTCAATAGATTCTTCCCCCGGCTGGGCAAACTCTTCTGGCTGCTGCCGGCCATGCTGCTCTTCTTTTTCCGCGACCCGCCGCGCCCATACCCACAGGATGAGGACACCATCTACGCCGCTGCCGATGGCACCATCATGGCCGTCGATGAAGTAGACGAGGAGTGGTTTCTGGGTGGCCCCGCCACGCGCATCGTCACCTTTCTATCGGTCCTCAATGTGCATGTCAATCGCAGCCCGGTATCCGGCAGCGTGGTCAAGACCTCTTGGAAACCAGGCACCTTTGCCAACGCCATGAATTTCCAAAAGTCCGAGGCCAACGAGCGCAACCAGATTGCGCTCGACGGCCCACATGGCAAAGTCACCGTCGTGCAGGTCGCCGGCCTGATCGCCCGGCGCATTGTCTGCTGGGTCGGCCAGGGGCAATCGCTGCAAGCCGGCCAAAAATTCGGCATGATTAAATTTAGTTCGCGCACCGATGTGCTGGTGCCACGCGGCTCGATTGAGGTGCTGGTTGAGCCAGGCCAGCAGGTGCGCGGCGGCATCACTCCAATTGCACGCTATAAGACGACGCCTGGCGCCTGAATAGACCTCTACCCATGAATCTACTGAATCTGCGTGAACGCGACCATCGCCTTGAAGAACTGCTTGACGCGCCAGTAGCCGATCCCCGACTGCTGGCGCGCAATCTCCGTGACATCCGGCGCATCAATCGCTTCCTTGGCTGGACGAGCCTGGTTGTCCACACCGTTGCGCAGACCGTAGCGCGAGAACGCCTTCAAAATTGCTCCCTGCTTGATATTGCCACCGGCTCCGCCGATATTCCGCTCGCCATCGCCCGCTGGGCGCGCCGGCAGCAGCTTCAACTTGCCATCACCGCAACCGACCTCAGCGAGCAAGTGCTGGCTGCTGCCCAGGCCAATTGCGCTGGTGTCTCTGAAATTACCTTGGAGCGCCAGAACGCGCTGGCACTCTCCTACAAAGACCAGTCATTTGACCTGGCACTCTGCTCGATGGCGCTGCACCACTTCTCGCCCGATGACGCGCCCACGCTGCTTCGGGAGCTTGCCCGCGTCGCTCGCCGCGCCGTCATTGTCAGCGATCTCCAGCGCAGCCTTTCCGCCTACCTGGGAGCCTGGCTGCTTACCCATACGTTGATGCCCAACCAGCTCACCCGGCATGACGCGCCCGTTTCCGTGCGTCGCGCCTATACGCCCCAGGAGCTTCACGCCCTGGCGGACGCCGCCGGCCTTCACACCGCCTCCATCCGCACGGTCTTTCCCTTCCGGCAAGTGCTTGTCTGGCAGCGCTCTGATGAGCGCCCATCAAAGTAGAAGGAACCGCGATGCACACCGTCGATACTATTGCTATTGCCAGCACCCCAGAGGTCGTCTATCGCCTGGCCGCAGACGTTGAACGCTGGCCGGAGATTTTACCTCACTATCGTTGGGTGCGCGTGCTGGAAACACGCGGCCCCAACGAGCGCATCGTTGAGATGGCCGCCCGGCGTGATCGCATCCCCGTGTGGTGGTGTTCTATCATGCGCTGCTACCCTGACGAAGGGCGCATCGTCTACAAACACATCAAGGGCGCCACCACCGGCATGGATGTCGAATGGACGATTGTGCCGACCAGCGGCGTCACCCGCGCCCGCATCACGCACGATATTCTCTTGCCCTGGCCGGGCGTCGGCCCCATTATCGCCTGGGCCATGTGCGACGCCTTTGTCTCCTATATTGCCGGCCAGACCTTGCATGGCATTGCCAAAGCCGCAGAGGAGATGAGCCAGCCACGATGAATCAGCAGCGGTGAGAGCAGCCGCTTTAGGTACTCATTTATGTCAGGTGGCATCAACGCCGGCCTGATGGGACACCGCAGCGCCGGCTACCCCTTTGCGCGCGGTATACGCACCCGCAGCGCGCCCGGCAATGATCTGGCCTCAAAGCGATTCGCCTGGATGACCTCGCCATCCAGATGGGCAAAGACCGGCTCGCGGCTCTCCATCAGCACCGAGCGCACCCGGCGCATCTTCACCTCCGGCTGGACGATATGCTGCCCCTTGCTCACCATGCCCAGAATGCGCAGCGCGCGTAGCTTGGATGGTTTGACAATCATACAGAGGTCGAGCAGGCCATCCCGGCTGTCAGCCTGTGGATTGATGCGAAAGCCGCCGCCATAGGTCGGCCCCACACTGACCGCTGAGACCGCGTACAGCCGTCCATCGGCCTCTTCCTCGTCAGGGCACACCTTCAGCCAGGGGCAGCGGCCATAGTGGAAGAGAATCTCGCGCAGGCTTGCCGCCCAGTACAGCATCTTCCCCTGCAAGAATGGGTAGCGCTTGAGTTCCTCCGCCGCCGCCGCAATATTGGCATCGAGGCCAATACCAAGCGAATTGATGAAATAGCGCCCATTCACGATACCGGCATCAACCGCCGCAATCTCACCCTCCAGCGCCACCTCCAGCGCGGCAGCCGGATCGCGGGGCAGCTTGAGCGTATTCCAGGCATAATCGTTGCCATTGCCTGCCGCCACCAGGCCCAGCGAGACCTCCGCCGGCTGCTGCACCGAGAGGATGCCGTTGGCAACCTCGGCCAGCGTGCCATCTCCGCCCACTACAATCACCGGGCGGCCTTGTTGGGCAGCCTCGCGCCCCAGTTGCTCGCCATGCCGCCGGCCAGTGGTCAGCGTCAACTCGCCGCGCCCGCCAGCCAGCATACGCTCGATCAATGGGCGCATCCTGGTCGCCCGGCCATGATTGGCCGCCGGGTTAAGAATGACGACAGGCGGTTGCGCCTGCTCAGAACTGCTTGCAGAAGCCATCAAGCACCCTCCTCAAAGCACCGGCCAACGGGCGCAGCGTCACGCCAGATCGTTCATCGCCAGTCCATTCTCAGAGCAGCCGGTGAGATAATGCCGCCAGTATACACACGCCACGCCAGCAATGCAAGCATCAGATCACCGAAAAGCACCCATGTTCTCTTCTATGGTATAATGACGTTTACAAGGCGTTGAACGAGACAAGTACGCCGGGCCAGCCACCAGAGAACTGCGGGATGGTGCAACGCAGCGGCAGGCACAGCGGAACTCCCCTCGTGAGCCGCTCGCCGAACAATTGCTCTATGAGCTATCAGGGCTATGATCGAATAAGGCGAGCCGGATGCCCACCGTTATCAGGCGCCAGAGACAATCCAACTAGCTAGAGAGGAATACCCTCTCTAGAGCGCCAGTCAAATAGTCGCGCGGTTCGTCTCAGCCCGCGCAGGCGGGCTTCGTGGCCCGCAGGCCAAAAAGGCGCGATTTTAATCGCCAGCGTCCTCGTCAGGCACCTGGCTGGTTGGTTGTAAATGAAGGTGGCACCACGACAGCAGCGCTGTCCGTCCTTGAAGGATGGGCGGTGTTTTTTTATGGCGTTTTCTCTCATCGAGAAACCAAGAACATTGGATGAGTTTGATACAGAGAGGTTTTTAGGAGGTTTTTCACATGCTTGATCTGGCATTTATTCGCGCCAACCCGGAGGTTGTCAAAGACGCCGCCCGCCGCAAACGGGTCAACACCGACATCGACGCCCTGCTGGCGCTGGACGCGCAGGTTCAGGACGTGCGCCACGACGCCGAGATGCGCCGCGCTGCACAAAACCGGCTCTCAAAACAGATGCGCGAAGTGGGCAGTGATAAGGCTGCCCGCGACCAATTGATCGCCGAGGGCAAAGAACACGCCGCCGCGCTCAAAGAGATCGAACCGCGCCTGCGCGAACTGGAGGCGCAGTTGCAAGAGCAACTGCTGCTCGTGCCCAACATCCCCGATGCCAGCGTGCCCGATGGCCGCGATGAAGATGACAACGTCGAAATCAAACGCTGGGGCGAACCCACTCGCTTTGATTTTGAGCCGCTCGACCATGTCACCCTCATGCAGCGGTTGAACCTGCTGGACCTGGAACGCGGCGCCAAAGTAGCCGGCAGCCGCAGCTATGTCCTCAAGAACGACGCGGCTCGCCTAGAACTGGCCCTGATGATGTTTGCGCTGGACCGCATCAGCCAGAAGGGCTTTACCCCGCTGACGGTCCCGGCGCTGGCAAAAGAATTTTGCTTCATCGGCAATTCACAGTTCCCGCGTGGCCGCGAGCAGGTCTACGCGCTTGAGAAAGACGAACTCTTTCTGGTTGGCACCGCCGAGGTCAGCGTCACCGGCATGTTCGCCAATGAGATCGTCAATGGCGATGACCTGCCGATGCGCTATGTCGCCTACTCACCCTGCTTCCGCCGCGAGGCTGGCACCTATGGCAAAGATACACGCGGCATTCTGCGCGTCCACCAGTTCAGCAAAGTCGAACAGTATATCATCTGCCACAACGATCACGAAGAATCAGTGCGCTGGCACGAGGCGCTGCTGGCAAACGCCGAGGAACTGACCCAGGCGCTCGAACTGCCCTATCATGTCGTCGTCGTCTGCACCGGCGATCTAGGCGACGGGCAGGTCAAGAAGTATGACATCGAATGCTGGCTGCCATCAGAGGGCCGCTACCGCGAGACGCATTCATGCTCATACTTCCATGACTACCAGGCCCGCCGCGCCAACATCCGCTACCGCGATGAACAGGGCACCGCACGCTACGTCCATACCCTGAACAACACGGCGCTGGCCTCAACGCGCACCATCATCGCGCTGCTGGAAAACCA
>CAZFWN010000290.1:0-5987 GCA_964522745.1 uncultured Ktedonobacterales bacterium
GCCGGCGTCGCCTCAGCTTTCTGCGTCCAGAGCAGGCGATAGCGCCAGGTGATGGTGCTTTGCTGCCGGGCCAGCAGATGCCGGATAGCGTTGGGGCCAAAGATAAATCCATAGGTGGCAACGGCGTTCTCCACCGAGCCGTAATCGGAGACGCTTTCGATCTCCTGGAACTGAAAGCCAAAATCCTCGACCAGTTGGGCGTCCCAATCGCTGTTATTGGGCAGCTTGGCCGGGTCATCGAAGATGAAGGGGGCCAGTTCGCCGCCATAGGCGCCCTCTGGCACCGTCACAACGATAAAGATGCCGCCCGGCTTGAGGACGCGCAGCGTTTCCTCCACCATGCGCTTACGCAGACCCAGGCGCATCAGCGGGTCGGGATCCCAGGGCGCAACAGTGACGGCCAGGGCAATGTCGATGACCGCATCGTTGAGCGGCAGATCGTTTGCCAGGCCAGAGAAGGGGATGATATTCGTATAGTCTTTTTCGGCGATTACCTGACGATCAAACTCCAGCAAGTCAGGGTCGGCCTCCATCCCCAGGATTTTGAACGCCTCGTTGACAAAGCCAAAGGCATATTGCCCGGTTCCCGCGCCCATATCAAGGACGATCTTGCCATCAAAGGAGACCAGTGCGCGCATGGCCTGGTCCAGCGCGCTGTCGTTGGGGGCATTGGCAAAGCGCTCGTAGACATCGGGATGCTCTGTTGCCAGCTTCTCCCAATCGTTATCAACGGTGGGATAGGCTGAAACATCAATGCTGGCAGGATCGGGCGTGGTAGAGGTGTCAGTTGTCGAGGCTGTATCTGCTGTCGCTTCCTGGAGGGTTGCGTCTTGTTCATCAATTGGCATAGTGGTGGTTCTACTTCCCCTTCCCCCGCAAAATAGAGGTGAATAGGCCGGCAGCGCCGGCGGCACAGATAGTTCTTTTATATCACATTGCCGCCAGCGGGCATGGAGATGAGCGCCCTCATGTCGTTGGCTCTGCCTTGGCATCTCCGGTGGGGGCGTCTTCGGCAGAGAGCAGATGCAGTGGCTTGTGTTCGGCCAGTTCGGCGCGCATATGCTCCTCCAGCTTGATAAGCTGCTCCAGCGTCATCCCTTGCAGGGCCAGATGCTCTGAAGGCAGCAGCCGCGCCGTCAGTTGCAGATGCGCTTCGATCAAGCGCTGGCGTAGTTCGTGTCCCTGGGGGGTGAGAACCAGCGTGCGCACGCGCCGGTCCTGCCGGTGGACGCTGCGACGGGCCAGCCCGGCCTCTTCCAGCCGGTCCATGAGATGGGTAATGGTGCTTTTATCGCTCCAGATGGCGCGGCTCAGCGCGGTCATCGAGGTGCCCTGTGGGCTGCGGCCAATGTGCCAGAGTGCCCAAAAGATGTTGCGCTCCACGCCCATGCTGGCGAACAGCCCATCCTCTGCCTCGATCATGTGCATATACAGGCTGGTCAGCAGATGATACATTTGCTCGCTTGGTGTTTGCCACTGTTCCCGGAAGACTGGTCGTTGCATCGGGGAAACCCTCCACATTCGCCCCTCAAGAAAGAAGGATGCTCTACTGGCCCGCATCCGGCCAGCAATAGGTCTGGGGCCGGCGATTTGCCAGCGAGGGAATCTGACGACGGACATCCGCCAGGCGTTCCAGAGAGATGTCGGCCTGAATGACTCCCGGCGAATCGGGCGCCTGGGCCAGTATCGTTCCCCAGGGGTCCACAATCATGCTGCGGCCATAGGCCACGCGCCGGGGAGGATGCGCGCCGACCTGATCGGGCGCCAGCAGATAGACACCGTTTTCGATAGCGCGTGCGCGCACCAGCACTTCCCAATGGTCGCGGCCTGTTTGCATGGTGAAGGCCGAACCCAGCAGAATCACCTGCGCGCCGCGCAGCGCCAGGATGCGGAACAGTTCAGGAAAGCGCAGATCGTAGCAGGTTGCCACGCCAATCTGGACGCCCTCCGCCTCAAAGGTGACGATCTCGCTGCCGGGCTGGATGCCCTCTGACTCCAGATAGGGTGCCGTGCTGCCGTAGGGATCGGCGTCAAACAAATGAATTTTGCGATATTTGGCGATGATCTGCCCGTCGTGGTCGAGGACCGCTGCCGTATTGTAGGGCCGGTGGTCGGCGCCAGGATCATCGGGCGCTTCGAGCATGCTGCCGCAGTGTAGGGTGATGTGATGGCGGCGAGCCAGCGCCGCCAGCCGATTGATGGTCGGGCCGGGGATGGGTTCGGCGTTGGCTGCATTGCCTTCCGCCGGGCCAAGATAGGTCCAGAGTTCAGGCAGAGCAATCAACTGCGCGCCGCCCTGCGCGGCCTGCTCAATCAATGCCTCGGCCTGGGCCAGATTGGCGGCTTTATCATCGCCAGAGTTCATCTGCACAGCGGCTACTCGTAATGACATCACATGGCCCTCCTGCGCTCTTCTGTGGTCTGAAAGCGACTCTTAGGCTTTCCTCTCCTTGTATGATACAACAATTTGTTTCGCAACATTTTTTGGCGGCAGATAAGGCGTGCTGCGTACTTTCGCTGCCTGCTGGCAGACCACCCTAGCATGGCTTATGCGATAGCTATTGATAAAAAGGGGAAGTGCGAGACGGCGGGCGCCGGTTTCGTAACGGCGCCCGGGCGTGAGTGGTGACGCGGCGGAGTATTAGCAGAGAGCGTGCTGGAGGTTTTGTGAAGCATCGGCTAAAAAAGCTCTTCAATCCGAAGGTTCTCATTCCAACACTGCTCAGCGCGGCGCTGCTGGCCTTTATTCTGACGTTTGCCAACGCGGGCCAGGTGCTTGGCGGTATTGTGCGGGTGGTGACAACCCCCTACGCGGTGATCCTTGCCTTCTTCCTGGCGGTCCTCTATCTCGCGGCAAAGCTAGCGCAGTGGAAGATTTATCTGGCCCGGCTTGATCTGCGGCCTGGCTGGAGTGAGTTGCTTGTGCCCTACGCTGGCGGCGAGATCGGCAATAGCTTGCCAATGGGCGTCTATCTGGAAAATTTTCTGCTCAAAGGCTCGCTTGGTTCGGGAATTGGGCGCTCGGCGGCGGCCACGACCTGGATGCTGATTACCGAGATTCAGATCTGCTTGCTGGCGCTGGTAGCGATTGGGGTGCCAGGTTGGCCCTGGGTGCGCCCGGTTGCGGCCTTTCTGATCGTGGGGATGATGCTGACCGGGCTGGTGCTCTTTAAGCACCACTTGATTCGTAGAATATTGCGTGATTGGCGGCCACGCTGGAAGTGGCTGTGCCCGCTGCTCGATGGGCTGAAGCAGTTTTTGGAGGGGAGCGAGCGGCTCTTTTCCTGGCATACCTTTGTCTATGGCTTACCGCTGACGGCGCTCTATCTGGGCGCTCAAGCAACGATTCTGTATGTTGTCGGCACGGTGTTGATTGGCTCGCAGAAGCAGCCCTGGGGCTGGCATGAGGCAGCGTCTGCCTTCGCTTTCTCGCTGGTAATTGTGCTGCTGGTGCCGGTCTTGCCACAACTGGGGTCCGTCGAGGCTTCCGGGCTGGGCGTGCTGCTCCTGTTCGGCGTCAGCCGGAATGTGGCGGTGGCAAGCTTCCTGGCCGTGCGCCTGTTGACCACTGGGACGATCATTCTGGTGTGCGCCCTCATCCTGCTCCTGCTGCACCACGAGGTTGGTCTGGTCATGCGTCGGCTCTCGCGCAAGCGGGGGCGCGTGCAGAAAGAAAACCAACAAAAGCCCCAGGAGCCGGATCGCCCGGCGGAGCCGGAACAGCAGGGGCAGGAAGCTGGCGTCTAGGCAGATGGCCGGAGCGCTTCGCTCCTGCTGCTGAGCGGTACTTTTGGTCACATTTCTAGGCAAAAAAACGTTACAGAGGATAGGATAAGGGTGATGGATTCGAGAGGGATGATCGGGTTCAGCGCAAGCAATAGTTACCAGTTCTGTTCTGGCTGGAAGGGTTCTCGACGGCATGCGTGGAGTGATGAGGAAGATCGCGTTGTTAGTGCTGCGCCTGGGCGCAAGCGCCGCGCTGATTTTTTTGGTCTTCTTTCTGGGGCATTTTGGGCTGGCTCAGATTCACGCGACGCTCAGTAATGTAGCCGGCTGGCCGCTGGCGGCGGCTGGGGGCTGCTATCTGGTAGCGATTCTGGCGGCCTCGTATAAATGGCGTGAACTGCTCCGCGAGCAGGGCATTTCTATTAGTGTGCTGCGGGTACTCCGTCTCAACTATATTGCCGTCTTTTATAATCTCGTCTTGCCCGGCCAGGAGAGCGGCAACGCCGTCAAGGCCGTGCTGCTGGGCCATTCGTCGCATAAGGCCAATAAAGTCTGGGCCTCAGTGCTGGTCGATCAGGTGGTCCTCTCGCTGGCAACGGCCTTGATTACCGTTGTTGGCCTGCTGCTGAATCCTCATCTGCCTGGCTGGCCGATCTGGATGGGCCTGGCCTGCTTCTTTGTGGCTGGGTCGTTGGCTGCGCAGGCGCTCTTCCTCAGCCGCCGCCTTTCCAATCCACTAGATCGCCTGCTGCGCCCGGTGAGCCGTGTGCTGCGCGTCCCCTGGAAGCGCAGCGGCAAGGCGCATGAACACGCGGCAGAAGATACCTTGCCAGGCGAGTGGCTGGCGCCGCTGTGGGATGGGCTGCGCTCGTATCAGACGACCTGGCACCGGCTGGGCTATGTGCTGCTGCTCAGCGTGGTCTATCAGTTGGCGCTGGTGGCGATGGCCTTCCAGTTCTGCCTGGGGCTGGGCATCCATGTCTCCTTCCTCAACCTGGCCTGGATTATGACGCTGGTGAGTATGGCGCAGGCGCTGCCGATCTCGTTTGCCGGCGTCGGCACGCGCGACAGCACGCTGGTCTACTTCCTGGGGGTGCTGGGCGTATCGAGCGGGCTGGCGCTGGAGCTCTCGCTCAGCATTCTGGCCTTGAATGTGCTTATGGGCCTGCCGGGCGCCATCATCCAGTTGATTCCTGATCGCTATCTGGTCCGGCATGAGGAAATCGCCTCGACGGCAGTGACGCGCTGGGTAGGGCAGATTCCTCTCAAAGTGCATACGCAGCAGCCGCTGGTGCTGCCTCGCGTGACCTGGCCCAATGTCAGCGTCGTGCCCAGGCCCGTCGCTCAGCAGCAGATGCCCCCACCCTAACTCGGTCAGTAGCCCATCGAATTTCGTGACGGGCCGCCATCTCGGCGGCCCGTCACTTGCCGGTTCCTACACCCACATCCACGCCAGCAGACCGCGCAGCGCTTCGATGAGATCGATCTCTGGCCGGCAGTGCAGTTCCCAGAGCAGTTGGCCCAGCCGGGCGCTGTGCATTGCCACCTGCCAGTTGCGCACCAGGCGCCAGCACTCCGTCTCCAGTGTCCAGGCGATCTCGCGCAGTTCGGTATCGACCTTGTTCAGCAGTTCCCCCACCGGACGGCCCTGTAAGCACTCACCCAGCAGCCCGAAGCGCTCGCGCTCGATCTTGCTGAGTGCTTCCAGCGTGCGCGGGGCGGGCGGATGAATGGACAGGGCGCGATAGTCCATCGTCTGGCACAGATTCTCTAGCAGGGCGTCGCGCACCTCTGGCGGGGTCTTCGCCACCAGCACGTGCAACTCCCATTCGCGCCAGGGCAGCCGCTCCAGCGGCTCAACCATCGCAGGCGTGGTCTGCGCGGCTGCCGCGTGAGTTGCCGCCCTCCCCGCCGGCCCCCCGCTTGCAGCGCTGGCCTCCCTGCTGGCGTGTGGCACTTGTAGCGCCGGCTTCCAGCCGGCTCGTCCAGTTGGCGCGCCAGCAATGCCGGCAAGGGGATGCCAGGGCTGGTCTGAAGCGTGCAGCGCCGGCTTCCAGCCGGCAGGGGTGGAGCGGGGCGCGGCGCGCAAGGCGGAGGCTGCCATATGGAAGTTCATCTTCGCGGCCAGCGAAGCCGGCTGTACCCTGGCCGGCCTGCTGTTTGTAGCGCCGGCATCCCTGCCGGCGGTTGGGGTGGAGTGGGGCGTCGCCTGGGGCGCGTGACCAAAGAAGCGGGACCAAACCGAGGAAAACACGGAAGCA
>CAZFWN010000291.1:0-5941 GCA_964522745.1 uncultured Ktedonobacterales bacterium
TCACCCAGGGCCAAAACAAAATAAGAGCGACCTGTAGCGCCGGCTTCCAGCCGGCGTGCTGTGTAGCGCCGCCGTCCCTGGCGGCCCGTACCAGTTGGCCTGCCGACCTGCTGGCAGCCAGTAGCCCATCAGCCAGCGCGGCGGCTCCAGGGCCAGCCGGTCACGCTGCCTCCCAGCCGGCCATAGGCGGTGGACAGGAGGGACGCTACGATCAGGCACAGGATAGCTATTCCAATCAACACGCCGACAGCAGCCCCGCCATTTCCCCGGAAAATGGTCTCCGGTAAAAGCCATGTCTGGAGCAGCGCCATAAAACCAACCCCACCATATTCCAGCACCGACAAGACCTGAAGCATGCGCGGAAACATGGCTGGATCAGCCTGCGCTTGCAGCCCAGGATCAGCACTTAGCTGCAACTCCGGCAGCCGCTCAAGGCGGTGAATCAGGCGCTCGCAGAACAGGAGCAGAGCAAGCGCCAGGCCGGGCAAAATACCCAGCAATCCCAGCAGCAGCCAGAGGTTATTGGAAGGCGTGGCGATGGTAACACCGAGCGCCAGCGCATAGCTTATGATGAAGAGGGTCACTGGAATCAGCACCAAACGTGGCGAGCGATAGTCCGCTGCAACCCGCTGGGAAGCTTCGGGGGCTGTAGCGCGCTGCTCCGAGGGATTGGCGAGCTTGGCTAATCCTTTCAGCAGCCCTATACCAACGCCAGCGAGCATGCCAAGAATAAAGAGATCAAAGATGACAGCCAGCACCGCACGCGCCAGCGGTGAGAAATCAGACGTTGAAAGATTGGTGAGCAGCGAGGCTCCCGAAACCAACACCAGGCTGACAAGAGAAGCCAGGATGCTCCAGATGCCTGTATCGAGGGATGACTCCGCCCAGGGCCGCTCCCAGTTGAGGATAAGCTGCTGAATCGCTGGCGATCCCTTCACAGCCAGGTCAGGCCATATCTGCGCGAACGCGATGGGCGATGCCGCCGCTTTTTCAGCGGCCACTTCCCCAGCATTCAGCGCCTGATCGATGTCTTCTTCTTGCAGCACACCCCACCTGATGAGATGCTTGAGAATCAGACGCGACTGTGCCGGGCCGACTTTTTTCCGCCGGCGAACAAGAAAACTGCCCAGAACAAAGCTGAGACCAGAGAGAAAGAAACAGCCCACGATGATGAATAATACTAGAGCTATTGGCACGCTATTTTGAGACGGCTGACCCATAAGATGCCCCTTTACGACGATGTGTGCCTGGTAGCCCCATCTGGCTAAGATGGCAGCGCGGTGGCGCTTGATTTTGCCGGCTCGCTGCCCAGGTGCCGCTGCTCCTGCTCCAGCAGGCCGCGCAGCGAGAAGAGGACGACGGCATAGACCAGCGGCAGCCCGTTGTACACCAGGCCGCCGGGGTGGGCAGGCGAGAACGCCCGCAGCAGCCATTGGCAGACGACCAGCAGAAAGAGCGCGTACACCTCGCGCTCCAGCAGCAGGCCGATCATCCGGGCGCGCAGACGCACATCGCCGCGCTGTGCCAGCGTCGCATCGGGAGAACACGGCGGCAGCGGCACCCGCGCCAGCCGCCGCATCAGTCCTTCGCCCGCCGCGCAGAGCAGCAGCAGCACGCCGGGAAAGATGCCCAGCGTCCAGACCTCGACGGGCGTGAGGCGCGGTAGGAAGAGCAGATCGAGCAGACCGATCAAGACGACATCCCCCAGCAGCAGCGCGCCCGGCAGCAGCGCCAGCCGCCGCCAGCGATAGTCGCGCATCCGCCCGGTGGGCAGCAGCAGACCCGGCGCCGCAGCGCCCTTAGGCGCGGTTTTAACCGCCAGCCCCAGCCCACTGCCGACAACCATCCCCAGCGCAAAGAGCAGCACTGCCAGCGCGATGCCCAGCAGTTCTGGCGGCGGCAGCGGGCCGGGCGGCAGCAGCAGTGTCAGCAGCAGCGCCGCGCCGGCGGCTATCAGGATACCGACGCCCATGCCGATTCTGCCGCGCCCGCTGATGCCACGCCAGAGCATGTCCTGCTGCTCCGGCGACGCCGCCCCGGCGGGCCTGAGCAGCACAATACCGCCCACCAGGAAGATCACGCCCTGCGCCGCCAGCAGCGCCAGGACCAGCAGGGTGAGCGGCTGCATCATGTCAGCGTTTTGCGCATCCAGACAAAGGTGGGCTGCTCGTAGCCCTGGTGCGTGGCGTGTTCGGCGACCTCATAGCCCAGGTGTTGATAGAAGCGGATATTTTCGGGCGCTTGCAGGCGCACGCCAAACTGCACGGCGGGCAGGCCCAGCGCCCGCGCGTGCCCTTCGGCCCAGAGCATCAGCGCCGAGGCGATGCCCTGCTGGCGATAGGCCGGCAGCACGGCCACCCGGCCCACGTAGAGATACTGACGCTGGGGCTGCACCGACCAGCGCAGCGCCCCGGCGGGTACGTCATCCACGCAGGCCAGCGTGGCGCCGTGATCGGGCTGAAAGGTATGCTCGCGCAGAAGCTCCAACGTCTCGTCCAGCGCGCCGCTGGGCGGGTCCAGCCGTCCACGAAACTGATCAAATGCGGCGCGGGTGATCTCCAGAAGAAGCGGAGCGTCGTCAAGCGTGGCAACGCGGAGGGTGATCTGTTTGCTCAAAACATCAGTCATGGCCTTGCTGCCTCCTTACTGATGTATTGTAGCAGATCCGGCGCGCCGATGCCAAGACAATGGCGCGCCAGGTTGATTGGCGCGCCAGAAGAGGACACGAAAGCAATGTCGGGGCGGGTTACGCCGACGCCTTTTTGGGGCGAGAGACGAAGAACAGCGCCGCGCCGACTACGAGCAGCACCAGGCCGACCAGCGCGTGCAGCGGGCGACTCGCATTCGGATCGCTTGCGCCCCTGCCCTGCAAGCTGAAGAACAGCACGTGATGGAACCCTGGAATAAGATAATAGACCCCAACGATCAGACCAACCACAACCAGCGCGATGGCAAGATAAAACACCAATGGACTTTTCATGGATGAGCCTCCTTTCTGTATAAAAAAACGAGGAGACGGGCACGCAGTAACGTGCCCGCCCCCTTGACGCGCTCAGCCATGTTTCGTACAATAAGGCAGAGCAGGCGAGTCTCTCTACGGCGAAAGCGATTGTGACTTGACGATGGGCAGGCAGCAATGACAGATCGTGTGGGCCAACAACTGGGCAATTATCGGCTGACGCGGCTCCTGGGCGAAGGCGGCTTTGCCAGGGTCTACCAGGGCGAACACCTCTACCTCAAAACCGAGGCGGCTATCAAAGTCTTACACGCCAGCCTCGACAAAAGCGACCTGAAGAGCTTTCTTGAAGAGGCCAAAACCATCGCCCGCCTCAAGCACGCGCACATCATCCGCGTGCTGGATTTCGGCGTCGAGGAGGAGGCCAAAACGCCCTATCTGGTGATGGAATACGCGGCGCATGGCACGCTGCGTGACCGCCATCCCAGAGGCGCCATCCTGGCGCCCGCCACCATTGCCGGCTATATCAAGCAGGTCTGCGAAGGGCTGCAATATGCCCATAACCAGCGGCTCATTCACCGCGACATCAAGCCGGAGAATATGCTGCTGGGCGACAACGATGAGGTGCTGCTCTCCGACTTTGGCATTGCCATCGTCGCGCAAAGCTCGCAGTACCAAAGCACCCAGGATGTCGTTGGCACCATCGCCTATATGGCCCCCGAACAGATTCAGGCGCACCCGCGCCCCTCCAGCGACCAATACGCCCTGGGCATTATCGTCTATGAATGGCTCACCGGCGAACGCCCTTTCACCGGCTCCTTTACCGAAGTGGCCGCCAAGCATATCATGACGCCGCCGCCCCGGCTGCGCGAAAAGATACCCACCATCCCCTCCATGCTGGAAGAGGTGGTGATGACCGCGCTGGAGAAAGACCCGCATCTGCGCTTCGGCAATGTGCGCGCCTTCGCCAACGCGCTGGAGCAAGCCTGCCAGGCATGGCAAACGCCGCTGATCCCGGTCGCCGGCCAGAGCGCTCCCAGCCAGCCGCAGCCCTCCAGCACGCCCGCGCTGCCGCCCCCGCCCAGCACGCCCAGCGGCACGCGGACCAAAGACGCCTGGCTCCACGACGCCGAGGAGCATGCCCGCGCCAAACGGTACAGCGAAGCGCTGGCCGCCTACGAGCAGGCCATCTGGCTGGCCCCCGACGAGGCGCGCCTCTATCTCAGCAAAGCCGGCGTGCTGCGCAATCTGAACCGCAATGCCGAGAGCCTGGCCGCCTATGAGCGCGCCATCAGCCTGGAACCCAACAACCCCTCTGCCTATCGCGGCAAAGCCTACGTCTGTAACGAATTGGAGCGCTATGAGGAAGCCCTCGCTGCCTCGGATCGAGCCATCGAGCTTGACCCCGCTAGCTCCGCCGCGCACCATAACAAAGCCTACGCGCTTAACGAGCTTGGGCGCTTCGAGGAGGCGCTGGCCGAACTCAACCGCTCGATCCAGCTTGACGCCACCGATCCCGCCGACTATTGCACCAAGGGGCTGGTGCTGCGCAACCTCAAACGCTATCACGAAGCGCTGGCCGCCTATGACCAGGCGCTGCGGCTCGACCCCAACAACGCCACCGCCTATCGCGGCAAAGGCTTTGTCCTCAACTCGCTCGATCAACACGAGGCGGCCATTGCCGCCTGCGATAAGGCTATCGAGCTTCAGCCCGATAATTCTGTCGCCTACAACAACAAGGGCTTTGCGCTCAATGAGCTTGGGCGCTTTGAGGAGGCGCTGCCGGCGCTGGAGCAGGCCATCAAACTGGATTCGCAGAACAGCACCGCCTACAGCAATCGCGGCTACTCGCTGCGCAACCTCAAGCGCTTCTTGGAAGCGCTGATCTCCTATGAGCAGGCCATCCATCTGAACCCCAGGAACGCCACCGCCTACGCCGGCAAAGGCCACTCGCTGCGCGAACTCAACCGCTACGAAGAGGCGATCCTGGCCTACGAGCGCGCCATCGAGTTGAACCCCGACGATCCCGTCTACTACAATGGCCGGGGGCTGGCAGAGGAGTATCTCTACCACTACAGCGATGCCCTGCGCAGCTACGAACAGGCCATCGAGCGCAGCCCAACGTATGCCTTCGCCTGGCGCAACAAAGGCGACGTCCTGCGCCATCTGGGGCGCTATGAAGAGGCGCTGGCCGCCTATGATCGCTCCATTGAGTTGGACGCCGCCAGCGTTGGCACCTATAACGGCAAAGCGATGGCCCTGCGCGAACTCAAACGCTTCGACGAGGCGCTGGACATCTATGATCGCGCCCTGGGCGTGGACCCCAACAACGCCGGCCTCTTCCACAGCAAAGGCTATCTGCTCAACGAACTAGAGCGCTATCAGGAGGCGCTGCTGGCCTGCGAGCGCGCCATCGCGCTTAATCCTAACAATGCCCCCACGCACAACAACAAAGGCTACGCCTTGCGCGGCCTCAGGCGCTATGAAGAGGCTATCGTCGCCTATGCCCGCGCCATCCAGCTTGACCCCAACGACGCCGATGCCTACAGCGGCAAGGCCATCGCCCTGCGCGAACTCAAGCGCTATGGCGAGGCCATCACCGCCTATGAGCGCGCCCTGGAGATCACCCCCAACAACCCCACCGCGCACAACGGCAAAGGGCTGGCGCTGGAATATCTGCATCGCTACCCGGAGGCGCTGGAATCCTACGAGCAGGCCATCGTCTATAACCCGGACTACGGCTTTGCCTGGCGCAACAAAGGCGACGTCCTCAAGGCGCTGGGCCGCCCGCTGGAGGCCGAGCAAGCCTACCAGCGCGCCAGAAACCTCGGCTACACCTGGTAAGCGGCGCATCAGGCCGGCCTGGCATGCCCTCTGCATCGCAAAAGCCCTGGCGGTTGATGAAATTTGACCCAGCCATTCGCCGAATAAATTCGGCGCTACGGGCCTTCGGCCAGAATGTCCCTGCGGGACAGACGCGCCAGC
>CAZFWN010000292.1:0-5885 GCA_964522745.1 uncultured Ktedonobacterales bacterium
AAGAAGAAGCGATGTGATCTTGATTTTGAAGCTCACACGTTTCAAGAGGAAACGAACGGATCATGCTGAGCAAACCAGTGTTAATTCTTGTGAACGGCTTTCCTGGAACTGGCAAGACCACCCTGGCAAGACAGCTCGCAGCAGATGTACACCTCCCGATCTTCTCCAGAGATGGCCTGTATGAGACGCTCTATGATGTGCTTGAATGTCGCAGCAATGGGCTTCCCCCTTTGCTCGGCTCAGCCGCGTTTGCCCTCCTGTACCACGTCACCGGCTCTGTGTTAGCAGCAGGGCACTCGCTGATTATTGAGCAATTTTTTGGCCGCCCGGAATTACGAACTGCCGAGTTTCTCCACCTGCAACATGCCTACGATTTTGAGCCATTTCAAATCCTGTGCAGGACAGATGGAAGAGTCCTCCTGGAGCGCTTCCTTGCTCGTGCGGGGACGAAAGAACGACATGCCAGCCATCAGGATCAGGAGTGGCTCGAACGAAACAAAGAGCGGCTCTTACAAGGACAGCTTCCTCCTCTGGCCCTTGACGGTCATATCGTAGAAATCAACACTACCACGCCTCACAGTTTTAATTATGCAGACCTGCTCCACCAGGTCCGTGTAGCCCTCGGAAATCTGCATTGAAGGGATACCAGCGGAGATGTTTGTTGCGCTCGATATTGGTGGCACGACCACTAGAATAGGGCTGCTCAGCGATCTGAATAGCACCGAGATCACTCTCAGCGAGCAATTTTCCACACTTCAGCGCTATGATGACGAGATCGAACGATTACGCGCAGCCATAGCAGCATCGATGAGCGAGCCGCCGGAGGGGATAGGTATCTCGCTTGGCGGTCATATTGCAGAGGATGGCGCCTCGGTGCGCGATGCTGCCAACCTGCGCGACTATGAGGGCAAGCCGCTGGTGCGCCAGATACAGGAGGCATCTGGCTGTCAGGTTCGGCTGGCGCATGATACCGTTTGCGGCCTGCTGGCTGAAAAGAAGTTTGGCGTGCTGCAAGCGTTTGATCGCTCTGCCTATGTCACGGTCTCGACGGGCACCGGCGGCGCCATTCAGTTGCGCAAGGATGGGCAAACTCTGACGGTCTCGATGGAGATGGGCCATCAACTGCTGGCCGGCAATAGCCGCCTCTGTCTCTGCGGCCAGATAGGCTGCCTGGAGACGATCACTGGCGGCAAGCAGATTGCGCTTCAGCGCGGCCAGGAGCCGGCAATGGTTGCTGATGGTACTTTCTGGCAGATCTTCACAGATAGCCTGGCGTTAGGCATCATCAACCTCTGCCGACTGACGCGGGTAGAGGCTATCGCTATCAGCGGCGGCATTGCGCTGCGTGCCCCGTATCTGCGGACGCATCTGCCGGAGCGAGTGGCAGCGCTCTGTGTGCGCGATGTGCCACATCTCTACTGGTCGCAATTTGGCGACAATGCCCCAATCATCGGCGCGGCGCTCTTGCTAGAGACGCCAGAGCAGACAATTATTCATTAGTCCATAGGGAAGGTATCTAGATGAAGAAGGTTGTTGTGACAGGCGGCAGCGGTAAGGCCGGGCGCGCGGTGGTGCGCGATCTGATGGAGCATGGCTATGAGGTGCTGAATGTTGATGTATTGCCACCGCGTGAGCGGCTTTCCTCTTTCCTCAAGGCCGACCTGACCGACCTGGGGCAAGCTTTTGAGGCGTTGCGCGGCGCGGAAGGTGTCGTTCACCTGGCAGCGATTCCGGCGCCTGGCTTGCAGACGGAAGAAGTGACCTTCCGCACGAATATTTTGAGTACCTATAATGTTTTTGGCGCCGCCACAGCGCTTGGGCTGCAACGGGCGGTCTGGGCGTCGAGCGAGACCACACTGGGGCTGCCATTTGATCGAGAACAGCCGGCTTACGCGCCTATCGATGAGGCGCACCCGCTCTATCCCGAATCCAGCTACGCACTCTCAAAAGTTGTCAGTGAGGAGATGGCTCGGCAGTTCAATCGCTGGAGCGGCATTCCCTTTATTGGGCTGCGCTTCTCCAATATTATGGAGCCAGAGGATTACCAGCGCTTCCCTGATTACTCTCAAGACCCGCGCAAGCGCAAATGGAACCTCTGGGGCTATGTCGATGCCCGCGATGTGGCCCAGAGCTGCCGGTTGGGACTGGAAGCAGATATAAAAGGGGCAGAAGCCTTTATTATCGCCGCCGCCGATACGGTGATGAACCGGCCCAGTCGTGACTTGATGGCCGAGGTCTTTCCTGACGTGCCGTTGCGCGGCGAGATCGGCGAGTTTGAAACGCTGCTCTCGATCACCAAGGCGCGCCAGATGTTGGGCTACGCACCGCAGTATTCCTGGCGCAATCACGTCTGAGTGTAGACCAGCGGGTCAGGCTGTTACTGCTCCACCCGCGCAACGCAGGCGGCATCGTCTCCGCCCTCTTCAGGGGCGCTGAACCAGGCATCGAGGATTTCGCGGGCGACGATCTCGCTGGTCAGGCGCAGGCTGAGCGCCAGCACGTTGGCGTGGTTCCAGCGCCGGGCGCCACGCGCCGTCTCGGCATCGGTGCAGAGCGCGGCGCGGATGCCCGGCACTTTATTGGCAGCAATGCTGACGCCGGTGCCCGTCCAGCAGCAAACGATCCCTTGCTCGGCCTGCCCGGCAGCGACGGCTTCTCCTACTGCGCGGCCAACCTCCGGCCACTGGAGCGCGTCATCGGCCAGCGGGCCAACCAGTTCCACGACATGCCCGCGCTGGCGCAATTCCTCAACCAGCCTATCGGTCAGATGCGTGCGTTCATCGCTGCCAACCATCAATTTCATTTCATCCCTTGCTTTCGGCATAGGCGCGGGCGAAGCGCCCCGCCCAGGTGGCGTTATTGACCAGCAGCGCCAGATTGGCGCTTACACTCCTACCTTCGGTGGCTTTGGCGATGCGCGAGAGCAGGAAGGGCGTCACTGCCGAGCCGGTGATGTGCTGCTGCTCAGCCTGAGCCAGTGCCTCATTGATAAGCGCTTCGAGCGTGGCAGGATCGAAGGCATATTCCTCTGGGATGGGGCAGGCCACCAGGATACCATTGCCAAACTTGCCCTTCCATTGCGCCCGTGCGATGGCGGCGACTTCTCCAGCGCTGTTGGCGCAATGCGGCACGCGCAGGCCGCTGCTGCGCGTATAGAATGCGGGAAAGTCAGTGGTCTGAAATCCGATGACCGGCACGCCCTCCGTCTCCAGATATTCAAGCGTCAATGCCAGGTCAAGGATCGATTTAGCGCCGGCGCAGACGGTCAGGACCGGCGTGCGCGCCAGCTCTGGCAGATCGGCGGAGATGTCCATCGTACGCTCGGCGCCGCGATGCGCGCCGCCAATGCCGCCGGTGGCAAAGAAGCGAATGCCTGCCAGATGTGCGCAGGCCAGCGTGCCGGCAACGGTAGTTGCGCCCAGCCGGCGCTGCGCCAACACAACGGCCAGATCGCGCCGGCTGACCTTGGCGACCTCTTCAGCGCCAGCGTTGCCCAGACGCTCGATCTGCGCCTGGCTCAGGCCCACGACGATCCGCCCCTCCAGCAAGCCAATCGTAGCCGGCACCGCGCCCTCGCTTCGTATGGCATCCTCCATTGCCTGCGCGGCCTCCACATTGGTCGGATAGGGCAATCCGTGAGCGATCACCGTTGATTCCAGCGCGACCACTGGCCGGCCATCGGCCAGCGCTACGCGCACTTCTTCGGCGATAGAGAGATAGGTTGAGGTTGTTTGATTGCTCATGGAAGAAGTATGCCATGCCGGAGGCCGGGCGTCAACGAGCAATGTTTCGACCTCTAGAACAGCGACAAGGTCGCAGAGAAGACTTTTGGGCTAGCCTAAAGGGAAATATCAACGGATACGCTATAATGGCCCAGGCGCCAATGATGTGTATTTCGATGAGAGGAACAGCGCGCAGGTGGTAATTGCACACAAGCAGATGAAGCGCTCCCTGCTCTCGTGGGAGAGGATAGGGCAGTTTACCAATCCGCGCCTACGGTTGGCGCTGCTGGCGCTGCTGACGGCGCTGGTCATTGCGGTATACGCGCTGGTGAATCACACGTTGGGCTTTCCCCTGGATGATGCCTGGATTCATCAGGATTTTGCCCGCACGCTGGCCCAGCATGGGCGCTTTGCTTTTGCGCCTGACCGCAGCGGCGCCGGGTCTACCTCGCCTCTGTGGGTGTTGTTGCTCGCCCCAGCACAGCTTATTCCTGATGCACCGCTCTGGCTGGTGGTTGGCTGGGCCGACGCGCTCGGCGCGCTGGCTCTCTTCGGCCTGGCCTGGGCCACAAGCGCGCTTGTTGAATGTTGGCTGGCGGAGAGTGATGCCCGCCTGCGCGGCGCAGCCGCGTTGAGCGCCGGCTGCGCGGTGATTGTCGAATGGCATCTCACCTGGGCCGCGCTCTCCGGCATGGAGACGCTGTTTTTTATCTTCTTGAGCGTATTGCTCCTGGTTGGCGTTGGTCGGAGGTGGCATCCGGCCTGGCTTGGCGCACTTGGCGCGCTGCTAACAACCACCCGGCCCGAAGGGATCGTGCTGGCCCTTCTTGTAGCCATAGCACTGCTGCTGAGAGCGGATGCTTCCTCACAAGAACGCTCTCCTCGCTGGCGCGCCACGCTGCTCTATCTGAGCATTTTTCTTCTTGGCTTGCTGCCGCTGCTGTTGCTCAATGAATTGGCCGCCGGGCAGCCATTGCCCAGCACCTTCTACGCCAAGGCGACGTATTACGCGCTGGGGACCAGCGAACTACAACGGTTGGTGGACTACTCACTGGGCGTGTTGGGCTTCCTGGGGAGCAGCCCCCTGGTTATGCTCGGCCTGCCGGGCGCGGGCTACACGCTCTGGCTGGCGCGCCGCCAGTCGCGGCGCGGAACCATCTGGCTGGCGCTGGCCTGGGTGATCGGGCTGATCGGCGTGTATGCCATCCATCTGCCAGTGGTCTATCAGAGCGGGCGGTATCTGATGCCAGTGCTGCCGGTACTGCTGGCGCTCGGCGTGACCGGTTCCGTGCGCTTCCTGACAGCGCGTAGCTACGCGCTGCTGCCGGTGGCCCTGCTGGTGCTGGCACTGGTGCTGGGGCTACTCTCGCTTGTGCGCGGCGCTGGCATCTATGCCGCCAATGTGCGCTATATCAATGAGTATCAGGTAGCGACGGCGCTCTGGCTGCGCCAGCATACGCCGGCCAACGCGGTAGTGGCGACGCATGATATTGGCGCCATCGGCTATTTTAGTGGCCGACAGATCATTGACCTGGGCGGATTGACTCAGCCGGAAATTGTGCCGCTGTTGGGCGATCAGCGGCAATTGGTAGCCTATCTGAAGCGGCAACAGGTAGGGTATGTAGTCATGTTCCCCGATTGGTTTCCGCCGCCGCGCTTCTTGCTGGCTGCCGTACAGCCTGGCGAAGTCTACCGCACGCATGATCCGGCGATTGCGGCCATTGGCGGCGCTGATCTGGTGACCTACCAGACCGGCTGGGGCGCAGTGGCGCTGAGACAGGCAGTGACACCGGGAACCTGGTCAGGCTGGCGATAGCAGTCTCCTCTACTGGCATCGGGCAAGGAATGCTGAATGCTGGCGATGACATCACACGACTATTTGTGGTATAGTAAAGATGGTTTCGCATGAACGCAATGGGGTGCGGACGCAGCGGCGGAGGCTCCTTTCAGCTCTCCCTCCCCCTCCCCAATGCCCGGAGGCCAGGGTTGGTTGTCGGGCGGTGCGCGCGATTGAAGAATTCCTGAGCAGGAAGGAGGCGAACGGCTTGGAATTAGTATTTCCTCGGTGCCGTAAGTGCGGTGAGGGCGACTTAGTGCCGCTCTCTGATTTTGGGAGCCAGGGGGCTTCGATCGAGTACAAGGCGTGGGTTTGCACGAATCCGG
>CAZFWN010000293.1:0-1618 GCA_964522745.1 uncultured Ktedonobacterales bacterium
CTGTGCAGGACAGAGGAGCGATCTTTGGGGTACAATGGCAGAGCATCTTTGCTCACAGGCGCTCTACTGAAAGCAGGCTCTCATGCCCCCAGGAATCGACTCGGCAGCCACCTCGGCGGCTGGGATGACCCCCAGCCGCCCGGCTTCTCTCTGGCGCAACCGCGACTATCTGCTGCTCTGGAGCGGGCAAGGCATCTCGAATGTCGGCACGCAGGTCTCCGGGCTGGCCTTCCCGCTGCTGGTGCTGCTGCTGACCGGCTCGCCGGCGCAGGCCGGCTTTGTCGGCGCGCTGCGCGCCATCCCGTATCTCTTTCTGAGCCTGCCGGTGGGCGCGCTGGTTGATCGCTGGGACCGCAAGCGGGTGATGATCCTGTCCGATGCTGGCCGGGCGCTGGCGCTGGGCAGCATCCCCATCGTCTATACCATTTTTGGCACGGTGCCGGTGGCGCAGCTCTATCTGGCCTCGCTGATCGAAGGCACGCTGTTTGTCTTCTTCAATATTGCCGAGGTCTCGTGCCTGCCGCGTGTGGTCTCCAAAGAGCAACTGCCGGCTGCCACCGGGCAGAATCAGGCGGCGGAAGGCACCTCGCTGCTGCTTGGCCCGCCGTTTGGCGGCCTGCTCTATGCCGCCAGCCATCTGCTGCCCTTCCTGGCCGATGCCATCTCATATGCCGTTTCGGTGGTCTCGCTCCTCTTGATTCGGACACAGTTTCAAGGAGAACGCGCGGCGGCTCCGCGCACCTTGCGCGCAGAGATTGCCGAGGGGGTGTCCTGGCTCTGGCATCAGCCGCTGATCCGCTTCATGGCGATTCTGGCCGGCGCGCTCAATTTGCTTGGCGCCGGCTTCGGGCTGGTGCTGATCGTGCTGGCACAGCAGCAGCATGCCGACGCGCCCACCATTGGCCTGATCTTCACCATCGGCTCCATCGGCATTATCGCCGGCTCGCTGATCGCCGCGCCCATCCAGAAGCGCGCCCGCTTCGGGCGGGCGATCATTGCTACGCTCTGGATTCAGACGCTCATCTGGCCGTTCTTCGCGCTGGCGCCCAATCCGCTGCTGCTGGGCGTCGTCTCGGCAGCCTTTTTCCTGGTCGGCCCGATCTTTAATGTTTTCGTCCTCAGCTACAGGCTGGCGCTGGTGCCCGATGCGTTGCAGGGGCGCGTCAACAGCGCCGTGCGCATGATCGCCTTTGGCTCGATCCCGCTGGGCCAGGCGCTCACTGGCCTCTCACTCCAATATCTGGGCGCAGTTGTCACCATCCTGATCTGCTTTGCCGGTCTGGTGCTGCTCTCGGTGCTGACCACGCTCAATACGCATGTGCGCCACGCGCGTCCGCTGGCCGAACTTAAAACAGAGTAGCCTATGAAAGTGGGGAACCATGTCTACCACCAGCGATGAGCCGACTGGCGCGCAGGAGGCCCAATCCCAGGTGGCCGAGGCGCCCGGCAAACCCCGCTCGCTCTGGCGGAACCGCGACTATCTCCTGCTGTGGAGCGGGCAAATGGTCTCCCGCCTTGGCTCGCAGATGTCGGGCTTTGCCTTCCCGCTGCTGGCGCTCTTCCTGACCGGCTCGCCCTTGCAGGCCGGCCTGATCGGCGCGTCGCGCTCGCTTCCCTA
>CAZFWN010000293.1:1718-5849 GCA_964522745.1 uncultured Ktedonobacterales bacterium
CGCATGCTGCCCTTTCTCTCCGATGCCATCTCCTACGCGGTCTCGGTGGCCTCGCTTTCGCTGATTCGCGCCGAGTTTCAAGGGGAGCGCAGCGTGGCAGCGCGCCGCAAGCTGCGCGTAGAGATTATGGAAGGGCTGGCCTGGCTCTGGCATCAGCCGTTGATTCGCTTCATCTCGTTTCTAACCGGCGGCCTCAATTTTATGTTTGCCGGCCTGGGCTTGATCATTATCATCATGGCCCAGCGCCAGGGCGCTTCTTCCCAGGTGATTGGCCTGATCTTTACTATCGGCGCTATTGGTGGCATTGCCGGCTCGCTGGCAGGGGCGCCGATTCAAAAGCGCTTTGGCTTCGGCTCGGTGATTATCGCGTGCTGCTGGGTGATCGCGCTCTGCTGGCCGCTCTATCTGCTCAACCCGAATCCATTCTGGCTGGGGGCGATCTCAGCGGCGCTGTTTGTGACAGCGCCGGTCTATAATACCGTGCAGTTTAGCTACCGGCTGGCGCTGATTCCCGATGCGTTGCAAGGACGGGTCAACAGCGCGGTGCGCCTGATTGCCTACGGCTTTCAGCCGCTCGGCCAGGCGCTCACCGGCCTGCTGCTGCAATGGGTCAATCTGACGCCAACGCTGCTCTTCTTTGCCGTCTTCCTGGCCCTGCTGGCGATTGCGCCAACCATCAACTCGCATGTGCGCCACGCCCGCCCGCTGGCCGAGGTGGAGGCCGAGATGAAACAGCAGGCGCAGGCGGGCTAACGATCTCATTCCTGCCATCCGCTGACAGGATTTCTCTGCTATAATCTCCTGGTAGAACATTTATACCAGGAGAGAGACTGATGGATACCTTGCTTGAACTGCAAGCGCTCAGGCACGAGCGCTGGGGCCAGACAGCCGACACCCGCCTGCCCGATTCCAGCGCGGCCCCGGCGCTGATTGACCGTCTGGGTATCGCTACCTTGTTCCAGGCATCGCCGGAAATCCCCAACCTCTATCAAGCCTATATGGGCAGTCCTACCGCCAAAACCGAAATGAAGTGGGATAGTCCCTCTGGCGAGGTGTATGGCTGGCGCTGGACACTGGGCCGCCAGGGTGTGGCCTTCTACACCACGCTCGTTTGCCGCCGCTCCACCTGGGTTAGTTGGAACCTGCTGCCGGCGGTGCTGCGGCTGTGCGCGGAGATGCGCGTGCCAGATGAACTCTATGACAGTGGCGCGCTTTCAGCAGATGCCTATCGCATCACCCAGGCGCTTGAGGAGGCCGGCGGAACGCTCAGCACTGGCGAACTGCGCAAACAAGCAAACTTTCCAACGGGCAAAAGCTCTCGCGCCGCCTATCTGAAAGCGTTGGAAGAACTGGAGATACGCTTGCTGGTCGCCAAGTTCTTTCAAGCCGGCCAGGACGATACCTATCATACCTTGATTGCTACACGCTACCAGCAGCAGCTTGAATGCGCGCAGCAATTGAGCCGCGAGGAGGCGCTGGAGCAACTGCTCCTGACCTATCTGCCCCAGGCGGTCTATGCCCTGCCCACCGTGCTGGCTCGACACCTGCGGCTGCCCGAAGCGGAACTGCGCGCCGGCCTGGAGCGGCTCTGCGCGAGCCGCCAGGCAGAAGCAATCCGCTTTGATGAGCAGAAAGGCGCCTGCTATCTCTGGCGCGAGAGCTAGAAAGGCTCGCTGCTTGCAGCGAGCCGCCTATTCTTCCTTGGAGGTGTCTCCCTATGCCACTTCTGTACCGGCAAGGGTTTTAGACCTGCCAGACCTTGATCACATACGACTGCTGGGGAAGCGGGGAAGCCGCCTGCGCCGGCTCGATGCTTTCAACGGTCATAATCGAGGTGCCGGTGGGAGACCATACTCCGCCCAGCGTGACTCGCAGCGCTGCTGCCTCAGACACTTGATAGGTATACACCTTCTTGCCACTGTTGACATCCAGAATAGTCACGCTGGCCGCCTTCTCAGAGCCACTCAGGTCGCTGTACACAAACTCTTTGCCATCTGGCGACCAGGAGACGCCGGCCACGCCCGGAAAGGTCTTTATCACTTGTTTGGTGGTCACATTCCAGAGATGCAGAACGGCACTATTGAAAGCATTATCCTTCAGAAGGGCAGAAGCCAGATTATCACTACCCGGCTGCCAGGATACTCCATAGAATTCCTGATTGCCAGATTGCTGGAAGACGATCTGGCGCGTGCTGACACTCCACACATTCAGTTGATCAACTGACCCGTCCCACTTCCAGGCAGTCGCGGCGAGATACTGGCCGTCGGGCGACCAGGCTATCGCGCCAAAGCCCCAGCCCGCCTCGACGGCAAGGGTATAGGCAAGCTGCCCTGTCTGGGAATCCCAGACCTGCACCACGCCAGCCGAGGTGGCGGAGGAGAAGGTCGAGGCGATCAACTTCCCATCAGGAGACCAGGCAACGCCGCCAAAATTCGGCGCGCCGCCGAGCGGCATGAGGCCGACCAGGGAAGCCATACCCGTCGAGGACGTCATGGCTGTCGCGGCGGGGGCAGCATAGCTGATAAGCGTCTTCCCGCTCTGGCCGTCCACAATGAGGATGCTGTTACTCGTGGGAATGGCAAGCAGATCGCTTTTCGGCGACCAGGCCGGCCCCGCGATGGGCGATGGAGTCAACGAGAGCGTGACGTTATGCTGGCCGGTGGTGGCATCCCAGATATGCGTCTCACTGCCAACGATAGCTACACGCTGGCCGTCAGCAGACCAGGCCAGGCCGCTCACCCAGCCTTTTTGCTGCGGGCTGCTGTAGATCACCTGACCAGGCTTTGAACCGGCTGTTGGACTCACCTGGGGCGCGCCCGTCTGCCCGGCGGACTGCTGATGAGCGAGGCGTAACGCTGTGACCAGGCTGCCCACCAGCACAGCCAGGAGGAGAACTGCCACCAGTTGACCCAGGTGTCGCCGAAATATGTTGCGTTGGCGCGCCGCTTCGGGCGGGCGAATCTGCGTTTGCATGTTCCCAAGCCTTTCTTGTGGAAACCTCACGAGCGGTGAGGGTGATGTGTTCTTTATAGAAGGGGGTGTGGACCGATGCGCGGCGAGCCGTTCCCAGACCCGTTGCAGCCGGGGGTCTTCTTTGTAGAACCCCTGAATCATCTGCACCATTTGCGCGGGCGAGCCATCCTCCTGCGGCGGTCCCGCCCGCAGCAGTTGATCGATGTGTTCGTCTACGGTCTCAGGAGCAAATGCGTCATCGCGCTGATTCATCGCTCAGACTCCTCTCTGCTGCTCTGCTGCTGGTCGTAGGAATGACGCAGGCGGTTGAGCGTGCGCGACAGCAGAATACGAATGGCGGTATCCGTTTTTTTGAGCCGCAGCGCAATATCCTTCGTATGCAGCCCGTGCGCAAAGCGCAGGCGCAGCACGTCCTGTTGCAGCCTGGGTAACGCGGCGATATGCTGAGAGAGCAAGGACTGCGCCTCCTGGTGAAGCGCCAGCGCTTCCGGCTGAAGCTGGTCATCTTCATCGAGGGAATCTGCCATCTCCTGCAATGCCGTCACCGGATGACGCGCAGCGCGCCGGTAATGATCGACCAGTTTGTTGCGCGCCACCCGACGCAGCCAGGCCAGTTGCTCGCCATCTGCCAGGGTCGTCCACGCCTGATGTTCAAGGGCGGCGAGAAAGACATCGAGCAGCAGATCCTCCGCGTCTTCTTTGATCGCCAGCCGCCGATCCAGATAGGCCAGAATGATCGGCGCGTGCTGCTGGTACAGCGCGGCGAGCGGATCGTCTTCAGCCGGCGTTTCCTGATGGTGCATCACGCTCCCATGTCCTTTGTGTGAGATCTCACCCTCTCTATCGCTGGCGAGGGAAAAATGTTTCATGTACCGCCGGCATCCCTGCCGGCGTGTTGCTCACACCCACAGCGGCTCCAGGCCGGCGCGGATGACCTCCAGCATATCCTCTGTGCCGCGCCGCTCCAGCGCGGCACAGAGTTGCCCCAGGCGAGCGCTGTGCATCACCAGCCGATAGTTGCGCTGTGACCAGGAGAGTGTCGCCTCCATTGTACGTACCGTCTCGCGCAGTTCGATGGCGAGCAGAGCGCAGAGCGCCTTGTCCGCCTGCGGTACTAACTGCTCGCCGCGCAGGCCAAAGCGCGAGCGGGCGATGGGC
>CAZFWN010000294.1:0-5826 GCA_964522745.1 uncultured Ktedonobacterales bacterium
GGGCCTCATCGACCGCCAGCTCGATGACCTTCTTGGCGCGTGGGGTGAGACCAATTTCCCCTAGTACCAGCCGATCCCCCCGGCCGATGATAAACTCGACGGCGCTGCGCACTTTGTTGAGTTCTACGCCGAGGTTGCTCAGCACCTTCGCGGCAACCCCTTCGCCCTCCCGGAGAAGGCCCAGGAGCAGATGCTCGGTGCCGATATAGTTGTGGTTGAAGCGCTGGGCTTCTTCCTGAGCGAGACGCAGAACCTTTCTGGCACGCTCTGTAAATTTGTCAAAACGGTCGCGGTCGTTCACCTGTGTCACCTCCCTTTCAAAGGCGGAGGGAGGAACCGTTGCCCCCTGAGAGCACAGAGAGACCCCACAGTTCCATGATATGATATTGGCCTCTGAGGAACAACGGTACCAACGACCAGCGCTCGGCTCACGCGCGTTCGATACCGCCTTGCCTGAGCGGGTTTTGCACTGCGCAGCGTGGCAGAACGCGATACCCTGCGAGGCAGGGGTATCACCTGTCTGTACATCATCCCTCCACTGGGAGGCTTCGGGCTAAGAAACACGCCACGCGCGGATACTGATGCGTTGGTGTGCTATACTGGTTGCTATACCGCTACGAACACAGGAGAGCAACACATGACCACCAAACGTGGGGCTACCACTGGCACCGAAGAAGCGAAACGCGACGGCAATGTCGTCAAAGCCAAATACGGCTCCGATTTCTATGCCCGCATTGGCAAGAAGGGCGGGGACGCGGTGAAGCAGCGCCAAGGAATCGCCTTTTATGCGGAGATAGGCCGCAAAGGCGGCGAATCCACCAAGCGCGTGCATGGGCTCGAGTTTTACTCCCGCATCGGCAGAGTCGGTGGGGAAGCCGGGAAGCACGGAGGCAAAGGGCATCCCACCACATAAGCGTGTGTTCGCTCAGTCTGCGTGAGGGCACCCATCGAAACTGAACAGTCCATCCAGCCCTTTTCCGCGCTTGCCTGGCAAGACCGCGATGGCAGAGGACGCTGAAAACACTGGTGGGGTGTCGGCGTGCCTGGCTCCCTCAGCATCACGCCGTCCTGCGCGAGTGGCCTGACGCTCGGCTTCTCCAGCGGCCTACGCCTGGGCCTGGCTCGCGGCTGGCACGTTCGTCGGTTCGCTAGGACGTCTCCAGGAGCTGGCTCAGGCTCTTGAGCCGTTCCCAGAGCGATGGAGGCAGGCGATGCTCGGCAATCAACGGCCCATAGTCCTGGTACACCGAACAGGCAAAGAAGGTTTGCGTGAGCATGTGGATCAAGGCTTGGCGATCGAGCCCGTTCTGTTCGGCCAGGTCGAGCGTGCTGCTGATCGCCTCCATCGTTGAGGCAATCAGCACCGTCCCGCAGATTTTGACGACGGAGGTGTTCGCCGGGTCTTCCCCAAAGTCAAAGGTGCCGCGTCCCAGCTGTTGGAGGATCGGCTGCACCCGTGCTTTGGCCGCAGCCTCACCTGCCAGGCAGATCCAGAGTTGGCGCGCAGCGGCGACATCGGGCCGCCCAAAGACGGGCGCAGCCACATACGCGCAGTGCCGTTGCCGATGCAGCTCGGTCATGGTCCGGGCAGCCGCCGGCGAGATCACACTCATCACCAGATGAATGCCGCCAGGGCCGAGGTGCTCCAGGATGCCGTCTGCTCCCAGCGTCACGGCTTCCAGCGCCGCGTCGTCGCTGACCATCGTGAGGACGATGCCGCCGGGGGTCGCTACCTCTCCTGGGCGGAGACAGGGGTGTGCGCCAAGCGCCGCCAGCCCCTCCATTTTGCGTGGGTCACGATTATACACCCTCAGGGCGTAGCCGGCTTCGACGAGATGGCGCGCCATCGGTTGCCCCATCGCGCCCAGCCCGACAAAGCCCAGCGGTTCCTTCAGTGCTTCCATCCTCCTTGCATCTCCTTTCGCTTCCTATTGTATGCCTTGGCAGAGTGGAAGCACAACCGGCCTCGGGGTCAGGTGGAGCATCGGGACAACCCCTCACCTGCTCGTGCTCCTCCCTTTCGCGCTCGCCCTTGGTCCGAGCAGAACCGCTTGGCAGGTGGCAGCAAGAGGCATGTCTGGAGGGTTCCTACCCCTTCTTGCCTTGCCGAAAGCGTTGCCGCGCACCCTGCTCATCCCCCAAGTCATGTAACACCCCTGCCAAGCCATTGAGGGCATGACCATCCTGTGGGGCCACGGCCAGTACCCGCTCATAGAGGGTTTTGGCCTGGCTCAGTTCGCCCTGGTCGCGTAAGACGGCGGCCAGCCCAGTCATGGCGGCCAGATGCTGCGGGGCGTGCCGCAAGATCAGTTCGTACTGGGCGGCCGCTCGCTCCAATGAGGTGGGGTCTTTCCTCGCTCGGTAGGCGGCTCCCAGCGCGGTGCGGCACTGGATGGACTGCGCTCTAGAGGTACTCAGCTCGACGGCCCGCCAGAGGCAGGCAATGGCAAACCCAGCCTCCTCCTGGTCCTTCTGCTCGACCCCGCGCCGGAAGGCTTCCTGATAGGTCGTGATGGTCTGCGCCTGTTTGGCAAGCTCCCACTCCTCGGTGATGCGCTGCAAGCGCTTCTGGGCGACGGCACTCTGCGGATGGCGCTGCAACGCTTCCTGGCACGCCGCAGTGGCAGCCGCAAACTGGCGTTGTGCCTGATAGGCGCGGGCCAGGCGCACAGAAGCTGGCGGGTCCAGGTGGATGATCTGCTGGTTCAGCGCGATGGCCTGGTCCGACAGCGCAGTTGACGGCGTTCCCGTCTCCCAGCGTGCCCTCGGGCAAGCGAGAGCGGGTGTAGGCAGGCGCTACGCCCCCGGAACGTCCCAAGGGACGGAGGACAGTGGCCTCTCCACCAGGCGCTTGAAAATCAAGCGCAGCAGCGTCGATGTGGTGGAACGCGGGACATAATGGCAGTGAAAGATCTGCCACCCCTCGGCGCCTAACCGGTTGGTGTAGACCTGAATCGTCGGAGCCGACTCGCGGGAGACGTGCTGGTTACTGGCGTACGACAAATACCAATCAGGTTCCTGATCGGGCTTGGGCTTGCGAGGTTCAAAGCTGACAAACAGATATTCCCACTGCTGCACACCAACCCTCCTTGCAGGGACTGCACTTGTACCATGATAGAACGGGCGTTCTAGTGCAGTGTAGCAGAAATCTGACGTGCTGGCAAGAATTCCCCCGCAGAACAATCAAGGTATCATCGGCAGCGCCTACGATGCCTTCCTCATGCGCCAACGATGATACCTTGCCCGCCATACTGCCTCAGAAGATCCCTCAGCACCTCCGTCCTGACTCATTCGAGTGGGGCTGCCAGCCCTGGAAATCAAAGCCAACGCACGGCTCATCCCCTACCACCCAGGCATCGTGACCTGGGGGCACCAGTACCACATCTCCAGGGACGATGTCGGCCTCGGTCCCATCATCCATGACCACATGGACGCGCCCAGCCAGGAGACACATCAGATGCGGGGCCTGGCAGCTCTGGGTCCCAGCCTGGGGCTTAACATGCTCGGACCATCTCCAGCCCACGTCGAGGGTCGTTTTCAGGACCGTCACTTCATCAAATGACAGCAAGTCCATCTTGGTCTTGGGCAGCGTTCGGGTTTCTTCTGGGGCATCGAAGCTCTTCGCTTGCAACTGTGCCATGAGCATTCATCCTTTCATCTATGAGCGTTCATCATTGTGTACTCGGTTCGGGGTTTCTCGTAAACACTGAGCCGCTTTTCGGCTGAGCGTACCATAGCAAAAACGATGCCTGATTTCTCCTCGCAGGGAAAAGCGTCTTGCCCATATTACGACTCCGCCACCAGCGTCTCCAATCGCACATGATCCACGGGAAGCACACACTAACATTGCGATTGATGTACTGTGCCTCTGGCCTCGCCTGAATGGGGTGCGAGATCATCAACAGGAGCAACCCCAAATCATTGCCGAGAGATGGCCGACAACGTGGCAGATCGCTGGCAAAAGTCTTGGCGGGATCGGTGGCAACATCGCGGCAAGGTGTTGGCACACTCTTGCCCCCTGAATGTGTGTCACACAATGACCGACCTGCTGGTCGAAAGATGGCCGAGCAGATGGCCTCTCGACGGCACACATGCGGCGGACTTCGCGGCACATATCAACACCTTCAGCAAGTGCAAAACCTTCAGCGAGTGCAAAAAGGAGTGCAACAACGGGTGCAGTTTCGCTTGCCGTCTCCACCCTGCCGAGGCCAGCGCTGGAGGGGCGCGGCGCGTGAGCGTATCTTGCCACAAGTCTGCCGTCGACCTTGCCGCCGAGGCCACCAAAACAGCAGCCAAAACGGCAGCCCATCTTGCGATCAGGTTGCAGCTCCTCAGGGTGCGAGACATTGCCACCATCTTGCCATGATGCTGTTGCCCTCTCTGCCATCAGTCTGCCCTGGAGAGGGCCAGGTGGTCGGCCAGTTTTGGCAGGTGTTGCAGGCTAAAACCGTTTGGGCAATGCCTTCGCCCAGAAAGGGAGGGGGCGCCCCTTTTGGCGCAAGCGGCCACCCTCGGCACTCAGGCCAGCGGCGTAAAGACGAAATTCTGAAAATCCGCCTGAGCAGGTCCGGGTCCATTGACCGTTGCAATGCCAACTCCTATTTCTATGCTCGTGGTCGTTGGTGCGCTCGCCTCTTGACGGGAATAGACCTGGCGGTTATTCAACAGAAAGCTGCTGCTCATCCCCTGAAAAGTCATCCCAATGGTCGTAGTGGCCTTCGGATCAAAAGAGCCGGAAGCAATCAGTGGAGAAGGGGCTCCCGCAGTAGAGCGAAAGAGTGCCCAGGAACCGTCCTGGTAGAAATCCCAGAAAAAGCCGATATCTAGAGTTCTTTGTGCAAAGTTGACATAGGTGTCTCCCACGAAGTTGCTCATATCAATGCTGACCGTATAATTCAGGGGGAAGGGCTGCCTGTGATAAACGAGGTTAGTGAACCTGTTTCCATATGCCTGTCCTGCCATCAAACGCAGCCGATCAGAAAGACACAGGTATGAATCAGAAACCGTCCAACCATTACTGCTGGTATCACAGGGTCCAGGAATGAGCGCGCGATAGGGCGCATAGACCTGTGCCGTCGCGGTAGCATTCTGGCTCTGCGTGGTCGCGGTGGCCTGCTGGCTCTGCGTGATGGCGGTAGACGTGCCTGACAGCGCCGTGCTGGTCTGCATCGTCTGGTGTGTGGCGGCCAGAGCCGTCGCCAGGGCGGTGGTTTGTGCCCCGCCTGCTGCCACGCGCGTGAGCAGGAGCAGGGCCACCAGCACGACAATCAGCGCCGCGCTGAGCCCACCCGCGACCAGGCGCCGGGCACGCGCTGGGCTGCGGCGCCCAGGTGGCTGGGGCACACGCTCCGTTGAGCGTCCTGCTGCCGCCTCGCTCACCTCCGTAGCGGGGGCAGGCATCGTGGCTTCCACGGGGGAGAACCCCACAGGCGTGGTGGGGACCAGCGCCGTGACCGGCAGCACGGTCTCTGGCGGCTGCCCGCCCACCGCAGTCCGGCTGGCCGCCTCCGCCGGGGGCGGAGGAGCGATAAGCTGCGTCGGGGCCTGGAGCAGCCAGGTCTCCCACCCTCCGCTCCCCACCGGCGCTGGACTCGTGGGCCCCGACGGAACTGACACGAGCGCGGCGGCGTCCTGTCCCTGCTTCAACTGGCAGGCCCCGGCAAAGGCCGTGGCAAAGGCGCGCAGGCTGGCAAAGCGCTGCTGCGGGTCTTTCTCCAGCGCCGTCAGCACCACCTGCTCCACCGCAGGCGGAAGGGTGGGCAGCTGCTCCCGCAGGGAGGGCGGGGAGGCAAAGAGGTGTTGGCTGGCAATCTCACTGAAGGAGCC
>CAZFWN010000295.1:0-5802 GCA_964522745.1 uncultured Ktedonobacterales bacterium
TCTTCTTCGTCGGGGTATTGCGGTGGTGCTGCGCCATGCACTTCGCTGACGCGCGGATAGTTGGCTCCCGGCTGGAGCTTGTCGGGCAGGACGGCCTCCAGCTTGATCTCGTGGCGCAGGTCGTCGCCAAAGTCGAAGATATAGAGGAACTGCTTGCCCTGCTTGAGCGGCAGATGCTCCAGGCGGTGCGCGGCGGCGCTGCGCCCCTCGCCGATGAAGGGACTTTCGTAGGCCGTCGCGTTGTCCCATGGCTTGCCACTGAGGAAGAAGGCGTAGGGGTGGTCGTCGTCCCAGTTGAAGGCGTTCTGGATAGTGTTGTGCAGGTCGTGCAGCGTCTGGTCTCCCGTCATCTCGATGCGCCGCCAGACCTCCGGCATCCATTGCAGCTTGACCTGGAAGCGGTAGAGCGTGCGCTTGCCAGTCTCGGTGGCCGGCTCCTCTGGCTCCTCGATCTCCTCTTCCTCAAGCCAGTCGCCCTCCTCTATTGCGTACATCTCTTCGGTGGGGGTGAAGCTAACCGGCACGGTCACGCGCTCCGTGCCCAGGCTGGCCTGGGCCATGAGGGTCAGAGGCACATCTGGCTCCGCGCCTTCTTCCAACTGCGGGCGGAAGTGGCTGTAGAACTGGTTGAGCGCCTGAAAGGCCAGGGTGAGCGCCTGCACCTCGCGCTCCCCCGGCGCGCTGGGGTGCTGGCCCGCGTGGGTTTTGAGGAAGAGCGGGATGCCCTCGCGCGCCGGAGTCTTGATTTTATTGGCTTTCAGCCAGTCTAGATAGGTTGGGTCGCTGTCCTCTTTGGTGTTGAAGAGGCAGACCATGCCATCTTCCATCAGTTCCAAGACCTGGCTCTCCGTCAAACCCTCTTCCTCAATCATCATCTCGCCGACCATCTCGCGCAGCGCTTCGGGCGGCACGTCGTCGATGGGCGCGCCCGCCTGGCGCAGCAGTTCAATGGCGGCGTCGATGTTGGGCTGATCGGTTGGCAGCGCGGCGCCACGCTCCAGTGTGCGTTCCAGCGCCTCCGCCGTATAGTAGAAGGCGGCGCCAAAGACCTCGCCAGCCCCGCCCAGGATGGAGGTATACAGCCGGGGTACGTCTGGCTGGGGGCCATGCTCCCCTACGTCGATCATGACCGCCGGGTGGTCGGGCAGATAGTCCCAGGGCGCCAGCTTCCAGGTATCCGCCGCTGCGGCATAGAGCGGCGCCAGCAGCGCCGGCGCGATGTCCCAACTGAATGGTTCTGGCGGCGTGGCGTCTTCTCTGGCGCCGAGATGCTGCGCGAGCGATTGGAAGGTCTGCTCGAAGAGCGGCAGGTTTGTTTGCACCTCAACGGACACGTGCAGCGGCTCAAAGAGCGCCCGCGCCGCCGGCGCCAGCGCGTCGTCGGTGAGGATGATTTTGGCCGGCAGGCCAGGCTTTGACTGCTCCAACGCGGGCGCCCCCTGGCCGCTGGCGCGCTGAGCCAGCAGGCTCAAACTCTGCATGATGTCTGCCGGCAGCGCGACGGGCGGCGGATGCTGGAGTGCCTCGACCAGCGCCGCCAGCGCTTCGCTGACGCAGTCATCGGCGCTCTCATGCGGGTTCAGCACTTCGCTGGCAAGAACGGCCCCGCTCTGCGCGTCCATCCAGAGGGCCATCTGTGGCTGTACTGCCTCCTTGCCCTCGCGCACAAACAGCCCCAGCGTGCGTTTGCCACCGGCAATGACGAGATCGCTGCGCCGGGGCAGCCGCGCCAGTTTTTGTGAGGGATCGCTTGCCGATTTTCGTCCTTTAGGCATTGCTTGCCTCGCTTTCAGCGGCGCCCTGAGCAAGGGCGCCGGCATGTTTCTCTTGTTGTTTAGCGAATAGTCCAGACCTGCACCGTCTTATCATCACTCCCAGACGCAATGCGTGTGCCATCGGGCGACCAGGCGACGGAAAAGACCGGCGCGCTGTGGCCGCGATAGATCAGCAGCGTTTCGCCAGTGCTGGCATCCCAAACATGGACGGTTGCATCATCGCCGCCGGAGGCGATATAGGCGCCATCGGGCGACCAGGCCACCGAGCGCACCCAGCCGCTGTGGCGGGAGTAGGTGAGCAACTGCTTGCCACTGGCGACCTCCCAGACGTGTACCGCGTTGCTGGCCGAGACGATGCGGTCAGCCGCCGGCGCCCAGCAGACGCTGGTGACCAGTTGGCTATGGCCGCGATAGAGGCTGATCTGGCTGCCCTTGGATGTTTCCCAGACGTGGACGGTTTTATCATCGCTGCCGGAGGCGACGGCGCGGCTGTTGGGCGCCCAGGCAACGGCTGTGACCCAACTGCTATGGCTGCGATAGACGAGCAACTGACTGCCAGAGCCGGTCTCCCAGATATGCACGGTGCCATCGCTGCTGCCGGAGGCGATGCGCATGCCGTCACTGGCCCAGGACAACGCGGCCACCGGCCCGGCATGCTGGCGATAGGAAAAGACGGGATCGCCGCCAGCAGTGGCATGGCAGACCTGCGCCATGCCCAGCAGGGTGCCATACACCAGCCACGCGCCATTCGGCGCCCAGGCGATAGATAAGATCGGCGCGCCGGAGTCTTGATAGCTGAGCCGCTGCGCGCCGGTGGTCGCGTCCCATATCTGGACATCTCTATTCCCCGATGCAATCTGCGTGCCGTCAGGCGACCACGCGACTGTCGAGATGCCCGCCACGTGGCCGCGATAGTTCACCAGCGCTTGCTGGCGGGTGAGCGGCTGCGGGCGAGGGACGGCAGACATGGGGGCGGAGTTTGCTGAGGGCTGCGGGCGAGCGACGGTAGGCAGAGGGGCAGAGTCGGTGAGGAAGGGCGCAGAGGCAGGCGGGAACAGCGGCCCGGTGCGCTGGGATCTGATGGATCGCGTCTGGCCGGCTTCTTCGAGCGCGGCGGCGAACTCTTGCGCGTTGGGGAAGCGGTCCTTCGGCTGTTTGGCGAGCGCTTTCTGCACGACCAGTTCGACGTGTGGACCCAGGTGTGGTGTCCACCTTTGGAGTGAGGGCGGCGGCGCCATCTTATGCTGGGCGGCCACCTCCGTTGCTGAGCCGCGAAAGGGCCGGGTGCCGGTGAGCCATTCATAGACAACGACGGCCAGCGCGTATTGATCGCTGGTCATGTGCGGCCTGCCTTCGATCTGCTCTGGCGCCATATAGCTGAGCGTGCTCGGCACTTCGCGCTGCTGCTGTGGTTGGCTGGTGTGTGCCGCGACGGTCAGGCTAAAATCGGTGAGCAGCACCTCATTCTTGCTTCCCAGCAGCAGGTTCTCCGGCTTGATGTCGCGGTGAATCAGCTTTTGCTCGTGGGCATAATGCAGGGCGCTGGCGATCTGCTTCACATAGGCGACGACCAGTGTGGGCGGAACCTGCGTGCCTTCGGGATGGCGCCGGCGCAGGGCGCCGTTGGGGGCATAGTCGATCACCAGATAGGGCGTCGTCTGATCGATGGCGAAATCCCGCACGCGCGCGATATGCGGATGCTCCAGGCTGGCGATCTGCTGGGCCTCGCCGCAGAAGTGCAGCAGACCATCATTGGTCAGGCGCAGGCCCAGCACTTTAATGGCGACCTGGCTCTTGAGCAGCAGGTGTTCGGCCAGATAGACCTCAGAGTAGCCGCCCCGACCCAGCAGGCGCGTCAGGCGATAATTCCCCAGGTGCTGTCCCACGCGATCAGCCATGCGTGCTGTATCCTCCTTGGAACTGAGGAGCGAGCATGGGATGGCAAATGAAATGCGCTCACTCGAAACAGACCACCTGACCATTGTAAAGCAACGTGGCAGGGAAAGTCAAGGGGCCAGCAAAATGAGTCAGCGTTGCTCAAAAGTTGCTGCTCAGGCGTGCGGCGCCTGCCACACCTGCACCGTCTGATCCTTACTGGCAGACGCGATATAGCTTCCATGAGGGGACCACGCGAGCGCTCGCACATCGGCAGAGTGATTGCGATAGGTGTAGAGAGATCTTCCATCAGGGGCGTTCCAAACCTGGACAGTGTTATCCCAGGAGCCGGAAGCAATATATTGCCCATTGGGGGACCACCCCAATGTAAAGACCCAATTAGAATGGCCTTTATAGGTAAGGAGATGACTTCCGCTCATAGCATCCCAAACCTGCACCAATGAATCCGCGCCGCCAGAGGCAATGCTCCGACCATCGGGCGACCAGGAAACAGCACGGACGGGGCTTGTATGGCGGTCATATCTCAAGATTTCCTGGCCGGTTATGGAGTTCCATATTCGTACTGTTTTATCAAAGCCGGCAGAAACAAGACGATTGCCATCTGGCGACCATGCTATTGAAAAGACGGTTCCTCGATGGCCCTGATACCTATTGATGGGATTTCCGGTAAAAGCATCACAGAGATAGATGCTCCCATCAAGGTCCGCACCAGCGATCTGCCGGCCATCAGGCGACCAGGCAAGAGCAAATATCCGATTCGTATGCCCTTGGTAGGTAAATAGTCTGCTTCCGCTGGAGGCATGCCAGACCTGTACCTCACTATCGAAACCAGCCGAAGCGATGCGTTGCCCATCCGGTGACCAGGCGACGGCTCCAAGCGGTCCTTTGTGGCCGCGATACGTGAGAATATTTCCCCCATTGGTAGTGTTCCATGTTTGCACCGTCTTATCAGCGCTTCCAGAAACAATACGTGTGCTGTCCGGTGACCAGGCGACAGCGTCTACGTCGCTGGTATGGCCGCGACAAATGCAAATGACGCTGCCGATGGGTTTTGAAGGATCGGCAGTGGGGTGTGATCTGATCGTAGGGGCAAAGGCAGCATTGGATGGCGCACGCGAGGGTGGCACCACGATAGTTGGAGGCATGCTCGATGGCATGGCCGACGACCTCCGCTGGGTTGGCTGGTCGAGCAGCATGGCCTGCTCCAGCGCGACGGCAAAGGCTTGCACGCTGGCAAAGCGCTCCTTGGGGTCTTTCGCCAGCGCGATCAGCACGACCTGCTCGATGGCCGGCGAAATGCTGGGCAGCTTCTCGCGCAGGGGCGGCGGCGGGGCCAGCACATGCTGGGTGGCGATCTCAGTGAAGGAGCCATGAAAGGGCCGCGTGCCCGTCAACCACTCGTAGACGACGATGCCCAGCGCATATTGATCGCTGGCCGGGCGCGGATGGCCCTGCACCTGCTCCGGCGCCATATAGGCCACCGTGCCGGCCACCTCCTGCGTCCCCTGGTAGCGCGAGCTTTGCGCCACCGTCGCAATGCCAAAGTCGGAGAGCAAGACCTCGCTGCGGTCCCCCAGCAGCATATTCTCTGGCTTGATGTCTCGATGCACCAGCTTTTGCTCGTGGGCATACTGGAGCGCTTCGGCCACCTGCTTCACATAGCCGGCGATGATTTCCGGCCCAAGCTGGCTGCCGCGTGGATGGCGCGACCGCAGCGTGCCATTGGAGGCGAAGTCCATCACCAGGAAGGGCGTGCCGTTCTCGACGCCGAACTCCAGCACGCGCACAATGTTGGGGTGCTTGAGCCGGGCAATGGTGCGCGCCTCGGTGCGAAAGCCATCTATATCCTCGGCGGTCAGGCGCGTCGTCAGCACTTTTATGGCCGCCTGTGTGCCCAGGTGAATATGCTCGCCCAGATAGACATCGGCGAAGCCGCCGCTGCCCAGCAGCCGCTGGAGTTGATAGTTGCCTAACTGTTGCCCCACGCGATCATCGGCCATAACCGTCCCTCCTTTGATCCTCTGGCAGAAGTACGCTTTCTCTGCTCGTCGATTGTAGAATGAGGGAGCGGGCATGTCAAGAGGAAAACGCCTCCTGAAACGCCGGCAGGATGCCGGCGTTCCCACTTGTA
>CAZFWN010000296.1:0-5794 GCA_964522745.1 uncultured Ktedonobacterales bacterium
AAATAAGACCACCTCCTGCTCACTGCTACCCAGAGCGCCGGCCATTGTGCCGGCGCTCTGGGCGTTCCTCGCCTGTTCTTACGCCAGGGCAATCTGTGCCAGGCTGGGTAGTACAATCGCCTTCTGTTGTGAGCCATTCCCGCCGGTAAGACGTACTATATAGCAAAACCTCTAGCAAAACCCTATCGGGGAAACGGCACGCCCTTTTGACGCGCTTGCTTTCCTGGTCTACAATTAAGAATGAAGTTTCATGCCAAAAGATGTCGGTTGCCCGAATGATTGGGCCTCTTGCTGGCCGGTAGACGTGCGGAGAGGTGCGCGATGGGCGCGGCGCCGCAAGCAAAGGAGTGAGCGTGGCTGCTATGGATGAATTATCACCGTACTGCGCGAAGTGTGGCGCGTTGAATGCGTCTGGCGCAGTCACCTGCTTTGCCTGTGGGGAATCCCTGCTGGCCCCGTCCGAGATTTCGGCGGCGGCGGCGGCCTCTATGACGGGCAAGCTCACCGCCATATTGCCGCTGCGCAGCCAACTGCTGCGCGGGCGCTACCGTCTGATGAGGTGCATCGGCGAGGGCGGCTTTGGCGCGGTCTACCAGGCAGAGGACAGCGAACTGGGCAATCGGCGCGTGGCGATCAAAGAGATGACCCAGCATGGCCTTTCGCCGGAAGAATTGCAGGAGGCCACCGAGGCGTTTCGCCGCGAGGCGCTGCTGCTGGCCGGGCTGTCGCATCCCAGCCTGCCGCGCATCCACGATCATTTCAGCGAGGACGGGCACTGGTATCTGGTGATGGAGTTTATCGAGGGCCAGACACTGGAGACCTATGTGGCGAAGCGCGGCGGGCGGCTGGCGGTGGCAAAGGCGCTGGAACTGAGTATCAAGCTGTGCAATGTGCTGGAATACCTGCATACGCGCCAGCCGCCGATTGTCTTCCGCGACCTCAAGCCGGGCAATGTGATGCTGACGCCCGAAGATCAGATCTTTCTGATCGATTTCGGCATTGCCCGCAATTTCACGCCAGGCAAGGACCACGATACCATCGCCTTTGGCTCGCCGGGCTACGCCGCGCCGGAGCAGTATGGCAAGGCGCAGACGACCCCGCGCTCGGACGTCTTTAGCCTGGGCGCGCTGCTGCATCATCTGCTGACCGGCGACGACCCCTCCGCGACGCCCTTTCGCTTTAAGCCGCTGCTGCTGCCCCGGCCCGCCGGCACCTGGACGCTGATCCGCCATATGGTCGAGCTAGATGAATACAAACGCCCGGCGACTATCTCAATTGTCCGCCAGGAGCTAGAACGGCTGGCGGCTGCCTGGGCCGAGGGGCGGCAAACCGGCGTGACGGCTACCGGCTATCTGGGGCCGGCTACCGGCGCGCACCCTGCCGTCAGGCCGGCCTCGTGGTCCACCGGGCAATACCAGGCGGTGGTCCCACCACGCCCGGCCACCAGCGCCTACCCCACTACGACGTTTGCCAATCCTCCGACCATTGGCGCTTATCAACGCGCCATGCCGCCGGCGATCCCGCAGCCCGCCATGATGCAGGCGCCGACGGGCGCGCCCGTTGCCCAGCGGAGGCAGTCCGCCGGACTCTCACGCGCCTCCATCGGCTGTCTGATGGTCATGCTGATGCTGGTCATCCTGGCCTTCATCATCTTGATCGCCCAGGCGGCGAGCTTCCACCCATAGGAAGGCTGGCTGATGCCTCCCACCTCATCCAGCAATGAGGTGCCCTCAGGGAAAGGGAGGCGTCGATTCCCGCCGCGTCATCGTTCGCACCTGTTCGAGCAGGTGTTCAGCGACCAGATCGAAGGGTTCCATGCGCTGTTCTGCGCGACTGAGGACGACGGCCCCCTCGCTTGCGGCCACGAGGGTCGCAGCAAAGTGAACCGCCTCTTGCGTGGTGAGACCGCCTTGTTCGAGCAGCTCCGCAAGCCGTCCTCGCCACGCGCGAAAGACGGCTCCGGCGTGATTCAAGAGGTCACGGGAGTCGGTTGCAACCGTCACCGCCAGTACAGCGCACCCTGCCCCAAACTGTGAACGGGAAAGCAGCTCGCGCCACAGGCCGAGGAATACTGCCGTGATCTCCTCTGCGCTCGCTCCGATCTGGTCGTCAAGAACCTGGAGCGCGTGAGCGCCTGCGAGGTCTACCGCAGCACTGATGAGTTGGTCCTTGCCCTCGGGGAAGTGATGATAGATCGATCCGCGGGGCGCTCCGGTCAGCTCCAGCACTTCGGAAAAGGACGTTGCTTGCAATCCATATTTGGCGAGCAGGCGGACGGCACCTGCAATCATCCGTTCTCGCACATCGTGCACTGAACATTTCCCCCCTTGACTATGACAGTCATCATACTTTATACTAGCCACTATGATGATCATCATACTTGATTGGCAGAGACAAACCCCTCAAAGGAGCTTTCCATGCCCATGATCGACGTCTATGCTCGAGCTGATCTGTTTCCTTCCGGGACAGACCGGCAGCTTGGCGAGGAACTCACTGCGGCGGTCCTTCGCGCTGAAGGCGTGGCCAAACCCGGTCCGTTCCACCTCGACAACACCGCTGCCTACATCCACCGAATGGACCCGGCCACCGTCCACACTGCATCCACCGACGCCGCCCGCACGGTGCGTGTCCAGGTCATCACCCCTCCAGCGGCGCTGTCACGCGAGGGCCAGAAGCAACTGGTCAAGGAGATCACCGAGATCGTCACGAAGATCTCTGGCGACCCAACTCAGGCGTCCCGCACATGGGTACTCCTCACCGAAGCGGCTGAAGGCGGGTGGGGCCTCTTTGGAACGGCCTTCGGAAAGGAAGAGTTCGCCGCAGCCGCCCAGGCGGCAGCAGACCGAGCGAAAGGCGGAAAGTAGGCAGATCACCGAGACGAGCCGCCTCCACCCCGTATCTCGATGCGAGGTGGAGGCGGCTCTTGTATCTCCGTCGTGAGCGCATGACTCGCCAATCCATCCCTCAAAGAAAGGATACCCCATGTCTGATACCACCTTCAACGTCCCGACGGTGGTGCTTGTGCATGGCGCCTTCGCCGGCCCGCGACCTTGCACCGCCAGCGGACTCGTCTGCTCCTGGGGCGGGCGAAGTAGCAGACGAGCGGAGGTCGGCTGGAAGCCAGCGCTACAAGCGACGTGCCGGCATCCCTGCCGGCGCTACCAGCGGATATGGGGTTAGAGGTCGGCAATGGGCCGCGCTGCGCGCAGCGCCCGATTGAGCGTCGCCGCAATCGCCAGCCCAACCAGCGAGACTTCAAAGCAGAGGATCGTTGCCGCCACGCCAAACTGCTGCAAGAGCAGCCCGGTGAGTGAGAGGCTCAGCGTCTCGCAGGGAAAGAACAGCAGGCGAAACGCGCCATTCACCCGGCCCCGCAAAGCGTCTGGGATGAGCGCCAGCCGGTAGCTGAGCTGCGCCACATCGTACACCTCATCGACCACCCAGAAGGCGGCCAGGATTGCGCCCAATGCCAGCAGCGAGGGCGCAATGGCGTAGAGCGGCCAGAGCAGGGCGAAGATCCAGAAAGAGCCAACCATGATCTGCCCCAGGCGCAGGTGTTTATGTGCCTGTGAACCGAGCAGCGCGCCCAGGATGCCGGCCATATTGCTAATGCCAAACATCAACCCGATGGCAAAGGGAGCGGCGTGCTGACGTTGCGCAATGACCAGTGCGAGCAACAGCATGCCCTCGTAGGAGAAGACCATCCAACTGTGGAAGATGGCAAAGGCACGCAGCACCGGCTGGCGCCAGAGCCAGAGCAGCCCCTCCCACATCTCGGCCCGCAGGCTGCGTGTCCGGCTGGAACGCTCTTCCTGAAAGGGCAGGCGAATCCACAAGAGCGAGAGGACCGAGGCGGCATAGGAGATGGCATCCACCAGGAAAGGTAGCGCGCGACCCAGGCCAAAGAGCGCGCCGCCCAGCGATGGGCCAGCGAACGTCACCACGCCGTCGGTCACTTCACCCTGCGCCGTTGCAGCGGGCAACTGCGTTTTGGCAACCACACGCGGCAGCGCCGCCGACTCTGCCAGGCTAAAGAAGACGAACAGCGTCCCCTCGATCAGCGAGACGAGATAGAGCTGTGCCATCGTCAGATGGTTCAGCGCCAGCGCCAGCGGGATGCTGCCCAGCGCCAGCGCTCGTCCGATGTCGCAGAGGATCATCGTTCGTTTGCGGTCCCAGCGGTCGATCAGCGCCCCGGCGGGCAGACCCAGCAGCAGATAGGCCAGCGAGCGCAGCGCCCCGGCGAATCCGGCCTGCGCGGGTGAATGGGTGATGGCGAGAACGAGCAGCGGCAGCGCCAGTTCCGAAGCATGGCCGCCCACTGACGAGATGGCCTGGCCGCTCCACAACAGCAGGTAAGCGCGATTGCGCCAGAGCGGCGTCGGGCGCGAGGCTGCTGCCTGGCTCTCCGGCAGTTCTTCTTTGATGGGTTCCATGAACATCCACTTTCATCAGGTGAACGACAGACATGGGTGTCTGTCATCAAAAGCAAGAAGGAGAGAAGCGGATGCCCGGCGCCAGATGCCGAAACAGTGTGAGAAGGACGATCAAGCGGGAGAAACGGGGCCTGCCTGGTGATAACCATATCCGGCGCTCACTATCGGCACAAACAGCCGGAGCGCGATCAGACAGCAGGCGGCGCCACGTTCCGCCGCGTAAGCACCAGCGCCGAGCTTACGCGGCCAGGACAGGAAGGGGTGCGCGATGGGCCAGGGGGACCAGAAGGTAGCCAGCCTGGCAGTAGTCGTGACTGATGGGCGAACTCATGCTCATTATTATAGCCGCATTGCCGGAAGATGGCAAGCGCAAGGTACTATCCCTCTTGACAAACGGCCATCTTCCGGCTATACTAGACCTATCCTGACAACAACGGAGCATGGCACCACCCAAACAGCACCGACACACACACAACGTACACGCGAGCATGGCTGGCGCAACGGTGAAAGAAACACCCATCGCGCCATAGCCCCACACCTGGAAACGATCCGGGGGTAGGGCTGGGGGCATTGTATCCCATCGAGACCCCTCAGCGGCTACTCCTGGACTCAGACGGCATCGGGCCGGGCTGGGTTCGCCGGGGTAGCCGCTCGCCATTCCTGAAGTGATCACTTCAGGGGAAAGGCCTGGTCTCGTATGACTTTCGCATCCTTCGCGTCTCCCTGGCCGTCGTCTCTCCGGCTGCCCGGCCCCGCCTGGATATGGGCGCCGCCGCGTCCCTTCCCCGCGAGCGTCTGGCTGGCGCAGCGCGCCCCATCAACGCCGCCCGCCGGCAGGGATGCCAGCGCTGCACGCACCGGGCCGGCGTCTGTGCCTGTACCGCCGGCAAAGATGTCGGCCAACGCTACGCGCCGGCAAGATGCCAGCGCTACAAGCAAAGCGCCCCTGCCTGTACCGCCGGCATCCTTGCCGGCGCGTCCAATAAACCTGGCAGAGAAACTGTCGGCGCTGCTCGGCATCCCGCCTCTGCCGCTGGCGCATCCGCTTGTAGCGCCGGCATCCTTGCCGGCGCGTCCAGTTGCCCTGCCGCCGCATCCCGCCTTCGCCTCCTCTGCCGGCAGAACCAGCCCGCCAACTGGGACGGCGGGCGCGACGCCCGCGCTCCCGGCAGAGACACGCCGGCAAGATGCCGGCGCTACAAGTAAGGCCGCTGAAGCACGCCTGGACCTGGAACTGCGGCTGCTCTTCTCGCGCGGCCCAGTGCTGCTGGATGCTGATCGGCTGGCCGCCCTGCATATTGAATTAGGCCAGCGCGCCTGGAGCCTCAAACACACCAGCGGCGCGCCACGCCCTGCCG
>CAZFWN010000297.1:0-5694 GCA_964522745.1 uncultured Ktedonobacterales bacterium
ATCATCTACAGCGATGATCAGTACACCAACGACCCAAACAATCCGCCCGCCTCTGGTTGCACGCCGGCAACCAGCAACTCCAGTAGTTGCAACCACACGGAGATAGCTGCCCAAACCTCCGGCCCAGGACTCCCGCCCCAAAGCTGATCGTCAGGCAGAGAAAAAAACCAGGAGCCATGACGCGCATGAAGCGGTCACGGCTCCTGGTTCCAGGGCAAGGTATCAGTGGACTTTTACTTTGCCCTGTATATACGGCGATTCCTCTTGCCAGCGCTCTGTGCCTGATGTATGATAGAGACGGAGGTTAAGAACATGAAGCTGCGCTAAGCACCGGCAGATGAAGGACACCGGCGGATAAATCCGCGCCTGGAGGCTGAGGCCACAAAGCCTGCCTTCGCAGGCGAAGATGTGATGCCCGCCTGTTTTGTTCTTCCCTTGCTTTGTAGTCTGCCGGTAGGTGTTTACCATCCCAGCCGGGATGGTGATGCGCAGCGCAGCAACCGGCAGCAAGCTGAAGATTGAACCTCTCCCCACATAGAAACTTCCGCAAGCTTGATACGCCGACTCCTCCAGACTCTCTTTTCAGCACGCGCATCGCGCAATCACGGCTGGGTAGACCATCGTGGTTGCGCGTTTTTGTGTCCTGCGGGCCGGGCGAGTGCTGGCCGCAGGAAGAAGCGGAGGGATTTTTGATGCTGGTTGTTCATCATCTTGCTAAAACGTATGGCATCAATGTGGTGCTGGATGATGTCTCGCTCACGGTGAATCGGGGAGATCGGGTGGGTATTGTGGGGATGAATGGCGTGGGCAAATCGACGCTGCTGCGGCTGCTGACCGGGCAAGAGGCGGCAGACAGCGGGACGATTGCCTATAGCCAATCGATTGAGGTGGCCTATCTGGAGCAGACGACGCCGGCGTTTGCCGGGCGGACCATTGATGATCTGATTCTGGAGTCGGTTGGCAGCCTGCGACAGCTTGAGGCGCGCATGCGCGAGTTGGAAGCTGAGATGGCTGGCGCGGATGAGGCGCAAATGCCGGCCATGCTGGACGAATATAGCCAGGTTTCGACGCGCTTTCAGGATCGCGGCGGCTATGATCTGGAGTTTCGCATCGATGAGGTACTGGCCGGGCTGGGCCTGGCACAGCTTCCGCGCAGCCGCGAGGTGGCGACGCTCTCTGGCGGCGAGAAGGCGCGCATCGGGCTGGCAGCGCTGCTGCTGCGCTCGCCCGATCTGCTGCTACTGGATGAGCCGACCAACCATCTGGATGTGGCGGCGCTGGACTGGCTGGAGGGCTATCTGGCGCGGCACAGCGGCGCGCTGGTGGTGGTCTCGCATGACCGACAATTTCTCAACCGGGTAGTGAACCGAATATTCGAGCTTGATGATCGCAGCCATCAACTCAAGAGGTATGAGGGCAATTATGATGCCTATCTGGCCGCCAAAATAGCCGAGCGGGCGAAATGGGAGGAAGACTACCAGCGCCAGCAGGAGGAGATGGCCCTGCTGCGCAGGCGGATGCGCGAAACGGGGCGGCAGGTCGCCCATAACCGCATGCCCAAGGATGGAGATAAGCTGCAATATAACTTCAAGGGTGGGCGGGTGCAGCAGACGATTTCGCGCAATGTGCGGGCGGCGGAGGAGCAGTTGAAACGGATTGAGGAAGACCCGATCCTGAAGCCGCCCAAGCCGCTGCGCTTCTATCCACGCTTTGATGCCAAAGCGCTGCGCTCGGATACGGTGCTGCGCGTGGAGCATGTGACGAGGCGGCGCGCTGGGCGGGTGATTCTGAATGATGTGAGCTTTTCGCTGGCGCCGGATGCGCGGGTCGTGCTGGTGGGGCCAAATGGCGTTGGCAAGACGACGCTGCTGCGCGTGCTGCTGGGGCTGGAGGAGCCGGATGAGGGCGCGGTGCGCGTGACCGGCAGCGCGCAGTTGGGCTATCTGCCGCAGGAGCCGCTGCTGGATGTGCAGAGCAGCGTACTCGATGCCTACCGGCAGGTGGTGCCAGGCTACGATGAGCAGGTGATTGCCGGGCTGCTGGAGCGCGGCCTGTTTCGCTTAGAGGATGTTTCCAAGATGGTTGGGAATCTGAGCATCGGGCAGCGGCGCAAGCTGGAGATTGCCCGACTGATGGCCGGGCATCCCAATGTCCTCTTGTTGGATGAGCCAACCAACTATATCAGTCTGGATGTGCTGGAAGCGTTTGAGGCGGCGGTGATCACCTTTCCTGGGCCGGTGCTGGCGGTATCGCATGATCGCTGGTTCATCGAGCGTTTTGGCGGCCAGCGCTGGGAACTGGCCGGCGGGCGGCTCATCACCGAGACGATGCAGTTCTCAGGAACGCACCTCCCAGAAGGGTGAAGTGAACCCTAGCTCTGCCCAGAGGGTCTCTATTTCATCCTGTGTTTTGCGTCGCCAGTCAAGCTTCATGCGGTCTGCATACCACGCTTGAGCGAGTTTCCATTGCTGCTGAAGGGAGATGACCTCTCCGCATGGCTGGTTCCATTGTGCACACCAGCGATGTACGTGTTCTTCCGACCGGAAGAGAAGGATGGTTTTTCAAGCAAAGACAACGTTTTTCCACCAATCCTTGGGAGGAATGGCAAAATGAACGATGCCTGGCGCCTCTACTAACGCGCCGTTGTGAATTTCAACAACCATTGCATCGTTGCAGCAGCCACAAGCGGTGACGACACGGGCATCTTCTTTCAACATGGCCGGAATGCCGAGAGCATCCCAGATGCAGTTGCCCCACCAGGCATGGTTGCCTACTTCGACGTGAAAGGCGGTTGGAACGGCAGAGAAGGGTTCAGCCATGAGAATTTCCCCGTTGCTTTGCAACACGAGCGCACGCCCATCTGCTAGCCGCTGGTATGCTGCGTGTACATCAGCAAGGGGGTGGGAAAGGACTTGAGCGCATTGCAGAAGTGTGGGAGCCTGCCCAGTTTTGACAAAGTGTTCGTAGATGAAGTAGCGAACTTGTTTATCAAACACTGGTGTAGCATGATGTTGTGCCATCGCATTGTAGCTCCTTTTTATGCCACATCGTTTTCTGAGCGGAGCGGCTGCGAGGGGTGTGGGTCACTCTGCTCAATGGCATTGGGTGCTGGCTGCTCTTCGCTCGTTTCGGGCGCGACGGCGGCGGCGCGCGGCGGCCAGTTTGGCGGCCTGGGGCGGCGTGGCTCGCGCACGCCGCTCCATTCGCCCCGGCCTCCACCGCCGCCCCCAAAGGGATGTGCGCGGGGTCGGCGCGCCCTGAGCATGGCACGAGCGAATGCGATGGCATAAAAAAAGAAGAGCGTGAGCAAAATAAAGAGGGCAATGGTCATGGCAATGTCGCCTGCCCAGCGCAGCAGGAGGGTCAGGCCGGCGCTGAGGACGAGCGCGGCAAGAAGTGGCAAGAGGATGCTTGAACGCTGCCGATACATAGGCTGCTCCTTCCCTGGTGATGAGATAGCCTGTTCCACAATATACGTTCAGCCTCGGTAAAAGACCCATCTCTTATGACGAGATTGGCGCGCAAATTGTTGCAGTTAGACGGCGAGAAGATGGCTTTTTCGCAAAAATTGCCGCCAAAAGGGCTTGCGTAACAAGCAGGAATATGTTATAGTCGAGATGCGCCCTTGTGTGGCGCGCTCACAACTGAATACAGCATAGCGCGGTGGTGCGTTAGAAGCACCAGCCACGCCACTATCCCCAAGTCCTGAACATATCAGGAGGTGGGGCTGAGGATCATTGTACCATCGAGACCCCCTTCCAGACTCCTCAGCGGCCATCTCGCCAAGACGCTCGTGCCCGCCCAGAAGCGGTGCAGAGCGCTGCGCGTGGGATAGGCCGCTTTTTTGGTTGCTGAGACCGTTACTCTTCGCCGCCGCGCCGGCCTCTTCGGTGCGGAGAGGAGTCTGCTCATGGCCTCGTTGGCTGCCAAATTCTGGCGTCTCATCTGGGGAGAGGAAGTATTCGACGCCCCCACCCCGCTCGCTCGCGTTCCGCTCAGCGCGTCCTCTGCTGTGCCACCCCTGCCGCCCAGGCCGCCCGCCCGGCGGACGGCGCTGACTCCGCCGCCGCCCCACGCGCCGCGTCCCCCGCATCGCCGCAAGGAGGTGCCCTGGCTTACCTCGCAGCTCTCCGATGCCTGCCGAAAGCAGGCGGCAAGTGAACTGCGTGATCTGCTGGCCTGGCGGGCGCTGGGCAGCAGGCCGCTGGCGCCGCCGAAGCAGCCGGCAGCCTATACGCGCTTTGGGCTGCGCGGCGAGCAATTATGCCCATACACAGAGCAGGCCGTGTGCGAGCAGGTGTGTGCCGAACTGCGCGAGAGTGTGCGCACGGTGGAGGGGCCGCTGTCCTGGTCGGAGCGCAATTGGAAGCTGGCGATGCACAGCGCGCGGCTGGGCCAGTTGTGCGCCGATCTGGAGCGGCGTGGCTTCGACGCGCTGGCAGTGCTGCGCGCCGGGCTGGACCCGCTCTGGAGCTAGCGGCACGCCGGCAAGGATGCCGGCGGTACAAGCAAGGCGCCCACCTGCTTGTAGCGCTGGCTTCCAGCCGGCGCACTCAAGGCCGGCAGGGGTGCTGGAGGTACAGGCTTGAGAGAAGCAGAAGAAATGCGGTACACTACCCTGTACCAAACTATAAGAGAAGCAAAGGGAGTCTATGGGAGTTCTGTTGGGGCTGCTGGCGGCGCTTGGTTGGGGGTCGGCAGATTTTCTGGCGCGCTATGCAACGCGGCTGATAGGTACGTATCGCACGCTCTTCTTTATGCAGTTCATCGGTTTTACCAGCCTGAGCGTATATCTGCTGGCAACGGGCGAATTAGCACGCTTGTTCGCCAGCGCGGGCTGGCAGCCCTGGGCGTGGTGTGTGCTGGTGGCGCTGCTCAATGTGGTCAGTTCGCTGGCGCTCTATCGAGCCTTTGAGGTTGGCGTGCTGATGATTGTTTCGCCGATTGCGGCGAGCTACGCGGCGCTGACGGTGGCGCTCTCGCTGCTCAGCGGCGAGACGGTGAGCCGGCTGCGCGGCGTTGGGATTGGGGTAGCGCTGATCGGGGTTATGCTGGCTGCGACTTCTTTTACCCGCTCTCAGCCGGATGTCGTTTCTGGTGAGGCAGCAGTGGTGCAGGAAGCGCGGGGACGGCGCTGGCTGCCACACGGCGTGGGGCTGGCGCTGCTGGCGTCGGTTGGCTATGGCATTATGTTCTGGCTGCTTGGCTTTCAGGTGACGCCCGCGCTGGGCGGCGTCGCGCCAATCTGGCTGATCCGTCTGGTGACGCCCTGTACACTGGCGCTCTTTGCCGCGCCGGCGCGGCAGCGTTTGCAATTGCCCTCGCGCCGGGCGTGGTGGCTGATTCTCGGCGTGGGGGTGCTGGATACCAGCGCGTATATAGCAAACACGGTGGGCTTTGCGACGCATCAGGTGGCAGTGGTCAGTGTGCTGGCCTCGCTTTTCAGTACGGTGACGGTGATACTGGCCTGGTTTTTCCTGCGCGAACGGCTGCGCTGGAACCAATGGGTGGGTATAGCTGGCATTTTTGCGGGGGTCGCGCTGCTGAGCGTGTAGGAGGCGCTGGCGGAGACGCGCCGGCTGGAAGCCAGCGCTACAGGTGGAGTGGGGGATGCGATGGAGCAACCGAGAGGATTTTTAGCTAGAAATCAGGAAGAGCGAGCAGCGATGGATGATATAACCAGCAAAACACATA
>CAZFWN010000298.1:0-5663 GCA_964522745.1 uncultured Ktedonobacterales bacterium
CTAAGCGCTAGGAGTTTGTAGAGACCCCATTGTTGTTCAGGGTGTGAGGCCGAGGGGAACCAGTGTCTTCTCTCAGCGAAAGCAGGAATAGGGCATGCCTGCTGCTGATTGTCTCTGGAGAGCCACCTTGAAGGGCAATTTGGTCACCATTGACAGAAAGGGGCCGGCCCGCTATACTACAAGCCATAGATCAGCTACGGAGGGCCTGCCATGTCATTATAGCAGCACCAGCACTCAGGTCTGTTGCAGCAGCCCACCTCACCTCAGCCTCTCCCTATCAGCGGAGCGCCATCCATCCCTAATGATCGGCGCCACATCCTGCTCGGCAGCTTCGTTTTTATTGGATTTGCCCTCTTCTTAGAGGCACTTGCCCTCCTGACAGACAGCCATCAACACAGTTCGGTTCTGCTGTTCCGCCTGGCAGCAGTGATCCCTTTTGCATCAATCCTCTGCGCGCTCGTTGCCGCGAGCATTTACATCTTTATCCAGGCCAGAAAATGGGATGCAACGCATGATCACCGCCAGCAGGCTGCCGCCTGGGGAGCGGCCTCTGGCGTCCCGCTCGCCAGCCCACCACTTATCCCCAACGCGCAGGCGCTTGCTCCCCAGTTCACCATCAAGTTCAAGGTCAATTGGGTGCTTTTAGCTGCCGTGTTTTTCCTGCTGGTGGGGATGGGGTTCTTCTTTCATATCAGCGTTAATCTTGTAGATTATCCTTCACTTCAGGCGAGTATTGATCACATAGCACAGGATTGGCTCGCTCCCTTTGCTCCTTTACTCATCCCAGCAATCAGGCTGCTTGTGCCGCTTGCAAGACCGCAGCGCATTGAGGTCTCCCCTGATCTGCTCATAGTCCACCATTCAAGCTTTGATTGGCGACAAACCTCCAGCAAGGAGATTAATGACCGGGTGATCCCCTGGAGCGAGGCGCGGCTCTTTGCCATCCGCGACGGAGAACCAGGCGCCTCTAGCGTCCGCTACGAACTGACCGGCTCCAAGGTTGTCGTCACGTTCGGGCGCATCGTCCGGCCCCACTGGTGGTCCCTCTACCGGCCCGCTCAGCCTTTCAACGACTACAACGCGCAGATGGACGCCCTGCTCGCCCTGATCTCGGCTAAAACGGGCCTGCCACTCTATGATGTGCGCTAAGGAGGGGACAATGGTTGCCAATGACAAAAAGAATCTCAGATTACTGGGCTTTATCTCTCTCAGCTTGATATTTTTTGTTATCTTTTTGGCGCTCTTTACCACCTACCTCACGCCATCTGACGCTCCCACAGGCTCAGAGCGAATGTACCTTGTTAGTACCAGCATTTTGCTGGTGAACGGTCTATTTGGCCTTGCTCGCGCCCGGCGTTGGGATAAGATAAACTACCGCCGCCAGGTCGCTGCCGCTAGAGAGCTTCCTTCCAGTGTTCCTTTTGCCAGGCCACAACCCACCCCTGACCCATCAGCACTTCTTCCGCCATGCACTATCAAGCTGCGGCCCAATTGGGTCTGGATTCTGTTGATTCCCTGTTTGCTACTTGGATTGCTTTTTCTGCTTGATCTATCGATAGGTCTCCTGGTTGGGCTAGACCTCCAGATAGCTCTGGGGCTGGTGTGGTTCCCGTCACCAATTGGCTTCTTAACAATTTTGCTCTGCATTGTCTTCACAATAGCTATTCTCTTACCCCAGCGAATCGAAGTCACCTCAGTGGGAATAACCGTGCGGCATGCCAGATATGATTGGGGTTTGCGGCCAGTAGGAACAGGAAGTTGGAATACCGAGTAGGAGAAACGGGTTATCAGCGCCCCCACAAAACTGAGGTAGCATCGATTTTTCGCATTTTCGGAGGGCGTGCAGACGGTAGCATTCCCATTGGTGCTGGCTCTTCTTTTGATGCTGTCTGCTACTGCCTGCTGCGTAAGCCGCTGCCACGCGGTTTTGGCCGGTGCTGATGCGGATTCTATGGGGAGAATGCCTCTTTTCCCCTGGTTCTAGCCTTGTTGGGCTACGTACCTATTCCAACTTCCTGTTCCTACTGGCCGCAAACCCCTTATTGCGCAAAAGCTGCACCTTGGCAGAAGCTGTTTGAGCTTCCAAACTGACGCACTCCTACGACAGCCAACATTGGTTGGTTTTTAGGTTCGTTGAATGACTGCCTGCCCGCAGCGCCCGCAAAACCTCGCGGAAGTCGGTAACAGCACCCCGCAGTGGGAGCAAGGATACTCTGGCGCAGCAGGACTGGGGCTTTGGTGGACAGGGGCTGTCCCAGCTTCTGCTGCTGTCTCGAGGGACGCAAAGTATTCCAACAGCAACCGGTGAACAAAGATATAGCCTCCGCCCACCTTACGTAGCAGAATCCGCTCAGCAGCGTCTTCAAGAAAGCGAGCGTATCTCCAGGGCGTACTTCGAACTCGCCAGAGAAGCAGGCGAAGGACCCCATGCTGGATACAAGCTATGCCCCCGTTTAACAATCCGCCGAGCAGCCCAAAGAACAGGCCAAGACTCAACCCGTAGGACAGCCCCAAAGCCAACCCGTAGGACAGCCCTGAGTAGAGTGCCAAGAACAGCCCAAAGAGAAGCTCGAAGATCAGCCCAACAAGCAGCCAAATAATCAATAAGGCATAGCTGGCATTCTGTGCGGAACGCCTGGTCCCCTCGTTCGGCCGAAGACGATGGTGCTGATCGAGCGTTGCTTTGGTCCACCCGCTGACCACTCCTCTGACCAGCCCGACGATCAGTCCGACCCCTGGCCCTATTAACACGCCGCAGGTGAGGAGCATGAGGCCTAGCACCTCCAGTCCAGTGACCAGCCCGACGACCAGCCCGCTCCTCAACCCATACACCAGGCCAATGAGCAGCCCGCCCAACAGCCCACTACATGACCCGAACGACAGCCCAAAGAGAAGCCCCCAGCGTAGCCCACCAGTGAACTTCGACCACACCCCTCTCCATGACCAGCCCAGCACCTCCGTCAGTTGTATCCTATCCCTTTTGCTGACCACCAGCCCAGCCACCAGCCCAGCCACCAGCCCAAAGAACACCCCCGACAGCCCTAGCACAAGCCAGTCCCCTAGCCCATATACTGCCCCGGTTCCTAGCCAGTTCCCCAGCTCGAAGAGCGGTCCGATACCCAGCCCGAACATTAGCCCGAAGAACAACCCACTGCCCAGCATCACTAGTTTCCTGTACCAGCCCCCCTCCCCTGCTGGAAGCCAGTTCGGTTGCATCCATTCGAGGTAAAACTCGGACTGACTGCGCTGGCGCATCTGCTGTGCGAGCCAATGCAGCCAGCGCTGCATCTGCTGTGGCGTGTGGCGTACATTGCTCCCTCGGCGTTGAAACATGCGCTGGACATAGGTCGCAAAGATCCGCTGCCGGCGGGCCAAAGGAGATGAGATCGCCAGGAGTTCGCTCGGTGATGATCCATGATACGCCAAGGCGAGAATGCTCAACATGAGCGGGGTCGACGCTAATTCTTGCAGCTCTGCATCGGCTTGCAATGCCTCTCGGACTGGGGCTAATTGTTGCTTCGCACTCCCCAGGTACACCTCAATCTGTTCGGGTGTCAGCGGTTGAATGATGATGGCCGTGCGCAAAAGGACACGCGCCTGTTGAGCTAAATAGTCAGCAGTCCTGCTACAGATAACCATCGGGAGCAACCCATGAGCCTGTTTATATCTATTTACCGCCTCAACACAGCCCGCCCGCTTGTTTGGAGCCACTTCATCTAAGCCATCCAGGAGCGGCAAGATCTGTTCAGCTTCTACCCAGCGCTTTGCCAATTTTCGTGGCACTTGGTACTTCAGAATCAGTTCCTCGACCAGCCACTCGGCAAGCGGCTGTGGCTTGAGACTCCAGGATGACAGATTGAAGACCACCGGAAGTGGATGCGTCTCGTCCCGCTTGGCGCGCTCGATGAGGTCACGGGTAAGTTCCAGCAGTAGGGTGGTTTTTCCTGCGCCTGGCTCTCCGAGAATGAGTAAGTCTCCTTGGGCGTAGACATACGCCTGAATGATGCGCGTCCCGAGGCGGAGTGGTCGTGCTGGCTGATGCATCTCTTGCAGCGCGAAACTCCATGGGTTAGCAACCGCGTCTGGTTGTTCCTGTAAACCCAGGGTGAGCAGGGCGGCCTGGTTGAGGGAATCCTTGAGCAAACCGGTGATCCACCGTGCCCGCACACGCTCAAGCATCCGCTGGCGGCTTCTTGAGTCGATGAGGGCTGATGGGCGGCTACTCTCTTTTCTCCCGTGATCTGCCGTCGGAGGGAGTGTCAGCAGTTCCGAGGGGTGATGAGGATCGTGCCCGGCGTAGATCCCATTGAGATCTTCGATAGCATGGCGCAACCCTTGAACAACATCTTCAAAGGCATCTTCTGGATTGTCCCAGGTGGTCATCGGCTTCGCCCCGCGAGGAAGACATTGGAGGGTGGCAAACGGGGCATCCTGCCATGCAGCAGGTTCAAGGATGATAGGAATGACCCTGGCATCACCAAGGCGGTGGCGTTCCATAGCCTGCTGCATCTCGTTGCTGACGCAATAATCGGAGGCCATGAAGGCGGGACTAATGAGCAAGAGAATGATCGAGGCCGTTTGCAGGTGCGAATCGATAACATAGGCCCATTCGGTCCCAGCGACAATCTGTCGATCATGCCACTCGCTGATTAATCCCTGCGCTTGCAAACTCCTGAGATGATCTGCCAATCTGTCTCGCAGCGTTTCGTCCTTGTGAGCGTAGGAATAGAAGACGGTCAAGGGAGCGCTCATTGGTCTTGCTGCTCCTCCATCTGCTTGCCACCTGGCACCTCCGTCGGGGAAGGTGAGGAGGCGCGCCGCTTTGTCGTCTATCCTATCACAACCAGTCGAATCAGGCAAACAGAGGGAAAAGGCCCCATCCTACGCTACGTGTCACCAAATGGTACGATAACAAATGACAAATTCTGTCTCAGGGATTTACGCCACTTTGCACGGTTGACCATCTGAACTGAGACACCCTGTTCCTGCAATAGTCAAGCACAGTTGTCGTCCGTCGGGTAACCTGGGTTGAGCCGCTGTCACCCGTTCGCAGACGACACGGAGATCTCGATTGAGCTGACGATCATTGAACGGGCACAACTCGACCGATACCGCCTCCTTCCCTTCAGTCACGCGACCTGGCAGTCGGAAGAAGGGCACGATCCGGTGCCAGGTCGCGTGGGCATACGTCGCGGGAAAATACTGGTCTCGGACCCACATCCCCAGATTCGCCAACGCTAGCTTCAGCACGGTCATGCACTGGTCTTTCCCGTTCTCTAGCTCGAACATCGCTCGCTCCTTGGCCTCTAACTCGGCCAGGTCGCGCAAAAGGTCACACTGTTCCACGCAATAGCGCGTGTATTTGGTTTCTTCTCGGTCTTCCCGATCCCGCACCCGCTCATAGCGCTGCCAGCGCACGTCCAGGTCCGCATCCGCCTCAGCTTGCATCGCTTTGACGACCGGCTTGTGCTGGAGCCGCCACTCGCGTTCATTTCCAAGGTCATGCTCGCAAATGTAGCCATTAATGCGGCGGTAGAGCGCGTCCCCGTGGGCTTTGGTTTCCTGCCTGAGACGCTCGGCCAGTTTGGCAGCACGCTGTGCGCGTTCGTGGGCCTTGGGTGCCCAACGTTGGATGTTGCCCAGGCGGCGTTTCAGCGCCTCCC
>CAZFWN010000299.1:0-5656 GCA_964522745.1 uncultured Ktedonobacterales bacterium
GGCGTCCTTATGCCCTGACCACCTCTGCTTCCTGAGCGGCGGCCTCCTCAGGCGCGGGCGCTGTGTCGGTGTTGTCGGCTGCTGGCGCCTCGGCGACGCTGAAGGCCGAGCCGGCGGGGTGGCGTTGGCGGGCCGGCGAGAAGAGGCTGCCCAGGCCGATGACGACCACCAGCAGGCCCATCCAGACGAAGGTGGCCGGCGCGCCGATGCTGGCTGCCAGCGCCGTACCCAGCGCCGCGCCCAGCGGGGCCATGATGCCGCTGATCGTCCAGAAGGCCGCCGTCACGCGGCCCAGCAGCGCGTTGGGCGTGATCTCCTGGCGCAAGGACATCGAATTGATGCCCATGACCATGCTGACAAGCTGAAAGATGGCCGCCAGTCCGGCCACCGCGTAGAGGTTGCCGGCCAGGCCAATCGCCAGCAGCGGTGGCCCGGAGAGGATCAGCGCGCCCAGATAGACCGGACCAAAGCCCAGCCGCTTGCGCGCCAGGCCGGCGGCCAGCGAACCAATGATCGCGCCAATGCTGCTGGCGGCGAAGACAAAACCAACCGCCGTGCCGTTCTGGTGCAGATCATGTTGGATATGAAAGATAAACAGGTCCAGACCGGCGGCGGTTGCCAGACCATAGGCCAGCAGGATCACCGTCACGGCGCGCAGCACCGGCTGGGCGAAGAGGAAGCGCACGCCCGCCAGCATCGCCCTGGCGCCCTGCTCCTGTTTGCCGGGCGCGGCGCCCTCAGCCGCCACGGGGCGCAGGCGGATCAGCAGCAGCGAGAGGGCCGAGATAGTAAAGGCTGCCGCCTGTGCGCTGAGCGCAATCGCCGGGCCAAAGCGCGCCACCGCGACGCCGCCCAGCAGCGGGCCAATCATCGACGAGATCGCCATGCTGGCGTTGATATAGCCGTTGGCGGTGATGATCTGGTCCTTCTCGACCAGATTGGCTACCGTCGTGACAAAGCCGACCTGGAAGATCTGGCCCAGGATCGCGCCAAGGGCTGTGACGACATAGATTAGCCAGACCTGCGGCCCGGCGAAGAACCAGACCAGCGGGATGCTGACGTAGATCAATGCCCGACCCCCATCGCAAAGAATCATCAGATAGCGGCGGTTGAAGCTATCGATTAACTGGCCGGCAAAGAGGCCAGCCACCAATTGGCTGATGGTGAAGGTGGCCGTCACCAGGCCCATCTGCACCACCTGCCCGGTGGCCTGCAAGACCAGCAGGGGCATGGCGATCAGCGCGAACATGGTGCCCAGGGAGGCAAGCGACTGGCCGCCCCAGAAGATGAGAAATGAGCGATTGCGCAGCGGCGCGGGGGAAGACGCGGGAGCAGCGCCGGGCTGGGCGGGGCCAGCCTGGGCTGCCAGAGCAACGGCGGGATGGTCGGGCAAGATCAAGCGGCCAGAGGCCGTTCGCTGGTTCATGGAATGCCTCGCTTCTTCAAGAGTCTCGTTGCTGCTGTTTGAATTTTTCCATGTGTCAATGACTTTTATAACATATCATTTTTAGAAAGTCAATATGCTTGTTAATTTTATGAATTTGCTCACAGAGCAGCACAGTGAAGCGCGCGAACTCCGCCATTCTGGCGCAAAAAAAGACCGTGAGCAGCGCGGCGTTCGCATGCTCACGGTCTCCACTCTTCAGCCTGGCGATCAGCACTCAGGTCTTTCTCAGACAGGCTGATAAGGAGATGGGCACACGAGAGCCTTGAAAGGCGCCGCCCGGACCAACCAGCAGCAGGGCGCAAAACGCGCCGCTGTGCCAGAGGACATTACGCGCGCGGGTATCAATGCCTGTACTCATTAGCCTATCTCCTTTCTCTTATAGTGCTGATAATATAGGGCACAGGCATGCTGAAAGTCAAGAGTTGCAACTCAGTAGTTTTTACATACAAAAATAGGGAGTAATCCTCTTGGGCACGCCCGTTCTGCCATCTTATAATGGTATAAGGAATATCAGGCTATCTCTAGCTCAAGGATTATGTGACCTTATGGCGAAACCACCATCCTCAAAATCACCACCAGATAAACAATCACCAACGAAACAACCAGCGAACTCATCGGCTAACCAGCCAACAGTCGGCCCCTCGGCGGCAAAGCGTCCTAAAACCAAGGGGACGCCTGCTTCACCACCAGCGTCCTCGCCTTCAGCGGCCCAGCGGCGCGAGACGCAGCGCCAGTATCAGGAGCCGGCCCGCCAGCGGACTGAGCAGCGCCAGCGCCCTAAGCGCTATGCGCGGCGCCGCTCGAATCGCGGACTCTGGCTCACGCTCGGTGGGGTGCTGGTGGCCGTCGTGGGCGTGATTGCCCTGTTCATCTATCTTGCCGCGCACCAATCCGCCGGCAGCACGAGCGGTGGCTATCCTGTCACGGCTGCCGATCCAACCGTCGTCAAGCAAGTTACGAATGTCGATCCTGCTGTGCTGGCGAAGGTCGGCGCGGGCCAGGTCCAGACGAAGCCGACCAAACTCAACGGCGCCTCCCTCCTCACCGGGCCGACTGGCAAGCCAGAGGTCTTCTATCAAGGAGCGGAATATTGCCCCTACTGCGCGGCGCAGCGCTGGGCGATGATTGTGGCGCTGAGCCGCTTCGGCAGCTTTAGCAATCTCCATCAGACGACTTCCTCGTCCACTGATGTGTATCCGAGTACCCACACCTTCAGCTTTTATCAAAGCTCGTATGCCAGCAACTACGTTGACTTCGTGCCGCTTGAACAAGAAAGCTATCAGGGTGTTGCGCTGCAAACGCCGACGGCTGCGCAGCAGCAGCTTATCAACCAGTACAATCCCGGTGGGGGCTATCCGTTTATTGACATTGCCAACAAGTACACGGTCTCCGGGGCGAGCTATGACCCACAGGTGTTGAGCAATCTGGACTGGCAAACCATCGCTGGCGCGCTCTCCAACGCGCAGTCGCCCGTTGCGCAGGGCATTCTGGGCGCGGCGAACTATCTGACCGCCGCGATCTGCCAGGCGACCAACCAGCAGCCGGCAAGCGTCTGCCAGGCGGCGCCCATTCCGCAGTTGCAGCAAGCGCTGAGCGCCTCGACGGGGAACAGCGGCCTGCTGGGGAACCTCCAGCCCGTGCTGGTCGCGGAGATTGGCTCATCTGCTCTTCTCAGGAGGGGAAGATGAGGATGCTCTCACGCTCCCCTGGGCAATGGCTCTTGCTCGCACTCGCCATCGCGGGCGCGGGCATCGCCATCTATCTGACCAGCGTGCATTATGCGTCGGTGCCGCTGCTCTGCTCGTCGCAGGGGGTCGTCAACTGCGAGCGCGTGACCTCAAGCAGCTATTCGGTGATACCAGGAACGGCGATCCCGATCACGCTCCCAGGGATCGCCTGGTTTGTGGTGAGCGCGGCGTTGTCTATCGCTGCGATGCGCCGGAGCCAGCGCTGGATCAGGGGCGCTGAGCTGGTCTGGACAGCGCTGGGGATGCTGGTGGTGCTGTATCTGATCTATGCCGAGGTCGTGGCCTTGCACACCATTTGCCTCTGGTGCAGCGCCGTCCACGCGCTGATCTTCGTCTCGTTGATCGTGGCAATTGTCGAATTTTATCTCTCCAGTCAGGAGAGAGCGGCTGAAATTGAGGATACGGCGTCGTCGCGCCTGGCAGGTAGGCGCAGAAAGGGAGCCTGAGATGACACCCCAGGATCGACACGCCCTGCCCGGTTTCGGGCAGGTGCGCCCACGTATCTGGCTCCTGCTGATAGTAACCCTGATGGTGGCGCTGGCGCTGCCGGTGTTCTCCCTGTGGCGCGCGGCTTTCTCGCCGATCCAGGCTGAGGTCTGCCTGTGGCCGCCCACTCCGCAGGCGCGTGAGACGACCCAGGTGGTCGTGAGCCTGCCCGATGCGAATGACCGCAATGCAGTAGAAGGCTCGTGGGCACACTTGCAGGTTGCGTGGGATATGGAGACCATGTCGATGGGTGTCCATCCGCTGACGCTATCAGGGGATGAAGGTCACGCGGGCATCTTCTCGATCCCGTTGCAGATGGATATGGCCGGTCCCTGGTGGATCGATCTGACCCTTCAGACGCCAGGGCGGCCAGACTGGCATACGCACTTTCAGGTGACCGTCGCGCCGCCCGGAGGCACAGCCTCGCCGATGCTTGCTCAGCCAGGGAGGGGCGCGCTTGCCCCTTGCCGCGCCAATGAAAGGGCGGGCAGCCTATGAGCGCTTCTTCCTTCCAGTTGGGCCGGCTGCTGGCTCACACCTGGCAGCGGTGGTCGCAGCGCTGGCCGTTCTCAACCTTTGAGAAGGTCATTGTTGCCAACAGTGTGATTATCCTCCTGGAGACGGGTGCCGGCTGGTGGATCACCCAGCATAACCCGGAGACGTATCACTACTTGATTGATACGGGCTTCATTGCCCTGGCCGCGTTCCTGGGCATGATGGTGAATTTCCTGGTGCTGCGCGCGGCGTTTGCGCCGCTGCGTGGTCTGCTGGCAACGATCAAGGCTATCGAAGCTGGCGATCTCGACGCTCGCGCCGTCGCCCAGGAGCGCGACGCCGATGTGCTGGCGCTGGCGCGGACGTTCAATGCCATGCTGCATCGTCTCGCCCTGGCGCGCCACGAGGCGGCTGGCCGGGTCTTGCAGGCGCAGGAAGAGGAGCGGCGCCGGCTGGCCTTAGAACTGCACGACCAGATTGGACAAAGCTTGACCGCCCTGACCTTCCACGCCGAAGCTATTGCCCAGCGCCTTGCCGGCGAATCAAGCAGTGTGGCCGTCCAGGCGCACCACCAGGCCGAGCGGCTGACCGAACTGGCGCAGCGGACGCTGGCAGAAGTGCAGGCGCTCTCCCGGCAACTGCGCCCGCCGCTGCTGGATGATCTTGGCCTCTGCGCCGCTTTGCGCTGGCTGGCGGAAGATGTCAGCGAGCGCTTCGGGGTCCGCGTCAAGGTCCATCTGCAAGAAGAGAGCGACGAGCCAGCGGAGGATGCGGCGCGCCTGCCAGGGGAAGTGGAGACCGCCCTCTTCCGCATCGCTCAGGAGAGCTTAACCAATGCCATCCGGCATGGGCAGGCGCGGCAGGTCCAGATCACTCTCCGGCAAGAGCAGGCCGGCGTCACCCTGACGGTGGCCGATAATGGGGCTGGCTTTGCGGCTCAGCGCCTTGAGGCGTCAGGGTCTCGCCAGGGGGTGGGGCTGGAAGGCATGCGCGAGCGAGCGCAGTTGTTGGGGGGGACGCTGCGCGTGCGTTCTCGCCCTGGGGATGGCTGTGTGGTATGCGCGCAGGTTCCGCTTTCCCCAGTGGAAGCATCCGCGTGTTGAGGTATGCTTATGCAGACAAAACCGGAGGTCATTCGGATTCTGCTCGCCGATGACCATGATATTCTGCGCGACGGACTGCGCGCGCTCTTGGAGCTGGCCGGTGATATGCAGGTGATCGGCGAGGCGCGCACCGGGCGGGAGGCGGTGGCCGAAGCCGAGCAGAAACGGCCCGACGTGGTGCTGATGGATATTAGCATGCCCGAACTCGATGGGGTGGAGGCGTGTCTGCGCATCCGCCAGCAGACCCCAGGGGTGCGTGTCCTCTTCCTGACGATGCACGAGGCCGACGACTACTTCTTTCGGGCCTTGCGAGCAGGGGCGGCTGGCTATGTGATCAAACGGACGGCGGCAGCCGACCTGATCGCCGGCATCCGCGC
>CAZFWN010000300.1:0-3475 GCA_964522745.1 uncultured Ktedonobacterales bacterium
AGCTGCGGCTGCGTTTGCAGGTAGAAGTTTTTGGGCGAGCCGCCGCCCAGGATGATGACGCCGTTGCGGGTGGCATTGAGGACCAGCGCGGTGGTCTCGTTGACGTCCATCATCGGGTCAATGGTCAGCCGGGCGCCATCGAGGGCGTAGCGGGCCAGGTTCATGCCGATGGAGGAATCGCCGGGCGAGGAGGTGTAGATTGGGATGTCCCAGGCGGCGGCCTGCGCCAGCACCGAATATTCGGGCTTGACACCGACATCGAGCAGACGCTGGCCGATGTGATGATGCAGTTCGGCGGTGGACATAGGCCGGTCTGGAATGGATTTGAAGGTTTCGCGCAAGAAGGCGTCAGTATCCAGCAAGACCTCATCCTTGAAGAGAATATCATAGATGCGGATGACGCCCTCGCGCTGCAATTCGGTGTCGTCGAGGTCAAAGGCGCCGCGATGCAGTGCGTAGGCCAGCGCGTGGTGAATGTCGTGATAGAGGTTGGCGCCAGTGCTGACGAGAAAATCGACGAAGCCGTATTCCATCAGCGTGAGAATGCTGCCGCCCAGCCCGGCGGGAGTAAGCGCGCCAGCCATCGTCATAGCGATGGTGACATCTTGCTCCGGGTCGAGCATCTGCTCGGCATAGAGTCGGCACGCTTCGTTGAGCCGCGCCGAGTTATATGCCTGGAAGGTGCTGTCAATGAGTTCGGCAGCAGTCATATCCGGGCGCAGGCGCTGCGGCAGAATTTGCTGGCCGCTGAGGTAGCCCTGGCCGTCAGCCTGCTCCTCGGTTTGGGGCTGTTCCTGGCCGTGATGCGCCGGCTGGTTCTGATGATGGTGAGGATGGTGTGGTGTAGTCATGCTTCTCTGCCTGTGTTGCGTATAGCCACTTTCTACGAAAGAACGACAGAGATGGCAAAGCCATCCATGCCATCATCATCCATTGGGAGCAAGATCGAGCGGAGTCGTGGATCGCTGGCGGCGCGCTGGTTATAAGCTGCGACGCCGGCATTGCCGCTATCGGGCGGTGGCTCCTGGAATGGCTTGCCATAACGGATGTTGTTGTCTGCCACGATGATGCTGCCGGGGCGGGCCAGCTTGAGCGCCCAATCAAGATAGGTGAGATAGCCGTCTTTGTCGGCATCGATGAAGAACATATCGAAGGGCGCTTCGCTCTGGAGCGCGGGCAGCAGTTCGCTGGCAGAGCCGACGCGCACCTCGGTGCGTTCGCTCAGGCCGGCGCGGGCGAAGGCAGCGCGCACTGTTTCGGCGTGTTTAGGGCTGATCTCCAGGGTGATGAGCTTGCCATCGGCGGGCAGGGCGCGGGCAAGCCAGGTGCCGCTGTAGCCACCGAGCGCGCCGACCTCTAGAATTTTCTTGGCATTGCAGGCGGCGACCAGGACTTGCAGCAGGCGGCCCTGTATGGGGGAAATCTGGATGTCTGGGAGTCCTGCCTCGGCTTGTGCTTTGAGCGTTGCGCGCAGCACATCATCTTCTGCGGCGAAGCGCCGGGTAATCTGCTCCTCAATCTCGCGCCGGAGTTGAGCGTTGCGTTCCAGTTCTTCTACGTTGGTATGCTCAGCCATTGGGGGAATCTGCTCCTTATAACGGTGAGAACAATTTATCCATTGAGTTGAGATCAGAGACGGTCTTCTTGTGCGGCTCTTATTATCGCACAATTTGTGCGAGCGGTTGTCGCATTGTCTCGCCGGCGCGAGCAGTGTATACTCTAATCAACAGCCCACTGCGATGCTGCGTTTGTCGAGTAAAGGAGCGATTCATCGATGGCATCAGCAATTCCTCAGCCACATCTGCTTGATCCAAGCAAGCCACCGATATTAGAAGCCCGCGAGATTATGGCGCGCTTTCCGAAGCGTTGGGTGTTTGTCGAAGTGACGGACGATTATGCCCCTTGCGAGTTTGATGGTTTTCGGGGGCGTGTGCTGGCCGAAGCGCCGACCCGTAAGATGTTGACACCTCTGGTGCGCGCAATTTACCAGCATTGGGATGAGGCGGGCTATGACGGAGGAACTATTGCCTTCTGGACAAATTGTACCCCGCCCAAGAAGTTTGGAGATATCTTAGCAGATGTCGATGAGTAGTCCGCGACAGCGATTGCGGCTGTGGCGTATCGAAGGGTTCCCAGCGGTACGTGTGAGAGCGGCGAAGCCTGCTGAAGAGGCGCGCCCTCGTTGGGTAATGCTGCATGTGAGTACCAGCGAATTTCGCACGGCGATCCAACCGGATGTGTTGGAGGATTTCAGGGCCGTGCCGGAGATGCAGCGCCAGCAACGCTTGAGTATCATGGGTACTGAAAGACTGGCTCGCGCCTGGCGAACACCCGGACTGGTTTTCGGCGATCTGGTGCTTTCCAATGTGACGGTTTGGGTACATCCGCTAGAGACGCTGCCTGAGGGTATCAGTGGGGTGCTTGGTCTCGATGTGCCAGAGCGTGCAGGCGCACTCATCAATCTGCGAGAGGAATGGCTGACGGTTTATGCTGAGGAGCCGGCGCCAGCGTGAGAGAGAGCCGGGATGTTTATCAGTTACGAGAAGATCGCTGAATCGCCGGATGAATGGCGTATCGATGAGGCGGCCTATCGCCTGCTGGCAAAAGTGCCCTGGGTGGTGACGGAGAAAATTCACGGAGCCAACTTCTGCTTTTATACCGATGGGCAGACAGTTTTATGCGCCAACCGAAAGCATATCTTGAGCAGCACGGATGATTTCTTTCATTATCAAATCGTTTTAGAAAAACTTCAGCAAAAGATAGTGCAAGCATTTCTAGCTACGAAAAAGCGCTTCCCCCAGATGAACCAGCTCGCTATTTATGGCGAATTATTTGGCGGCTTCTATCCTCACCCAGAGGTTCGCCCTGATCCGGCGGTGCAGCCGGTGCAGACGGGCATCTGGTACGCTCCCTCGATTGAGTTCTGCGCCTTTGATCTGGCGCTGGAAGAGGCTGTGCCTGGCGCGCCGAAAACCTATGTCGATTTTGACATAGCTCTGAGCATCTTTGAGGAAGTGGGCATATTTTACGCGGCGCCTCTCTTCTGCGGGAGCTATCAAGAGGCGCTGGCCTATCCGGTTGGTTTTGATTCGACCATTCCCAGGCGGTTGGGATTGCCTCCGCTGGCAGAGGCGAATCAGGCGGAGGGGGTGGTGATCAAGCCGCTGAAGACGCTGCTGGTCGAAAGCAGCAAGGGTGCGATCAGGCCGATCCTCAAGAAGAAAATCCCAGCGTTTGCCGAGGATAAGCGCTTCAGCCAGGCGGAGAAATGGGCCACGCCGCAGCCAGGCGCTCAGCCGGGCAGCCTTGACCTGCTGATCTGGGAGGCGTTCAATCTGGTGACGGAGAACCGACTGCACAGCGTCCTCTCGAAGGTGGGCGCGCTGCATCCGGGCGATGGCAGGCGGGAGCAATATGTCTTTCGACTGTTCGTTGAGGATGTGCTGGAGCGATTGGAGGAGACTCAGGGCGAGGC
>CAZFWN010000300.1:3575-5654 GCA_964522745.1 uncultured Ktedonobacterales bacterium
AGCTTGCCGGTCTGGAAGAGGAAGTGGGGGTAGTTGTGCCACTTGTCGTAGGTCTGATAGCCCCACTTGGGCGCACCCAGCGCGTATTGCTTGCTGAGATATTCCTGGCTCTGCGTGACCAGGCCGGTGTCATCGAAGGTGCCAGGAGGCACGGCGTTGATCAGGATGTTGGCCGCGTCGTCGGGGTGGGCAATGGCGTAGTTGAAGCCCTGCGAGGTGGCGGCCATGAACTTGCGCACCAGATCAGGATGGTCATGGATAAACTTGCCGCTGGTGATGATGATGGGCGTGTAGTAGTCGGGGATGCAGTAGCTTGAGATGGGGAAGTAGGTGAACTTCAGGCCGTGTCGCTGAAATTCGATGCCTTCCCAGCCATAGTAAATCCAGACGTAATCAATCTTATGGGTCTGAAGCGAGGCCAGCCCGTCGTCGCTGATGACCGGGCTGTTATTTTTGATCTGGTCAGGAGTAACACTGCCGCCGGCGCAGTTGATGACATCGGAGATGACATATGGCTCGAAGGGGTCGCCGAAGGATCCGTACACTTTGCTGGCAAGCTGGGCCGGACTGGTGATACCGGAATCGGCGCGCACGGCCAGGCCAGAGGTGTTCTGCTGGATGATGGAGGCGATAGAGACCAAATCTTGCCCAGAGACGCGGGCGGTGGTGACGTTTTCCTCGTAGCTGATGGCAAAATCGGCCTTGCCGGAGGCCACCAGGGCTTCGGGCGCGGCGTTTTGCGAGTAGGGCAGGATGGTAAGGTTCAACCCTTGCTGTTGATACCAGCCCTTCTGCTGGGCGACATAGATGCCGGTGTGGTTGGTGTTGGGGGTGTAATCAAGGGCGATGGAGACCGGCGTGAGATGCTGTGACCCCTGGCCGGTGTTGTTTCCACAACCTGCCAGCGGGATCAGCGCGAGCAGCGCCAACAGGCCGGCGCTGCGAAACAACTTATTCATGTAGTCTATCCTTTCCGGTGGTTTCCCACTTGTAGCGCCGGCTTCCAGCCGGCAAACTGAACGAGCCGGCTGGAAGCCGGCGCTACAGGTACACAGCTAGCTGGCGAATACATCTGCCTGCCTAACTATGCACCTCTGCCTGGACTGCTTCAGGCGGAGCCTCTGGTGTGGATGGGCGCGCAGCGCGGCGGTGGCGTTTCGGGCGGCGCCCGGCGTCGCGCCAATCGCGCTCGCGCCCTGCGGCGAAGTACCAGGGCAGGGCGATACGTTCAACGAGAGAGACACTGAGAAACAGGGCAATACTCAACAGGGCGATGATGATGACATCGCCAAAGACGAGATCGGTGCGGAAGGAGCGCTGCTCCAGTTCCAGCAGCACACCCAGACCATAGGTGGCGCCGACATATTCGCCCAGGATGGCGCCAATGACGGCATAGGTGGCGGCGATGCGCAGGCCAGAGAAGAACGAGGGCAGGGCGTGGGGCATGCGCACCCGCCAGAAGATCGAGAACTCGCCAGCGCCAAAGGTGCGATAGAGCTTGATTAACTCCGGGTCGGTGCTGCGCAGGCCGTCGGCCATCGAGATGGTGATGGGGAAGAAGCAGACCAGGGTGACGACGATGACCTTGGGCAGCAGCCCGTAGCCGAACGAGAAGATGAGCAACGGCGCGATGGCGAAGATAGGGATGGCCTGCGAGGCGACCAGCAGCGGATAGACGGCCCGGCGCAACGGGGGCGAAAGGTCGATGACGGCGGCGGTGAGCAGGCCAAAGACCAGCGAAGCCGCCAGCCCTACCAACGTTTCGTAGATGGTGGTGCCGATATGGGCCTTGAAGACGTCAAGATGGCTCATGGTTGCTTGCGCAATTTGGAGTGGCGCGGGCAGGATGAGCGAGTCAATATTCTGGCTCTGGACGTAGAACTGCCAGAAGGCCAGCAGGAGCAAGGCCAGCAGCACTGGCGGCCAGATGCGGTTAAGCAGCCGGAGCCATCTCATAGCGTCACCTCCTGGCCGGATTCCTGATGCGTGGCCTGTTGTTCGGCGGCCAGCGCGATGTCCTGGCCGGTGAGCAGTGCCCGGAGCAGCCGCGCTTTCAGCCGGGCAAATTCCGGCGAGGCG
>CAZFWN010000301.1:0-5643 GCA_964522745.1 uncultured Ktedonobacterales bacterium
GCTAGAAATCAGGAAGAGCGAGCAGCGATGGATGATATAACCAGCAAAACACATATGTGGAGCGAGGGCGATTCTGCGAAATTTATCGACCTGGCAGATTTATTTGTACCGGCGCGTGCCGAGCAGTTGACTACACTGGTTGGCTTGATGCCGGCGAATAAAGATGAGGCATTTCAGGTGGTCGAGTTGGGTGCCGGGGCTGGAGTGCTGGCGCGGACCATGCTAGAGGCGTTTCCCAGATGTCGCTATCTGGCGCTTGATGGCTCAGAGCGCATGCGCGAGCAGATGCGGGAGTCGCTGGCGCCGTTCGGAGAGCGGCTAGAGATTGGCCCATTCGAGTTGGTAGATCAGGCGTGGCGCGTGGCTCTGCCTACGCCGCTGCGCTTTGTGCTGTCGTCCCTGTGTATCCATCACCTGCCGGGCGAGCAGAAGCGTCAGTTGTTCAACGATCTGGCGAGCCGGCTGGAGCCAGGTGGGGCGCTGCTGATCGCCGATATTGTCGAGCCGGCGTCGCCGGCAATTGCGCGCCTCTATGCCGGGCAGTATGATGCACTGGTGCGGGCGCAATCGTTGGCCGCCTCTGGCGATCTGAGCGGCTATGAGCGTTTCCAGGCGCAGCAGTGGAACTATTTCGCCTATGATTATGGTGTCGCTCAATCGGGGGATTATCCCTCGCTGCTGAGCGATCAACTGCTCTGGCTGTGCGAGGCAGGCTTCCGGCAGGTGGATTGCTTCTGGCTGCGGGCAGGGCACGCCATCTTTGGTGGATACAAGTGAGCAACACGGCCAACTACTCGCCGATTAAAATCGGCGCTAGGGGCGCCTGCGGCGCCAGCAAGTCCCATCGGGACTGGTGGGGCGGTGGACGCACTGGGCCGCCAGTCCCGCAGGGACATCCTGGCCGAAGGCCCGTAGCGCCGATTTTAATCGGCGATAGCTTGGCTAAGACTGTTTTGGAGAGGAATTCAATGGTTTCTTTTGAGGATATTTTGCAGGCGCGTGAGGTAATTGCAAAGCAAATCCGGCAGACGCCGCTTTTTTCGGCGACCACGCTGGGGCAGATGGCCCCGACGCCGGTTGCGCTTTTTCTGAAGGCGGAGATGTTTCAGAAAACGGGGTCGTTTAAGCCGCGTGGGGTGCTGTATCGCCTTTCGCGGCTGACGCCGGAGGAGAAGCAGCGCGGGCTGATCGCGGCCTCGGCGGGCAATCATGGGCAAAGCCTGGCCTGGGGAGCGACGTCGCTTGGCATCGCTTCGACGATTGTAATGCCGGAGTTTGCCAGCAAGAGCAAGGTTGCGGCGGCGCGTGGCTATGGCGCGACGGTGGTGCTGCATGGCCGGGCCAGTCTGGACGCGCATCGCCAGGCGCGGGCGCTGGCGGAAGAGCGCGGGCTGGTGCTGGTACACCCCTATACGGATGAGGCGGTGATTGCCGGACATGGGACGCTGGGCCTGGATATTCTGGATGACCTGCCGGATGCGGATGTGGTGGTGTTGCAGATTGGCGGCGGCGCGCTCTGCGGCGGCAGCGCGCTGGCGATTAAATCGCGCAAGCCGAACACGCGGGTCTATGGTGTGGAACCGGCGGGCGCGGCGCGCATGACGGCGGCGCTGGCGGCGGGGCATCCCGTGACACTGGAGCAGGTGCAGACGCGGGTGGATGGCCTGGGCGCGGGCTATACCGGCGAAGTGAATCTGGCGCTCTTTCAGCGCTATGTCGATCAAGTGGTGACGATTGATGATGACGCGGTGGATCGGGCGATTGCGCTCCTGGCGGAGCGCTGCAAGCTGGTGGTTGAGCCGGCGGGCGCGGCGCCGGTGGCCGCGATTCTAGAGGGCAAGATTCCGGTGAAGCCGGGCGAGAAAGTCGTGGCCGTGCTGAGCGGCGGCAATATCGATCCGGCGCGGTTGGCTGGTATTCTGAGTGCTGCTCGCGCTTGAACAGATAAGGCGTAGGACATTACAGAGCGAGGAGTGATACCAGGAACATGGACCCGAAGCAGATTGTCGCTCAGGGCTATGATAAGATTGCCGAGCAGCATCACTGGTGGGCAGGTCATACGCGCGCAGAGGAGCGCCAGCGCTATACAGACTTCTTGTTAGAGCAGGTTCCTGCTGGTGGCAGCGTGCTTGAATTGGGCTGCGGCGTTGGCCTGCCGACGGCGCGTATCCTGGCGCAGCGCTTTCAGGTCACGGGGGTCGATCTTTCAGCGCGGCATATTGCGCTTGCCCGGCAGAATGTGCCTGATGCTACCTTTCTGCAAGCCGATATGACGGCGCTGTCCTTTCCGCAGGCAAGCTTTGACGCGGTTGTTGGCTTTTATTCGATCATCCATGTGCCGCGTGAGGAACAACCTGGACTCTTGCGGGATATTGCCGGCTGGCTGAAGCCTGGCGGGCTGTTTGTCGCCGCGATGGGGACATCCGATGTCGAGCAGGATATTCTGCCAGACTGGATGGGCGCTCCGATGTATTGGAGCCATTTTGACAGCGAGACCAATCGGCGTCTTGTACTGGAAGCAGAGTTACAGATCATTCGGGCAACGGAGGAAACAGCGCCAGAAGATGGCGTGCCCATCACGTTCTTATGGGTGGTAGCTCAAAAACCTGGGATAGAGCAGGAAAGTACGTAGTTTGCCATTGACGTCACCGTAGACATTCTATACAAAGGAGAAAGACACATGGCTCTGTTGACTGGCAAAGTGGCAATTCTGACGGGTTCTGGCCGGGGGATTGGCGCGGCGGCGGCGAAGCTGTTTGCGTCGGAGGGGGCATCGGTGGTGGTGTGCGATCTGGACGCCGCGCCTGCAAATGAGACGGCGGAGGCGATCAAGGCGGCGGGCGGCAAAGCGCTGGCAATTCCAGGCGATATGACCGACCCGGCCTTCCCTGAGCAATTGGTGGCAAAAGCGATAGAGGGGTTCGGCGGGCTGGATGTGATCGTCAATAACGCTGGCTATACCTGGGACGCGGTGATTCACAAGATGACCGATAAGCAGTGGCAGGCAATGCTGGATATTCATGTGACGGCGCCCTTCCGGCTGATTCGCGCGGCAGCGCCGTTCATCCGCGAGACCGCCAAGAAAGAATCCGAGCAGCAGGGGCACGCCAACGCTCGCAAGATCGTCAACGTCAGTTCGGTTTCGGGCACGCAGGGCAACGCCGGCCAGGCCAACTATTCGACGGCCAAGGCGGGCGTGACGGGTCTGACCAAGACGATGGCGAAAGAATGGGGCCAGTTCAATGTACAGGTGAACTGCGTGGCCTATGGCTGGATCGAGACGCGGCTGACGGCAGCCAAAGAGGCTGCGGAGAAGATCGAGCGCGATGGCGAGCAGATTGCTATCGGCGTGCCCGGACAGATGCACGGGATGATGCGGATGATGGTGCCGCTGGGCCGTCCTGGCACGCCAGAGGAGGCAGCCGGGCCGATGCTTTTCTTTGCCTCGCCGCTCTCCAACTATGTCTCCGGCATTGTGCTGGAGGTGCATGGCGGGCGAGCGATGTAGCTACATCAGCTTGTAGTGCCGGCCACTGTGCCAGCAGGGGTGGCGCTTGTAGCGCTGGCATCCCTGCCGGCGCACTGGACGAGCCGGCTGGAAGCCGGCGCTACAAGTGAACACCGCCCGCTTTCAGGAGTGGGCCTCTCGCTGGGAATATTCCGCTGGCGCGAAGAAGACCAGGATGGAGAGGTCTTCGGTAATACTGTGGAAGCGATGCTCGACGTTGGCAGCGACGAAGATCAGGGAGCCAGCTTCAACCGGAGCGTCTTCTTCGCCGACGCGAATATGTGCTTTGCCGCGAACGACATAATACAATTCATCCTCGGTATGCGGCTGCTGCGGGTCAGTGGCGCCGGCGGCCAGTTCGTAGAGGCCGGCGCTCATCGAGGGAACGCGCAGAAATTCGTGATAGAGCTTGCCTGAGTGTGCGCGGGTGGCACTCAGGTCGGCAAGAGTGAAGTTGTCCACAAGCATATCCTCCCATAGAATTGGCGCGCTCAGGGCATAGAGTATGCACGCCATTACTTCAGATGATAGTGTATCTTATCTGAAAGGGGATGAATATGCCGTTAGATCGCGTTCCTGAGTCTGAATTTCCCGATGAGCTGCTGCCTCAGCCGGTGCGGCGCAAGGCTGATGTTCCCTTATCTGATATTGCCTATGAGGAACTGCCCAATGCGGTGAAGGATAATCTGACGCCTGGGCAGTGGGCCGAGGCGCTGGGCAATGTTATCCCAGAGGGAGGCATGATTCCTCAGACAACCATCTATCTCAATCTGAAGAACGGCCAGAGCTTCAAGTATGAATTCGGCCAGCGCGCGCCGGCCCCAATGCTGGCGGAGCATGATCTGGCCGGCGGGCGAGGCGCGGATACGACGCAGTTTCATGGTTCGCCCGCAGAATATGGTGGGCCGTAAGGCAGGAGGCGCGCCTGCCCTTTGCTAGCACAGAGAGATGGTATAACACAACGATGAGATCAGGAAACGATCTCATCGTTGTGTTTATTGTGCAGAGCGATGAATCTGGGGAAAGGAGCGGGCGTATGGAGCCAATCAATGTGCAGCAGTACGAAGCTCTGGCGCAGGCCAGGCTTGAGCCGGGCGCCTGGGCGTTTTTTTCCTCCGGCGCGGATGATGAGGTGACGCTGCGAGAAAACCGGGCGGCTTTTGAGCGGATTCAACTGCTGCCGCGCATGCTGCGCGGGGTGCGCCAGGCTGATGTAAGCACGACGGTGCTGGGAACGCCGGTAAGCATGCCGGTGCTGGTGGCGCCGACGGCGCTTCAAGGGCTGGCCTGCCCGGAGGGCGAATGCGCGACGGCGTGGGCTGCCGGGGCAGTGGGCACGCTGATGACCGCCAGCACCGAAACGACGCGGAGTATGGAAGAGATTGCTGCGGCTGCGACGGGTCCGCTCTGGTTTCAACTCTATCTCTATCGGGGGCGTCTTCTGGCAGAGCCGCTGGTGCGGCGCGCCGAGGCTGCCGGCTTTCGAGCGATTGTGCTGACGGTGGACTTGCCCTGCCTGGGCAATCGGGAGCGCAGCCCCTATCCTGGCTGGAGCTTGCCTCCATCGGTGCGCGGAAACTTTCCAGCGGGGATGGACGATGAGGAGGATGAGGCGGTGTCCTGGGAGGATGTCGATTGGCTGCGTTCGCTGACCACGCTGCCCATTTTGCTCAAAGGTCTGCTGCGGGCGGATGATGCCGCGCTGGCGGTGGAGCATGGCGCGGCGGGCATCGTTGTCTCCAATCATGGTGGGCGCCAGCTTGATGGTGTGCCGGCCAGCATCGAGGCGCTGCCGGCGATTGTCGAGGCGGTGCAGGGGCGCGTCGAAGTCTATCTGGATGGTGGGGTGCGCCGGGGCACAGATGTCTTCAAGGCACTGGCGCTGGGGGCGCGGGCCGTGCTGGTGGGCCGGCCCATCCTCTGGGGGCTGGCCGTCGATGGCGCCGCCGGCGCGCAGCGCGTGCTGGAGCTATTGCGAGACGAATTGGAACGAGCTATGGTGCTGTCCGGCGTGCCAGATACCGCCAGCATTGATGGGAGCCTGGTCAAGCGGTTCTAGATGGAGGTGCGCTGGCGGTTGAAACCGCGCCTAAGGGCTTTCAGCCACAAAGCCCGCGAAGGCGGGCTAGGACGAA
>CAZFWN010000302.1:0-5584 GCA_964522745.1 uncultured Ktedonobacterales bacterium
CCCTGATCGCTTGCTCACCATCCTTGCTTTCTCTGAGCCTTTGTGTTAGAAAAGCACGAGAGGTCCGGTACTCCACGCGGGAGTAACTCAGTGGTAGAACTCCTGCTTTCCGTGCAGGCTGTCGCAGGTTCAAGTCCCGTCTCCCACTCCACACGTTCTAAACTGGCTTCTATACAGGAGCCAGTTTTTTGTTCAGAAGCAATATTTAGAGAGCAATGGTGGCTCCTTACGCTCCCGGCACCGATTGCACACTAATTGTGATGCGCGCCGGGTCCGAGGGCAAGATTTGCCCATTGCCTCCGGTGAGTTGGATAGTGTTCACCTGGGCCACTCCTGTTTGCGAGGCAAGCAGGTTCTGTGCATTCTGCTTGGTTTGGCCGGCGATCAACTGTGCCAGGGCCAGTTGCTGTGCCCCACTGAATTGGTAAGCCCAGACCCCCTGCGCGTTGGTGGTGATGGTGACGGTGCCCTGCCCACCAAGCGAGGCATTTGTCAAGGCGGTCTTGATTGTGCCCACCAGCCCGTACCCGGCACCTGGACTATTGGCCGCCTGATTTGTGAGCAATTGCGCGCTCATCGTCAAGGCGCCATCGTGATCGTAAACCTCGCCGGTGCAGGTAAAGGTCACGCTGACCGTGACCTGGCTCGCGGCGGCACCCACCGCAGGGTTTGAGGTGGTATTGGGCGTGCATTGCGGCGTTCCAATCGCTCGTTCATTGGCTTTCACCTGCCCCTGTAACAACTGCTGTGCCTGCTGGGTCGTGGGCTGATTAGCGGCGATCAAACTGTTGGCGGCGTTATCCACGTCGCTCTGCTGCACAACGGTGATGGTCTGCCCATTTTGTCCCCCACTGTAAGCGCCATCATTATAGATCTGGAAGTTATGCGTGGGGTCGTTGTATTGGAAGACGGTTGGCGAGGCACCGTTTGAACTGGGAATATTGCCGATGGTCCCATATTCCTGCACATGCCCAGGGATATGCTGAATATAGTGGTACTGGCCGTCTCCTGGCAGCGTCACCGTCTGATCGAAGACCAGATGGATCGCCGGACCCGTCCCATTCTTGTTGAAATAGGCTGTGCCAGCGCTGATGGTGATGGGAGCCGAGAGGGTGCAGGTAATGTCAATGAGTCCAGTGGCCTGCGTCCCTTGTGTCGTTGACTGGCCGGTAGCGGGAACGGTCTGCGAGTATGCCTGGGTCTGCGCGGAGATCTGACGCGCGGCCACTTGCTGTTGAGATGGATTGGGCGTGCCCAGCACAGCGGTGATCGTGAAGGTATTGCTCAGATATTGGCTGGCCGGGGTGATGACTACAGTTGCAGAGGTGGCCGCGCCGTTCCCCGGCGTGATCGAAGGATTCGGGGTCGCCAGCGGTGTGCCAGGCGTCCCGGTTGGGAATTTCGTACCGATTGGAGTGCCTGCGCCAGTGGGGGCAACGGTACTGGTGCTATGGCCGCCTGCCGATGGGTGCGGCGTCACCAGCGCAACGAGCAGCCCGGAACCAAGAGCGGCGTAGGCGATGCCCCCAATAACCAGGGCCAACACCAGCGCCGCCGCAATCAGCGCGAGCAGGCTGCTTCGCTTGCGACGGCGAGCTGCGGGGAGTGAGGTTGGCGGTTTCAAGCCCACCGGAGCAGGCGGAACAATGGGCATGTTTCCCGCTGGCGCGGCTGCCGACGCTGATGCCACTGCCGGCCCCGTCGCACTCAGCAGGTGCCTGGGAGGAACGACCGTATTCGGGTCTGTCTCGACGGCAAAGCCAGGCAGGGCCGTTGGTGGGGTTCCTGGAGCAACCAGCGTTGGCTGGGCCGTCGCCTCTGAGTGCTGGCTGCTTATTCTGGTGGGCGTTTCCTCAATGGCCGGGGCGGGCAGCAGCGTTGCCGACAGGCGCTCATCGAGCGCAGGCGTGAGGCGCGTTGCCGCCTCATCTATAGAAAGCTGCTCAGGAGAAGCCGAGGGCGTCAGCGGTGGAGTCAGCACGGGAGTTTTGCCGGCGGGTGTGCCTGGCGCAACCTGGCTCAGCGGCGCGGCAGGCACAAACGTTGAGGCATCGGCCAGTTCGAGATGCGTTGCTGCTTGCTGGAAGGCGTTGGCAAAGGCAGTAACGGAGGCAAAACGCTCGCCAGGGTCTTTCGCCAGCGCGTATAAGAGCGCTGCGTCGATCTCCGGCGAGAGTCGCGGGTTCAGCGCGCTGGGAGGCTCTGGCGGTTGGTGAACGTGTTGAAACATGATCTGCATCTGGTTGCCCCGAAAAGGGGGGCGCCCGGTGAGCAGCTCATAGGCCATCACCGCCAGCGAATATTGGTCTGAAGCCTTGACCGGCTTGCCCAGGCACTGCTCCGGGGCCATATAGGTTGGCGTTCCCCGAATAGCCTGGCTGGTACTCGCCGTTGCGCTGATGATGCGCGCAATGCCAAAATCGGAGAGCAGCAAGTCCGGGCGTTCTGGCGCTTTGGGGTTTGCGCGGAGCAGGAAGTTTGAGGGTTTCACGTCCTGATGGATGATCTGGTGCTGGTGTGCATGTTGGAGAGCATCGGCGGCCTGGCTCACCAGATGGGCGACAAGAGATGGCTGTACCAAACGGTCTGGATAGTGCTGGCGGACCCAATCCACTAGCGAGCCTTCCGGGCGATAGGGCATGACCAGATAGATCAGGTTCGTCTTTCCTTGCGGTTCCTCTCCATAATCATAGAGGGGAAGAATAGAGGGATGATCCAATTTTCCGATGGCCCTGGCTTCGCGCTCAAAGAGCCGATTCGCATCCTGGGCATGCTCAGCGTTGGTGTAAGGAGTTGGTTCGGCCCGGATAACTTTGATGGCGACCTGCTGGCCGATACGCGGGTCTTCGGCCAGATAGACATCGCCCATGCCTCCGCTGCCTAACAGGCGCACGATCTGATAGCGTCCAAGCTGCTGTCCTTCTAAGGCCATATGCCCTCCCCAGCGTTGCGTTACTCAAGAACAGCGAAAGTGGAGACAGAAGACCCAGCGAGAGTATACCACAGGCGCTCGGAGAAAGGCAAGGAAACGACACCACTCTTCGCCCTTTTGGGCTATCCTGCTGTTGCCTCTCGGCAGGCTATGCTATACTCAGAAATGGAAATTACCCAGGCTGATGAATGGAGGATATGGCGAGGGTGAGTGAGCCACGTGTGCCGCCCGACACATCTGGGCGTCTTCTCTCTCGGCGGGCGGTGATTGCACTGTGCGCGATCCTGGCAGTTGCGGCGACGCTTTCGGTGGTGGTGCCGCTGGTGCTGACGCCCGGCGTGGCGCCGCGCCCCCGGACACAGGCAGCCCGCCCAACGGCGACCAGCACCGCAACCTCGCTGCCAACGCCGACGGCAACGCCCTATCCGCTGCCGGCCTGGATCAGCTCGCCCAAGGCGCGTATCGACGCGAGCGTGACACAGGTGGGCGCCGACGCGCAGGGCGTCATGCTGGCGCCGGAGGGGCCAAACAGCGATCCGGTCTGGTTTACCACATTCTGGTGGGAGTATGGCGCCAAACCGGGAGAGATCGGCAACGCGGTGATCGCCGGGCATCTGGACCGCAAGGACGGCTCGCCTGCGGTCTTCTGGTGGCTGCGCCTGCTGCGGGTGGGCGATTCGGTCTACATCCGTGACGCGATGGGCGCGACGCTGCATTTTGTCGTGATGGATGTAGAGACGTATTTGAACCCAACCGGCGGCCAGAACGACCCAATCTTGCAGCGCATTTTTGGGCCGGCAACGACGGCCAACCTGAACTTGATTACCTGTACGGGCGACTGGACCGGCAAAGAATATAACAAGAAGCTGGTCGTCTATACCACGTTGGCGCCGTAGCCCCAGGAAGGCAGTACGATGAACAGACCGGATGTAGATCGCGGGGATGTCAGAGGGGAGGCTAGCCTTCCTCCTGAACCCAGGCCGAAGCCGCCAACAACGGCAGGCGAGCGGTCTGATGTGTCGAAGAAGACCACGCCGCCGCGCCGACCATCCTCCGCAACGCGCATTCCGGCCCAGCGCTATCAGCGCCGCCCGCTGGTTGAGGCGAAGCGCCTGCGCATGGTGCGCGAACTGCTAGAGACGATCACGCTGACCGTCCTGATGTTCATGGTCTTTCGCTTTGCCGTCCAGAACTATCGCGTGGATGGGCACAGCATGGTGCCGACGCTGCAAGATCAGCAGTATATTCTGGTGGATAAAGCTGCCTATCTTTTTCACCCGCCGCAGCGCGGTGATGTGATTGTCTTTGCCTATCCGATAGACCCGACGCAGGATTATGTCAAGCGCATTATCGGCGTGCCTGGAGACCGGGTGCAGGTCGATCAAGATGGCACGGTCTCTGTCAATGGAACGCAGATTCAGGAACCCTATATCAGCGAGTCGGTGAATCCTTACGCGCCCACCGACCTTGTGCTGAAGGCCAATCAATATTTTGTGCTGGGCGATAATCGCGGCGATAGCTCAGACTCGCGTGTCTGGGGGCCGGTGCCGCGCCAGAATATCATCGGCAAAGCGGCGCTGGTCTACTGGCCGCTCAGCGCGCTGCATTTCCTCCCCGACGAAAGCAAGTATTTTCAAGCGGTAAAGCCCTGAGCGCTACAAAAAGAGCCGGCAGTTGAACTGCCGGCTCGTATCATTCTCAGCGCTATAGGCTAGCTTGTCGGTTTACCAGCCCCAGGGTCCGCCCCAATGCTGGCCCCAGCCCCGATGCCACCCGCCCCGCCGGCCAGAGTAGTGGCGGAAGATCATCGCCAGGATGGCGAAGGGTAGCAGACAGAGCAAGATCAGGAAGCCAAAACCGACCAGGGCGAAGGCCACATGCAGGATCGGCTTAATAAACAGCGCGATCAGCAGAATGGCAAGCAAAATACCCCAGAAGGGGAAATGCCGGTGCCGATGGTAGCCATAGCCGCCGGCCCAGGGCTGCCAGCCGGGGCGCTGCCCATGCCAGCCCTGATGGGCGAAGCCATCGGGGTCCATGCCAGGCGGGTAGCCAAAGCCAGAGCCGGAGAAGCGCTGGCCCTGATATGGCCCCTGCGGCCCGCTCTGGCGCTGCCCCTGCTGCTGATAGAACTGCGCTTCGGGGTCATCGGGAGCCGGGCGCTCGCGGTTGCCCGCCGCGCCGGGATTGTTGTCATCAAACGTACTCATCTATTTCCTCCTCGTCACGAGGGCATCTCTTGCGCAGATACTTGCGCATTATCAAACTGTCTGTGCATCCAGTTCAGGCCCGTCTTTTTGCACTGCTATAAGTGTTACGTGGGAAGAAACAAGAAGTTGCAAGTTCGCCGGCATCCTGGCTAGTAGCCCAGCAGCCAGAGCAGCCCGTGCCGCCGGCGCGCTGGCTCCGGCGGAGCGGGCGTGTGCGGCCCTGGCCGGCCCTCCAGCGCCGCCAGCACGAGCGCCACCTCCCGCCGCACCGAGCGCACCCCCGGCGTCTGGCCCATCTGGGCTAAGAGGGCGCGCAGATACCGGCCATGCTCCACAAAGAAGAAATCGCGCGCCAGGCCCGTGCGCTCCGGCGTGGGCGTATCGAGTAGATGCCAGAGCGCGGCCAACGTGTTGAAGAGATACTCCTGCTGCGTGGCAAGCG
>CAZFWN010000303.1:0-5561 GCA_964522745.1 uncultured Ktedonobacterales bacterium
GCTATCTCCAGCTTGGGCAACCCGCCACCACGCTTTCAGGCGGCGAAGCCCAGCGCGTCAAGCTGGCGAAGGAATTGGGCCGCCGTGTCACTGGCCGCACACTGTACGTACTCGACGAGCCTACCACTGGCTTGCATCTGGCCGATACCGCCCGTTTGCTGGAGATACTCCAGCGCCTCGTGGATGCAGGCAACACCGTGCTGGTCATAGAACATAACCTGGAAGTGGTCAAGGCAGCCGATTGGGTTATCGACCTGGGACCAGAAGGCGGTGCAGCAGGCGGCAAACTGATCGCTCAGGGAACGCCCGAACAGATAGCTCAGGCTCCCGGTTCGTACACCGGCCAAAGCTTGAGGAACATAGTGTCGTTTTCAGAAATCTAGTGCGCTCTTGTCCGGCGGCGTGCCAGCAGAATAATGAGTCCGATAACCAGCACCAACAAAACCGCTGCGGCTGCCCTTGCAGAGCGCGGCAGCAGGGTGCAGAGCAGCAGCAAACACCGCTTCGCTGCCGCTCTGCTTTCTAGGGAAACAGCATCAGTAATTGACGGCGCCAGAACCAGAAAGCGGCGCCACATCATCCCAGGTCACACCGTTGCTGTTGGTGCCCACCATCAGCAGTTGGTTGTCGGTGTTGAGTTCCAGCACTCCAATGCTGGAGGCAATAAAGAGGTTGCCGTGCCGATCAATTGCCACCCCATCGGCCCCGCCAATACCTACCATCAATCAGTGTGGCAATCTTGCCGGTTTTCGGGTCAAGTGCCAGAATCTTATCGCCTGAGGCCACATCCAGCGTGCTGCGGTGATTATCATAGGCCAGGCCATCGCTGCCATTTTGTATGTCGAACGTTTTGATCTGCCTCCCACTGGTGGGATCCAACTGATAGACTGTGCTGCCAACAGCCGCGTAAAAATTGCCAGAAGTATCAAATGCCAGCCCTTGCACATTGCCCAAGTTCTGGTTCTGAAGAAATGTCCCGACGCTCTTATCGGCCACATGGTATTCCAGAATCTTCCCAGCATTTATATCGGCGATCAACACCCCGCTCCCATCCGGGCGAACGGCCATATCGCGCAAATCGTCCTTCCCTTGAAAGACTCTGGTATACGTGCCATTCTGGATGTCGCCCAGGCCAATATCTCCGCTATTTTCCGCAAAATCAAGCAGTACCTGCGTATCGGAGATAAACACCACAGAATCTGGGGCGCCGGGCAGCGCCTTGTTGCTGATCAGCACCATCCTGTTGCGCGTCGTCAGATCAATGCGGTCAATCGCCGTGTTCCCGCGATCCGTGGCGATGACAAAGCTAGTGGGTGCCGTTGCGCGCGAGACAAAGTAACCCAACCCGACGCCTGCCAACACCAGGAGTACCACGACGGCGGCGATGATTCCCGCCGCCAGTTTGCGTTTTGATCGGCTCTTCTTCTTGCCGCTCTCTCCCTGTCCGGCTCCCTGCCCAAACGGCTGCCCAAATTGGCCTGCTCCCTGAGCTGAGGGCGTGGCACCCGGCCAGCCCGCCTGCTGTGGAGGCGCGCCTGCTGGCGGCCAGCCCTGCGCGCTTGGTGGCATCCCTGAGACCTGCTGCGCTGCTGGGACCGACGGAACAGCGAGTGGTGCCGCTTGCGGTCCAAAGGGCATCGCTGGATTGATGGGGGCCGCTAGCGAGGCGGGGGGCGCAGCCGCGCCACCCATCACACCAGGCGCCCCCTGCGGTGGCAACGCTGCCGGGGCAGGCGCCCCAGGGAAAAACTGCGCCCTGGATAGGCCACAGCGCGGGCAAAAGGCTGCCTCAGCAGGCACCAGTGTCTGACAGCGTGGGCAGGGAATCGTCATGAACCTACCTCCCTTAGTAAGGAAGCTCAAAGCACGCTCTTTGGTGTTGTACAATCAGAGAACAGGCAGATAGTACCATCTCACGAAGAGAACGCCAACAAGAACGTTTTTGGAGGTAGATTCTGGAGAACGGTTTCCTTTCCCACTCTATTGTTGAACTCTTGCCCAACCTACAAAATATGCAGGTGTTCTAATCCACATTCTATCTATCGTGTGTCGCATGTGTGAGGCTATTCTGCGGTAGGTCGTTACCCCGCGTCACAAGAGGGCGCAAGCCGCCTGTGAGAAGTAAAAGAGACGCGGATTTATTCGCCAGTGGGCTGTTTATTGCCCTCACCATAGAGGAAGCAATGCGTCCAGTGTCCACCGCCAAGCTCGGTGCGCGCAGGAAAGCGCTCTTTGCAGACAGGCATGGCGAACGGGCAACGCGGGTGGAAGCGGCAGCCGCTGGGCGGTGTGACCAGGCTAGGAATCTCGCCACGCGCTGGCAGCGGCGTCAATCCCTGGCCGGCCACCAGCCGATCAGGGTCAGGCGCCGCTGAGAGCAGTAGCTGGGTATAGGGGTGCTTGGGGCGTTGGATGATTTCTTCGCTTGGCCCGCCCTCCACCATCTGGCCGGCATATAGCACCAGCGTTTCCTCGGCGAAATAGCGGGCGCTGGCAATATCATGCGTGATATAGAGCAAGGCCAACTGCTCTTCCTCTTTGAGCCGCAAGAGTAGGTTGAGAATATCCAGACGGATGGAAACATCCAGCATCGACACTGGCTCGTCGGCCAGCAGCACGTTTGGCCTGACCGCCAGGGCACGGGCAATCGCTACGCGCTGGCGCTGGCCGCCGCTCAACTGGTGTGGGAACTTGCGCAAGAACTGCTCGGCTGGCGTCAGACTGACACGCTCAAGCAGCGCCAGGGCTTGCTCGGTCACTTCCCTGGACGTGCGAGCATGCCTATATAATCTGAGCGGGCGGCTCAGGTGATAGCGCACATCATGTACCGGGTTGAGCGACGAGAATGGGTCTTGAAAGACCAGTTGGATATAGCGTCGGTAGACCCGCAGATTTGTCCCACCCCTGAGCCGGACAGGCTTCCCTTGAAATTCAATCGAGCCACCCGTTGGTTCGTAGAGCCGCGCCAGCATGCGCGCCACCGTCGTCTTGCCGCTGCCGCTCTCTCCGACCAGCGCCGTTGCGCGCCCAGGATAGAGCGCCAGCGAGGTATCCTCAACAGCGCGCACGGCGCGTTTCGGCCCGAAGGGGTTCAAGCGGCGCAGCGCGAAATGCTTCTGTAAGTGCTTCGCCTCCAGAATAGGTGCGGAGGCGATTTCATCACCAGGCATCGTCGCCTCTTGCTGGGAAAAGCTCATCGCACACCACTCCTCTCTGCCAGGTTTTCATACTGCGCCGCTATGGTTTCAGGGGTTGGAAAGGTTGTAGTAAATTGGGGATTATATAAATGGCAGGCCGCCTGCTGATCTGATTCAGAATCTGATCCTACAGGGAGTGAACGCAAGAGCGGTAGGTGAATGGTGCAGGCGCTAAAGGCAAGCGGGCAGCGTGGATGAAACGCGCAGCCCGGAGGCACTGCCCGCAGATCAGGCGGTGAGCCAGGGATGCCCAGCGCCCGGCGGCGCGGCCCATGCAGCGTTGGGAACGAGTGAATCAGCCCGTAGCTGTAAGGATGGCGTGGGCGCAGGTACAGATCGCGCTGCGATCCCTGCTCCACAATGCGCCCGGCGTACATAATGGCAATGGTATCAGCCATCTCGATAAGCAGCGAGAGATCATGTGTAATAAAGATGACCGAGAAATGCAATAGCTCGCGCAGGCGCAGAATCTCGGTGAGGATTTCGCGCTGCACGACGACATCCAGCGCCGTCGTTGGCTCATCCATAATAATGATTTCTGGATTGAGCGCCAACGCGATGGCAATCACCGCCCGCTGACGCATGCCGCCGCTGAGTTCGTGTGGATAACTTTTCAGGCGATCTGGCGCGATGCCAACCAGCCCCAGCAGTTCAATCGCTCGCTGCTTGCGAGCATCGCCACTCATATTGGGCCGATGCGTTTTCAGCACATCCATGATTTGCGCACCCACTGTCATCACCGGGTTGAGCGCGTTCATCGCGCTTTGGAAGACTATCGCCAGTTCGTTCCACCGAAAGGTGCGCAGTTCTTCCGAGGTCAGGTCCAACACATCTACCGGCAGGGTGCTTTGGTCGGGCTGCTGCTGATCTGCTCGCAGGCGCGGATGATAGACTACCTGGCCGCCGGCGATCAGCGCCGGTGGGCGCAAGAGGCGCGAGATCGCATAGGCCAGCGTGGATTTGCCGCTGCCGCTCTCGCCGGCCAGGCCAAGCACTTCGCCGCGATGGAGGGTGAAGCTGACATTGTTCACGGCATGGACGGTGCCATTCGAGGCAGCATAATCGACGCTGAGGTGCTTCACCTCAAGCAATGGCTGTGCAGTGCTATTTCTTTCCATCATGCCACCGCCTTCTGCTTTTTCGGAGCCTTGGGGCCAGCTTCGTGCCGCAAACGCGGGTCAGCAATTTCGTCAATGCCAAAGTTTAAGAGCGCCAGTCCCGACCCCAGCAGGGCGATGCAGAGGCCAGGAGGAGCAAACCACCACCAGGCTCCCAGCAACAAGGCACTGTCGTTATATGCCTGGTTGAGCATATTTCCCCAACTGACTACCGCGCTATCGCCGAAGCCGAGGAACTCTAGCCCGGCCACCGCCAGCAGCACTTGAATGGTGGTGGTAATAAAACTGGCAGCAACAATAGAGAGCTGGTTGGGGAGAATCTCAAAGAAGATCAGGCGCCAGGTTCGCTCTCCGCCAGAGCGCGCCGCCGTCACAAACTCGCGGTTACGCATCGACAACGTCTGCGCGCGCAGCACGCGCGCGCCCCAGGCCCAGTTGGTAAAGGCCACAACCAGGGCAATGGTCAGTTCCGTTCTAGCAAAGTATTCAACGGCCAGAATTGCCAGGGGCAATCCAGGGATCACCAGGAAGACATTGGTAATCAGCGAAAAGATGTCATCAACAATGCCCCCTAGATAGCCGCTGAGCAGGCCAACGGTTACGGAGATAATAACAACAAGCACTCCGGTGAGAAAGGCCCAGAAGATCGAGGTGCGCGTGCCGACTACCAACTGGATAAAGACATCCTGGCCGCCTTGATTGGTGCCAAGCCAGTGGGCGGCGGAGGGCGGTTCCAGGATTGCTGACGTGAACTTCAGGGGGTTTTGGCGAATAACAATCGGCCCCAAAATGGCGACCAGCACAAAGAACCCGACAATGCCGCTGCCCGCCATGACCTTGCCGTTGAGCGCCACCAGGCCCCAGAATCCGCGCAAGACTGCGATGACGGGCGCAAGCAGAGATTCTTGCTGTCTGATAGGTTCTCTTTGGGAGGGAACCCCAGCCGGCAGGCGATCATCCCGCTCGGCAGGCGCCGATAGACGCGAAGAGGACGGTTGACCCATTGCTAGGCGCTCCTTTCCTGGCGGACTCGCGGATCAAGCACGGTATAGAGCAGATCAACAATCAGATTCATAAAAACGGTTGCCAGAATCACCAATAGCAAAATGCCATCCGCTAAAGCATAGTCTTGATTGGTGATACCTTGATAGAGAGCGTAGCCGATGCCAGTATAAGAGAAGACGATCTCTACCAGAAGCTGCCCGCCCACTACCGAGCCAAGCGCGATGGCAAAGCCGGTCACGCT
>CAZFWN010000304.1:0-5491 GCA_964522745.1 uncultured Ktedonobacterales bacterium
AGGCCCCTAGCCGCGATTTTAATCGCCAGGCACCGACGCGCTCACTGGTCTTGCTGCTTGTTCTCCAACTGGGAGCGCTGGAGGGTGATGTAGACCACAGCATCCCATGCGTTGTGGATCCCGATGAACAGGAGCAGCACAGACGCCGCGCCAATGATGAACAGCGCCGGCGTCGGATTGCCTGGAAGTACCAGCGCCGCAACGACGAGTGCCGTGTAGGAGACGAGCGGAAGGGCTATGTGCCACAGCCAGTCTTCCAGCACTGGTTGATAGCTCTTCTGACGGCGCATCCGCCGTCCAACGATGACCACGTAGATCACCCCTCCTAGACCGCAGAGGCCGAGCGGAAGGCTGGCATTCCAGAGTACCGGCCAGGGGGCGCTGAGCGTGGCGGCAACGAAGAGCGCGATGCCAAAATGCGGGATGTTTGGGCTGCTGAATGCCGCAAACGCCTCATTCGTCCTTGCCTCCTGAATGCGCGCGACCAGGGTTACCACGACGAACATCAAACCAGTCAGCGTCGCCGCAGCGGTGCCGATGATACCGTAAAAAGGTTGCCAGGTGGTCAGGAGCGACACCGCAGCCTCTGGCATGAGCGATCCTCCCTTCGATGGACAGGCACATATGAGGCGCCTCCTCGTTCATACAGATTATCACATTTCTCCCCTTTTGGTACTACCCATTCTTCCTGGCCGTCCAGAAATGGACCTCCTCAGCGACATACCACAAGGAACAGTGTGTACACAAGGAGAAGATGGTATGGACGATACGGAGCTTCGTTGGCCTGAGCCGCGCCCAGCGCCGCCGCGTGGCAGTCTCTTAAAGAGTCCCTTTCCTGTTGTGAGCGATCTCCCAGCCCCCCAGCCGACGCGGCAGCGCCCGCCCGTTGAGGATGATCGTGATGCAGACGGGCAAGAGCGCGCAGCCCCACCCCGGCGCCGCAGCACGCGCCGGAAGCCACGCCGGCTGCGCGCGACGATCCTGAAGGTGGTGCTTTCTGTTTTCTTGCTGGCAACCTGCTCATCCCTCTCGTATGCCGGGGTCAAACTCTATCGCCTCTATCAGTTTGCCAAAACGGTGACCGGCCAGGCGCTGCCAACGATCACCCCTGGGAAGCAGGTGGTGCAGGCGACGCCGCTGCCCCCCGATCTGAAGAATGTCTCCGCGTTTAATCTGCTCTTGCTGGGCAGCGACAACGATTCCAAGCCACAATTCAAGAATGCGGTGCTGACACAGACCGATATTGTCGTGCGCCTCGATCTGGCCCATCACAAAGTTACCATGCTTTCTATTCCCCGCGATATGTACATCAACAACGACTATGGCGCCTGCTGTGATAAATTGGATGAAATCTCTGGCAGTGAGACCGATGGCTTCAGCGATCCCCTCAATGCCAAGCGGCACGGCTTTGCCCATACCGAGGCCACCATCGAGGCCGATTTTGGCATTCCGATCAACGCCTATGCCTGGGTGGGGCTGGATGGCTTTGTGAAGGTGATTGATAGCCTGGGCGGGGTAGATGTCGATGTTTTGCACCCGATTATTGATGATGCCTATCCCAATGATGTAAGCAACACGGGCGATCCTTTTGGCTATAAGCGCCTGGATATTCCGGCGGGTCCGCAGCATCTCGATGGGGTAACGGCGCTGGAATATGTGCGCTCGCGCCATTCCGATGGCAACGGCGACTTCGGGCGTTCGCAGCGCCAGCAATCGGTGCTGATCGCCTTGAAAAAGAAGCTGAATAACCCGGCGATCCTGACGCAGTTAGACACCCTGGCCTCTGATCTGCAAGGCAGTGTGCTAACGGATTTGAGCGTCAATCAGGCGATCCAGCTGGCCCAGTTTGCCAAAGATCTCAAGTCCACCGACATTGCGCAGATGGTGCTGAGCGTGCCTGATTACGGCAAGTTTCAAGACATCCCTACCGGCCCCACCACCTACAAATCGGTGATCCAACCCAACTGGCCCGCGATCCGTCAAAAGGTGGGCGAAATTTTCCCCGATGCAGCGGCAACGGTCAATCTGGGCAAGCCATCGGCCACCGATGCTCAGACCATTCAGACCGAGGGAGCGCGCATCCTCATTGAGAATGGCAGCGGCGTGCCCGGCCTTGCCGCAAAGCTCGCGTCCATTCTGAAAAACGATGGGTTCACCGTGCTGACCCCACAGGATGCTGATCGCGTCTATCTGGCGACCCAGCTTGAGCAATACACCCCTAAAACGACGGGGACGGCGCGCGTGTTGGAGCAGATGCTTGGCGTGCTGGCCCAGACGCCTGGCGCGTCGGCCCCGCCAGGGGCGGACATCGTCATTATTATCGGCAAGGACATCGCCCAGGCGCTTCAGCGCGCCTGAGCTAACAATTGCTTTTTGGCGTGCCATCGCGTATGCTGTGAAGCAGGGAACCTGGCACTGCTGGCCGGGGCATCCTCTTCGCTGACTTTTGGTACACCCTTCTGATGGAACGTTGGGGGCCGTTGTGGCGGAAAAACATCTCACGATCAATGATATTGCGCGGCTGGCCGGGGTCTCCAAAGCCACCGTCTCGCGGGTCTTGAATCAGAAGCCCGATGTGGACCCGGCCACCCGCGAGCGCATCCTGCATGTGATGAAAGAGCAGGGCTTTGTACCCAGCGCCTCCGCCACCGACCTGGCCGGCGGGCGCAGCCATCTGGTGGGCATGCTCGTGCGTTCCTATACCTGGCTATTTGTCTTAGAGATTCTGCGCGCAGTGGCCGACTTTATCGACGAGACCTCCTATGAACTGGTCCTCTACCGCATGAATGATCGGCTGCCGGAACCGGAGGGGGTTCAATCTATCCGCCAACTGCTGACAACTAACCTGACCTCTGGATTGCTGGCTGTCTTTCCTGGGCAAGCCTCGCCATACCTGGCGCCCTTCTCTCAGCAAGCGGTGCCGCTGGTGGTCATTGACGACCAATACCTGCCCAATGAGCTTCCTGGGGGCGACGCGCCGATCCCCTGGATCGCCTCCGACAACCAGACGGGAGCGTATGAGGCTACCCGCCACCTGATCGAGCATGGGCACCGGCGCATTGCTCACATTCATGGGCCAAAGACGCACCTCTGCGCGCGTGAACGCTATATCGGCTACTGCCAGGCGTTGCAGGAGGCGGGGTTGCCTATCGATGAAGCGCTGGTCCAGGAAACAGAGTTCACCACAATTGGTGGCCGGGCCGTCGCTGAGTCGTTCTTCTCATTGCCGCCGGAGCAGCGCCCGGCAGCCATCTTTGCGAGCAGCGATCTACAAGCCTATGGCGTGCTGGCGGCGGCGCAGAAGTACGGCGTGTCGATTCCCGGAGACGTTGCCCTGATCGGGTTCGATGATCTGGCCGAGGCCACCGAAACGCTCGGCGAGTTATCCCATGTACAACTGCCCCTCACCACTGTTCGGCAGCCGTTTTATGAGATGGGCCGCTCGGCCATAGAACTGCTGCTCTCCTTGCTGGAGACGCCGCTCGCCTCCGGCTATCGACGGAGAAACTGGCCTGCCGCGCTGGTTCCCGTTGATCCCTTCGGCAGAACCCATCGGGCGCCAGGAGCGATCATTCGTTTCCAACTGCCGGTCAAATTGATGGTGCGCGCCTCGTGTGGCTGTAATCCCTCCGCGTCCTGACCCCACATTCGTGTCAAGTGGTAGGATGTGCTTCTTCGGCATGTCCTGCTCTTCCCCTGCCCCTTGACAAGTCAGCGGGGTAATGATATATATCATAGTGAAGTGATGTATTGCATAGAACAGGGGTATATGATGGATACGCATTCTGAGATGCTGGAACTGGCGCAGGCGCTGGCGGACCCGCTTCGGCTCGCCATCTTGCAGAGCTTGATGAGTGGCCCGGCAACCGTGTCGGAACTGATGTCGCTCACAGAGGCAACACAATCCAATGTCTCTAACCATCTGGCGCTGCTGCGCGAGCGCGGCCTGGTGCGCGCCACGCGCCAGGGCCGGCAGATGGTCTATGAACTGCGCGACGCGAGCGTGGGTTATCTGGTCGAAACGCTGGCGCAGGTGGCGGGGAGCGCGCCGGCCTCGCTCCAGAAGTCGCCGCCGCTGGTCAAGGCGCGCACCTGCTACGATCATCTGGCAGGCAAGCTGGGAGTGGCACTCTTTGACGCGCTGGTGGCGCAGCAAGCGCTGCGCGCGCCAGCCGTGTCGCACGGTCCTGTGGAGCCTGGCCCGGCTGCCCCCGAGATTTTTGGCCGGCTTGGTATTGATCTGGCGGCTGTGCGCCGGGAGCGTCGCAAATTTGCGACGGCTTGCCTGGACTGGACGGAGCGGCGGCCCCACCTGGGCGGCGCGCTGGGCGCTGCCGTCTGGGTGCAGTGTATCGAGCGCGGCTGGGTGGTGCGCCAGCCGGGCACACGCGCGATCATCCTGACCGATGCTGGCAAACTGGGCCTGCAATCAGCGCTGGCCGTCTCATTCTCGGAGGATGCGGCATGACCCTGCCCAGCCGAGAACTCGAACCCGAAGCGCCGCCGGAATTCGAGGTGCGCTGGCCCGGCCCACTGGATATTCCCGCGTCCCTGGAACTCTTCCGGCGCTCCGGCGATGATCTGCTTGATCGCTGGGATGGCGCGACGCTGGTGCGCACGCATCCGCTTGCCGGGGGCGCGGTGGGCTACGCCTGCCGCGTGACGGGCAGCATTGATGCGCCGGTGTTACAGGTGCAGGTTGAGCAGCCGGCGCACGCTGCGCTGATCGAGCAGGTGGTACGCTCCAGCTTTGTTCCGGCGCCGCCAGAGTTTGTCGCTTTGCTGGAGCGTGATCCGGTGCTGGCGCGGCTGAATGCCGCCTATCCTGGCCTGCGCCCGGTGCGCCAGTTTGATCTCTTGAGTGCGCTGGTGCGCTGCATCAGCGCGCAGCAGGTCAATCTCCGCTGGGCAGTGATCACCCGCCGGCGTTTAGCGGAAGCCTTTGGCGCGCAGCATCAGGTCGGCGCGCACATAGTCTATAGCCTGAGCGCGCAGCGGTTGGCCGGCGCCAGCGTCGGCGAGATTCGCGCCCTGCAATTCACGACGCGCAAAGCCGAGTATCTCATTGCGGTTGCTGAAGCTATTGCCGCTGGCCGGCTTGATCTGCCCACCCTGACCGCGCTGCCAGACGAGGATGTGATTGCCAGGCTGACCGCGCTGCGTGGCATTGGGCGCTGGACAGCGGAATGGATTCTGGCGCGCGGCCTGGGGCGCGCATGCGTCGTAGCTGGCGATCTGGCCGTGCGCAAGGCGATAGGGCTGGCCTACCTGGACACCGCATTGCCGCCAGAGGCCGAGGTGCGCCAGGCTGTTGCCCATTGGGGTCTCTCGGCAGGCATCGCCCAGGCGCTGCTGCTGCATGGATTCGCGCAGCCGTTGGGCTGAAGAATGATGAGGTTGACAATTCTGCGGCGGAATGGTATCATATTCTCTGCTGAGGGCAGTTAGCTCAGTTGGTTAGAGCGCCACGTTGACATCGTGGAGGTCACAA
>CAZFWN010000305.1:0-5438 GCA_964522745.1 uncultured Ktedonobacterales bacterium
AGCCAGCAGTGTGCCAGGTGACAACAGGTGACGAAACGTTCTCGGTACTATTATAGCGAACCTATGATGGCGAACCTATGATGGCGCAGGGTCTTCGTGCAGTTCTTTGAGGAGTGTGACCAGACGATCCACCTCCTCCAGCGTGTTGTAGTGTGCCAGGCCGATGCGCAGCGCGCCTTGTTGCCCTAATCCCAATCGCTCCATTAAGGCCATTGCATAGTAATTGCCATCCCAGGTGAAGATGCCTTGCTCACCCAGGTAGCGGGCCATATCGCGGGGGATGTGCTGGTTGCTGACGCAGGCGATGGTGGGCACGCGGCGAGGCAGGTCTTCGGGCTGGGTCAGGCCGAGTAGATGGAGACCATCGATGCTCTGTAGTTCATCGATCAGATAGGCGACCAACTGGCACTCATAGTCCTGGATGGCGCGCATAGCCAGCTTGAGGACGCGGCGCCGCCCGCTCCAATCGGCATACAGATCGGGAGAGAGGTCGGCTTGCTCGCGGCCAAGCGCGGCGAGATAATCCAGCGCGCCCAGCAGGCCGGCGATGCCCTCGTGGTTCTGGGTGCCGGTTTCAAATTTATCCGGCGGCGCGTCCAAGGCTGGGCGCACTTTATAGGCGGCGAGTTGGTCGAGCAGCGGACGCTTGCCATACAGGATACCAAGATGCGGGCCAAAAAACTTATAGGCCGAGCAGGCCAAAAAATCGCAATCCAGTTGGCGGACATCAATGGGGCCATGTGGGGCGTATTGCACGGCGTCTACGAATACCAGCGCGCCGACTTCGCGTGCCCAGCGAATAATAGTGGGCAGGTCGTTAATGGTGCCTACTGCATTGGAGGCATAGCCCACCGCGACTAGCCGGGTGCGAGGCGAAAGCTTTGCGCGCAGGTCTTCCATGTTGAGTGTGCAAGTGGCCGGGTGAATATCGGCTGTCTGGATGACGACGCCGCGCTCTTGCAAGGCCAGCCAGGGGGCAACGTTGGCATCATGATCGAGCGTGGTGACCAGAATCTCGTCGCCAGGCTGGAAGACCCGCCCCAGCGCGCGGCTGATGGAGAAGGTGAGCGTCGTCATATTGGGGCCAAAGATGATCTCATCCGGGCTGGCGTTCAGAAAGTCTGCCATTGCGGTGCGTGCTTCGGCGATAATGGCGTCGGTGCGACGGCTGTTGGCAAAGGCGCCGCCGGTGTTGGCGTTGGCGCGGGTGAGATAGGCCGTCATAGCGTCGATCACGGCTGTGGGAACCTGTGTGCCGCCGGGGTTATCAAAGAAAACGATAGGTTGTCCCTGCATGCTTTGGCTCAGTGCCGGGAAAAACTGGCGATAGGATTGAAGATTGGGTATGGGCGCCTGCATGTGATCCTCCTGAAGGATACTGCGAACGTCTGAGACGTTGGCGCCCTTATTATCTCATAATTACCAGGCGACAAGACATCGGAATGTGTGTCCTAGCGCCAGGCGTCTGGCAGCCAGGCTCGAATGCGTTGCCGCCAGAGCGAGCGAATCTCGCTGCCGGCTACGAGCAAGGTGATACCGATGCCCAGCACAATCCAGAGCGCCCAGGCGACCAAACCCAGCACGCCGGCATCAGGCGAGAAAAGGATCAGTAGCCCGTTCAGCAGGACAGCAGCGAGCGGATTCACCAGCGTGCCCAGCGCTGTGCGCAACACTGGGACAGCGAGCATAAAGCTCAACAGGGCGAGCGTTGCCAGCAGGAAAGAGAGCGCTAAATCCTTCCCAGAGAGACGGAATGGCACAGTGCGGGCCACGCGCTGTCTTTGCCCAGATGGCTGCGTTGGTGTTTCTCCGAGTGGCTGAGCAGCAGTAGTCGCCGCAATGCGCGACATGACGGCATCGGTGAGCCAGACTGGCTCGCTGATGTGGGCCAGACTATGGATACCCTCGCTGACATCCTCAAGCAGCATCAATTCTGCGCGGCAATTCTGGCAGTGGGCCAGGTGGCGCTCCAGTGCGCGGGTGCGCCCCAGGCTGAGCCGCTTATCTATATAGAGTTGCATCAGGTCTTGTGCCCGCGCGCATGTCATCACTGCTCCTCCCCTCCTGGCCGGCGCGCTGCCTCCAAACGCAAAAAGTGGGGGGTGAGGCGTGCCAGAAGCGATGGGTGCGCGTCTTCGGCAGCGGTTTCGGGCGTGGGCCTGCTGTTGGGCATGGGAGTATCAGGCATGGCTTCATCATGTTCAAGAGATTGCAGTCGCTCTTTGAGGAGATTACGCGCCCGAAACAGGTGCGTTTTAATCGTGCCTACAGGCAGGCTCAGCGTCTGAGCAATCTCCTCATAGGTGAGTTCTTGCAGGTGGCGTAAAATCAGGACGGCACGATATTTCCCTGGCAATTGCTGAATGGCCTGCTGGATGGTTTCCTGGCGCTCGCGCGCAGTCACCAGGCTTTGAACTTCTTGTCCAGCCTCTAGTGTTGCCTGATGTTCGGCCTGGGCGGTGACTGCATCCAGATCGCGGCTATCGCGCTTGCGCTGCTCCAGGATGCGCAGGCAGCAGTGATAGACCACGCGATAGAGCCAGGTAGAGAAGCGGGACTCGCCGCGAAACGTGTGGAGTCCCTGCCAGGTTGCGAGAAAGGCGTCCTGTACAGCTTCGCACGCCTCATCGTAGTTATTGAGCATGCGAAAGGCTAGCGAGAAAGCGCGCCGCTGGTTGTTGCGGACCAGGATAGCAAACGCATCCTGATCCCCCGCGCAGGACCGGCGAATCAACTCGCGCTCTATATCAAGCTCTTGCTGGTCTGTCTGGGTCGCTGAAAACGCAGCGGGATAGCCTTCTACCATCTGCGCAGTCAATGGAACCTGCTCATCTTTCATGTGTTGTTTGAGCGGAAACCAGCGCAAAAAGTTTCGTCCATCGTTGCTGCTCATGCCATTTCCTGGTGCTGTTCCATCGATCCAGACCTACCTTTGTTTTCGGTTGAGCCAGAGCGCTTTGCTTGCGCTCCTTTCTCTCCTTCATATCATAGCATGCAATGGGCCAGGATTGTATGAAACAAACCGCGCGAGATGCTGCTCCTAGAATCAGGTTTGATAGATGTTATACTGAATTCAGAGCCGGGTTTCTTGCCTGGTCTGCTATAAGTCTGGAGCAGGTTCTATGAGCGATCTTGTGGTGCTGGCGGGTGGCTGGCTCATCGTCTTAATCATCTTTCTCGGTTTTCTGTCACTGCGCCGCTATCTGGAACACCGCGAGCGGATGGCGATGATTCTGCGGGGTATTACTCCACCAGATAAAGAGCACAATGCGTTACCCCGGCCCCGATTAGCCCGACGGGCCGGGGTGTTGCAGGGCGGATTGATTACGGCAATGGTGGGCCTGGCGCTGACGCTGGGACTCTATCCTATTGGTTTTTTGGTGCCGCCCTCGCTCACTACGCCCAATCACTTTGGCCCCTGGCTATTGGCCGGACTGATTCCGCTGGCCGTTGGGATTGCGCTGATTCTGGGGCACTATCTTACGCCAGGTCGCCCTGTTGATCTGCCTGCTGGTGTAGGCGAGGGCCAGTTAGGGAGGCAAGACGAGCCTGCTCAGCCAGGAGCAGCGCCAGCCGCTCGTTCATCGGAACAGGCCCAAGAACGCCTCCAGGCAGAAGGCGAACCTCTTGCCTTCCCAGAGTCGCGTCGCTGGACCCTGTATCGCCGGGAGCCGACCAGTCCCTCCGAGCAGGAGGAATCGCCCCCTGATGAGCCAGCCAGCAAAGCATAGTTTTGGACAATGGATGATACTTTGGGGCTGGCCCAGCTTATCTGCCTAGCCAGAGGTGATTGTAGGTCTGCCAGTCGCTCTGGCTGGTGAGCCAGAGGGGGTAGATAGCCACACCACCAAAGTGGCTGGTATCTTCGCCGCTGTTGAGGCCGGCTGTGACTCCCTGCAAGCCGCTGAGCATATTCTCAGCAGAATCATGGAACCCTGGCCCGTTATCATGATAGGTGGGGACGCCGATCAACACTTCTGCTGGATGGGTACTTCGGGCATTGGCTTGCAAGATGGCCTGGGTTTCTTGCTTGACCAGGGTTTCATAGAGGCTGGCGGTTGGTAAGGCGGTGTTGTACATCATGACCACAAGTTGATCGACGTGCGCGCTGATAGTCAAGAAATAGTACGCCGTCCACCACGCTGAGCCACGCCCAAAGGTGGCTTGCACAAATGGAATGACGCGCGCGGCTGGCGCCCACTTGGGAGCTGAGATCGAAAGCGATTTTCCAGGACTGATAGTGGCGCGGGTTTCATCAAGCAGGTCGAGGAAGTGCGGGTTGAGGTTATGCACTGGCTCGATGTCATAGTGAATGCCATCGAAGCCAAATTGTCCGGTGAAGCGATACGCCTCGGCAACGATACGGGCGCGAGTCTCTGAGTTGGAAATGTCGAGTGGGCCGCCGCCATCTTTTTCTATCTGCCCCATCCAGGCCAGAATCTTCAAATTGGGCAGGCGGGCCTTCATCTCGCGGACGAAGGTTGCTGCGTTCGGGTACAGCGCTGGTGGGATATGCCCGTCCCCATCGAGCGGGCCAACATGGGCATAGAGATAGCCGATCTCTTCGCGTTGGAGCAGCGCCGCCAGATCATCGTATTCCTGGGCGGTATGCGATTGCCCCACCCAGGCATGCTGCGCCCAGATAGCATTGTGGTGCTGGTTAAAATGGGCGCCGCTGAAGTTGGTGATGGTCGCGTTGAGCCGCCACCAACTCACCCCCACCAGTAAGGTGACCAGGGCGAGCGCGATGCTGCCCACGCGGATCAGCCGCCAGTACCAGCGCTTCCTGCGACTGCCGTTTTCAGCAGATGGCGCTGATGGTACATGCTCTTCTTGCGGTAGGACCGGCCAGATACTTAACCGCACAGGTGTCTCCGCTGCCCCTGCTCATCGAATAGAGATCAGGAGTTTCCAAATACCCATAGATGCTGTTGTTCTTCATTTTAACATGCAAATGTGCTGGAGGAATGGTTATAGCTCACAGAAACATCAGATGCTAGTGTCTGTATTGCTTTTGATGCTTATAAACGTTCTGGTGTGTGACGCTGTTGCTCATAAGCGTCTAGCGCCTCATTTGCCAGCTTGTCGGCGAGATGATTCTTGCTGCGGGGAACGTGCTGAAACTGGACCCCTGGCAGGGCTGCTGTCAGCCGCCTGGCTTCCTGGTAGAGCGCGAGCAGTCCAGCATCTTTGACCTGATAGCGCCCGTTCATCTGGTGGACAACCAGTTCGCTATCTAAAAAGACCTGAACATCTGCCGGCTGGTAGCGGGCAACTGCCTGAAGGCCAAGGATCAGCGCTCGATATTCGGCCTGATTATTGGTGATGCGCCCTAAAAATTTCTTGCCTTGTGCCAACAGTTTGCCCTGGTCGCTTTCAATTACCACGCCGGCGGCTGCCGGGCCAGGGTTCCCGCGTGAGGCGCCATCGGTTCGCAG
>CAZFWN010000306.1:0-5422 GCA_964522745.1 uncultured Ktedonobacterales bacterium
GCGGTCAGGTGCGCCGCTTCGACGATCTGCCGGACGACGGGTTCAGGGACGGGCTTGTCTTGAAATTGCCGCACTGCCAGGATCGTGCGGACGGTCTCAAAGACCTCCATAGGTTCCTCTTTCTGTTGCAACAGCATTGGGCACGGATGTTCCGGCCTTCAGACGAACACTTGCGCATAGTGTTCAGGAATGCTGGGCACAAATCAGACCTACACCGCAGGATACAAGATGGTTGCCGTGAGGACATTAGCCGCCTCAAGCCGTCAAAAGCCCCGGTGGCGTGGCAGTTCCTCGCGATCCGACTGTACCCCCTGGACCCCTGGCAAGGTCTGGAGTTGGCTGAGCGCCTGCGCTACGGTGGCATCCGTCGCTCCCAGACACACGACCTCTACCGTCGCTCCCCGCTGGTCAGGCGACAGTTGCGCGTGCTGAACCGTCATCCCCAGACGGGTACAGTGCTCCATCACCGCTTCCAACAGGTGGTCCGTCCCTGAGGTCGCCTCGATCCGCAGCCGGTAGACTGGGGCCGGTCTACCGGGAAGCAGCCACCGCTCTACCCAGCGCAAGGCGATTAACACCAGGAGCGCCAGTACGGTCGTGGTGACCGCTTCCACCACCAATCCTGCCCCGCAGGCCAGCCCCAGCGCCGCCACGATCCAGATGGCCGCAGCCGTCGTCAACCCTTTCACGCGCTCTTGTTCGCGTTGGAACGCAATGGCTCCCCCGCCGAGAAAGCCGATCCCAGCGACCACGTAGGACGCCACCCGCGAGGGGTCCACCTGGACATGAGGCTGTCCCAGGAGGGCCGTAAAGCCGTAGAGCGAGATGATCATGAAGAGCGCTGATCCCAGCGCCACCAGCGCATTGGTGCGCAACCCGGCGGTATGGGCGTGCTGTTCCCGTTCCAGGCCCACCAGCCCACCAAGGACCAGCGCCAGCACGAGACGAACCAGCAGAGTAGGAAATGTAAGCATCGGTGGTTCTCCTTTTCCCGCTCCGTCGGCTTCCACTGACCAGTTCCTGGCACCTCTCTGTGCTGGCATGCCACATGGGAAGGAAACACCGACATCCTTAAATCCCGATGGATTGTAACAACCGTTCCCTATGCCAGTTTGGGTCTCCAAAGAGGCTCCAGCTTCCGCTGCCACGTCGGAAGTAGAGCTGCATGTCGTGTTCCCAGGTGAAGCCTATTCCACCCAGCGTCTGAACCCCGATGTAGCCAGCCTGCCGGTAGCCATCGCTGACCAGTGCTTTCGCCATACTCACGGCCTCAGCAATTTCATCTGGGCGATGATCGAGGGCGTAAGCCGCCTGATAGACGGCTGAGCGCGCACTGTTCAGTTCAAGCGCCCGGTCCACCAAGGGGTAAGCCACGCCTTGATAACTGCCAATGAGATGTCCATACTGCTCACGGGACTTGGCATACGCAACAGCCGTATCCAAAATCCACTGCATCCCTCCCACGCCTTCTGCGCTCAGGGCGAAACTGGCGCAATGCCAGGCATGCTCTAGCGCCTGATGAGGGTCATTGCAGCCACCGATCTTCTCGGCTGGCGTCTGTTTCAGGGTGATGCGCGTCAAGCGCCGACTCAAATCCATGCCTTCCAGGGCGTCCACTGTCAAGCCTTCAGCACCCTTCTCCACCAGGAACAGGCCCATCGCTCCTTCTTCTTTAGCGGCCACGATAAGCAGGTCAGCCACGCCAGCATCAAGAGCGAACATCTTGACACCACTCAAGGTATAAGCGCCGTTCATGTCGCTTGCTGTGGTCCTCATCGAGCCAAGTTCGTAGCTGGCGTCAGGCTCCAGGTAAGCTATGCTCGCTCGACACGTCCCCTCTGCTATCGCCGGCAGCCAGCGTGCTTTCTGCTCCGCGCTCCCGGCCATTGCCAGCAGCGGGGCCGCCAGCCCCACCGTAGCCAAAAATGGACCAGGCACAAGCGCCTTGCCTAATTCCTCAAACAACACCGCGACGGTGAGCCAGGACTCAGCCAAGCCGCCAAATTCAGTTGGCACCGTCAAGCTCATCCAGCCCTGCTCAGCCATCTGCTGCCACAGGCGCTCATCAAACGCATCTTCAGTGGCTATAATTTGCCGCACTTTAGAAGAAGGTAACTCTTTCTTGACGAACGAACGGACTGTTTGCGCCAGCAGCTCTTGCTCATCGTTGAGAGCCAAATACATCGCTCTAACCTTCCTTTATATACGCCAAAGGTCTGCTTTTCGTTTCCCATCCCTTTACGAACGCGGCAAACCAAGCACTCGCTCAGCAACAATATTGCGCTGCACTTCGCTCGTGCCGGCTTCAATCGTATTGCCTCGCGCGCGCAGGTATTCATACTGCCAGCGGCCCTCAAATGGGGCATCTACCGAGTCTGGGGCCAGACCAGAGAAGGGGCCTTGCAGTTCAAAGGCCAGTTCAACGAGGCGCTGGTTCAACTCGCTCCACTGTAATTTGAGCAATGAACCTTCTGGGCCTGGAAGATGGCCTTGCCCAAGAGCAGATACCTGGCGCATCGTATTGAGCTTGAAAGTCTTGACATCGGTATATAGCCGGGCGAGGCGCTGCCGCACATGCGAATCTTCAAGGGCAGGTTTTCCATTCAAGGTACTGCTGCGGCTCAGTTCAAAGAGCGACTGCAATCGCTGCTCGAACGCCACGATAATGCTAAACGAGAGCGTTCCCCGCTCGTGCATCAGGGTGGTCAGGGCGACCATCCAGCCCTGGTTGAGTGCGCCGACCAGATTCCCCACCGGCACACGCACATTATCAAAAAAGAGTTCGGCAAATTCAGCCTCACCCGTCATCTGGACCAATGGCCTGGCGCTGACTCCAGACGACTTCATATCAACGATCAAGTAGCTCAGCCCCTTATGCTTGGGAACCTCAAAATCGGTGCGCACCAGCAAAATACAGAAGTCGGCCAGGTATCCGTAACTGGTCCACACTTTCTGGCCGTTGACCACAAAATGATCGCCATCTCGTACCGCTCTGGTCTGGAGGGAAGCCACATCGGACCCAGCGTTCGGCTCACTAAAACCCTGACACCAGAGTTCCTCAGCGCTCAATATCCTGGGCAGGTAACGGGCTTTCTGTTCAGCAGTACCAACAGCCAGAATGGTGGGGCCGGCCATATTCAGACCAATCACATTTGCCGCGATAGGCGCCTGGGCGCGAGCCATCTCCTCATTATAGATGGCCTCCTGCATCAGACTGGCGCCTCGCCCACCATACTCCTTCGGCCAGCCGATCCCGATCCAACCGGCCTCAAATAATTTCTTCTGCCATGCTCGGCGGACGGCCACTTTCTCCTGAAACGTCATCGTGCGTTTCTCGCGGAATTCATCAGTGATATGTGCCGCCAGCCATGCCCGCAGCTCGGCCCGGAAAGACTCCTCTTGCGTTGTCTGCTGATCCTGAGAAATTGTTGTCATCGTCGCTCCCTCCTGAAATCCTGCTAATGGGCGCTTGATGTCCGAAGATACCGCCAGTATAGCCTGATTCAATGGAATAATCAACGCTGCTCCCTTTCAATAAGAAACATTTTGATTTTTGCATGGGTATCAGGACTGGCCCCAAACAGCCATCGAACGGGAAGAGATGATACAATAGGCGCTGGAGACGCCTACTCGGAAAGCCTGCGTTTTTTCTCTGGAGGTGCGTTCCCGATGACTCTGCTCCCAGCAAGCAACAAATCCGCTCCCAAACCACCCGCGCTGCCAGAGCGCATCCTGGCTGGTGGTGCCCATTTGAGCAGCTTTGTGGCCCCATTCCTGGCTCCCCTGATCATCTGGCTGGTCACATGCAGGTGGCTGCCCTATGTGGCGCAGCATGCCCGGCAAGCCCTGGTCACGCATCTGCTGACCTTGCTGACCATTGGAGTGCTTGGTCTGTTGGCCGTGATCGTCTTCCTCCTTGGGCTGGGGGGAACCGTCTCCGTGCCGCCTGCGGGGGGCTGGATTCAACTGGTCTATCTCAGTCTCTTTGTCTTGTTCGTCGGGGCTGCGCTCCTGGCGTGGGTGGCCGGCCAGGTCAGCTCCCTGTATGGCGCCGTTCAGGCCATCCAGGGGAAACCCGCTCATGCTTTCTGGCGCAAGCGCCGCTAAATCGAGCCAGTCTGATCTTGCAAGGAGGAACCATGCACCACTACCAACTCGCTGTGATCCCAGGCGATGGCATTGGCCCGGAAGTCATCGCTGAGAGTGTCCAGACATTGATGACGCTCGCAGAAGTCCAGGGTGGTTTTCGTCTCACCATACAGCACTTCGACTGGGGCACTGAGCGCTATCTGCGGGAAGGTGCCTTGATGCCCCCGGATGGTCTGGCCGTGCTGGAGCGAGGGGGATTTGACGGCATTTTGCTCGGTCCCGTTGGAGACCCTCGTGTACCAGACCATCTGACGCTGTGGGGTCTGCTGTTACCCATTCGTCAGGGGTTTGATCAATACGTCAATCTGCGGCCCATGCGCCTGCTGCCTGGTGTTCAAAGTCCGCTCGCCGGGAAAGGGCCAGCCGAGATCAACATGCTCTGCATCCGAGAAAACACCGAAGGCGAGTACGCTGGTGTGGGCGGACGTCTGCATCAGCAACGGGCCGAAGAGGTTGCAATTCAAACGATGGTCTTCACGCGCACCGGCACGGAGCGAATCATCCGCTATGCCTTCGATTATGCGCTCCAGCACGGGCATAAGAAAGTCACGAGCGCCACCAAATCGAACAGTTTGCAATACTCGATGGTCTTCTGGGATGAGGTATTCCAGCAAGTGGCAACCCAGTATCCAGAGATCGCCTCTGAGCAACAACTGATCGATTCTCTGGCAGCCCGGTTTGTCACCAGGCCAGAGAGCCTGGACCTCATCGTCGCTTCCAACCTCTTTGGAGATATTCTCACCGACCTGGGCGCAGCTCTTGCTGGCAGCCTGGGGCTGGCCCCAAGCGCGAACCTCAACCCGGAACGGCGCTACCCAAGTCTCTTTCAGGCGATTCATGGCTCGGCCCCAGACATTGCCGGCCAGGGTATTGCCAATCCCATCGCCTCAATCTGGTCGGCTCAGCTCCTGCTCGACCACCTGGGCGAACAGGCGGCGTCGGCAACATTGATGCGTGCCATCGAGGAGGTACTGGCCGGCGGGCAGGTACGCACGCCAGACCTGGGAGGGACCGCAACGACGCGGGAATTGGGCGAGGCGATCCGCACCCACGTACGCAGGCTCGTCATCCACTAAACCCCATCCACCAGCCCTGCTGGCGAGAGTACCAGTCACTGCTGATCTTGTTCCCCGTCATGTAAGAATTAGTAGTTCTTGCTCATAGCCTTACCGCTAGGCAGTGAGCAAGTCAGGCTCCAGGGTGCCTTATTCTATCATCTGCTTGTTTAATTTTAAAATATGTTGCTCAGCAAAGTTACCCCTTCATCGCTAAG
>CAZFWN010000307.1:0-5416 GCA_964522745.1 uncultured Ktedonobacterales bacterium
AGCCGGCGCTACGACAGCAGCGTCTTCTCGGTGGGCGAGCGATGCGGCGCCCCAAGTGGTACGGGCCGGCTGGAAGCCGGCGCTACAAGTCCCCACGCCAGCTGGCGCTACAACTGACAGCCCCTCTTTTGAGAAGAAGAATGTGGCCTGGTTCATTGTCTGGCAAAGTGGCAAGGAGTATACTATTTTTGTAGCACAAGAGGAGCAACGTGTGAGCGGCTCTCAAGAGGGCCAGAACCAGGAGCGCACCGGCCATGATGTCCCAACAATGCAGCAATTGTGGCGCATATTTCGCCGGAGATGAGACTATTTGTCAACGCTGCGGAACGCCACGCGCGGCGAATCCCTACCAGCAACCTCCCTCTCAGGCCACCCCCTATCAGCAGAACCCGTATCAGGCGAACCCGTACCAACAAAATCCCTACCAGGCCAACCCATACCAACAGCCGCCCTATCAGCCACAGCAGAACCAGGGTTCCTGGCTGCAACGCTACTACAGCCCGGATCGCGTGGTGCGGCGCTTTATCATCTATCGTATCATCGGATTCGGCATTAGCATCATTTTCCTGCTGGCCTGCGTAGCATATTGTCTGCTGGCCGGCGGCTTAGCAGCACTGACAAATCATTGATGAACACACCTGAACCTTTCTACGGCCCGCGCTGCGGCAACTGTGGCGCGTATTTTACGCCAGGCGAGGTGGTCTGCGCGGCCTGCGGGGCAGATCGCTACAGCGACGCTCAGCCCGTTGTGGGGCCGCAGGCCAGGCCGTTCCTTCAATGGCAGCGCCCCGGCAGAACGACGGCCATCGTCCTCATCGCCGTCGCGGCGGGCATCCTGCTCGCCATAGGAATTTGCCTGATCGTGTTCCTCATCCTTCTCTCGCACATCCGGTGAAAGAGGGACGTTTTGTTTGTGGGCAGAACCCAGAGGGGCGCGCTCCCATCAGGGATGAGAACAATATGCTATGATGGAGAGAGCAGAGAACTCATCTTTTTTTCAAGGCAAGAAAAGCCAGTAGAAAGAGAAGAAGGAACAGCTATGAGTTGGGATCCGACACAACAGGCCAATCCGGGGGAACCTTCCCAGCCATCGGAGCAGCATTCGTATGACTATGGCTCTGGCGCGAATATGCCGGACCCGTATAGCAGCTACGGCAGCGCGCAAGACCCCTATGGAAACGTGCCCCCACCGCCGCCCCCACCGCCAACCGGCAATCCGTATGACCCCTATGGCAACCCGCAAGCCCCCTATGGTATGGGGCAGCCGTCGTATGTCGCCTATGGGGTGGCAGCCTCGCCGGCGAAACCGCTGCCGCTGAGCCAGGCCATTCAGCAATTGCCCGGCCAGTGGTGGAGAGTTATCAGCAGGCCATCGGCCAACACCTTTGCCTGGGAGGCTGGGAAGGCTGAGTGGGGCATCATCCTGGTGCAACTGTTCGGTTACGCTATTATCGTGGCAATTCTGGGCTATATCAGCAGCCTGATCTCTGCCGGGACCACAGCAGCCTTGCTCAGCCAGTTGAACTCCACGTCAGGGACGGTCAGACCAACCGCAACAGCCACACCAGCGTCGATCTTTACCTCGCTCGCCATTACGATAGGGTTCTTCTTTGTCGTCCAGGGTATCTACTTTGGGCTGGCAAAGGCGTTCGGCGGGCAGGGTTCGTTCACCGCGCAAGCCTATAGCACCTTACTCTATCAGGTGCCACTGGGCCTGGCCGGCAGCCTGATCGGACTGGTGCCGGTGCTGGGCGGTTTCGTAGCACTAGCGGCATGGATCTATGAAATTGTCCTGTCGGTCTTCATGGTGATGGGCGTCCACCGGCTGAGCGGCGGCAAAGCCTCCGCCGTTGTCTTGATTCCCGTTGGCGTGGGACTGCTGCTGCTCTGCGTCGGGTTCATTCTGTTGTTTGCCGTCATCGCAGCGGCGTTCAGAGCGGCCCAGTAAACAGCAGCACGATACAGCAGTGGTGCAGGCTAGCCCGCACCACTGCTGTCTTCATAGCAGAGCTTATTACGGCCCGCGCCGGCGACGCATGAAGGGCAGCGTCATGCCTCCCTGGGAGGGCTGCCGCCCAATGTTGAACACAACCCAGGCATAGAAAATGTTTGCCAGGACAATGACAATCATTGTCAGCACAGGCACCCACGCGCTTCTGCTGACAGTTGCAGCTATCGATGCCAGCACCGCCAGTAGGATGAGCGAAACCAGCATCAAAGCAAGCAACGTGGAGACAGCCCAAAGCGGGTTGATTGGCTGATCAGCGGCGCTCCCACCTGCCAGCCCTGCCGTTTTGGCGGCCAGGGGATCGGGCGGCGGCCCGCCTGTCCCTGAGAGCCAGGACTGCGTAGGGGCATCCGCCTCTGCCGGCAGGGGCAGCGGATTCAGCGGTGGCAGGGGCGTGTTGGCGGTGATCGGCGCATCTGCCGGCTCATGAGACGAGGCATGTGAGATACGTGGCCGCGAGGGCTTGGGATCATCTGCCATTGTTTTCCCTCCTTTTTTCAAAGACGCTTCCCCTTCGCAGTATACTTCAGCCGCTCCAGGCTGTCTAGCAAAGGGAAGAAAGGCGTAGGACTAATGGTGCTTTCTCCTTACACAAGAGTAGCTGACGAAATGTCAGTAAAAGATACGCACTCCCACTGCCAGGCTACATTTTCTGACGATTCGTTTGATTTTTATTCTATTCTTGACTTTACGTCAGCAGTTCGCTATAATAATAGACGGAAGGTAAATACGGAAGCAAAAAACAGGGCAGGAAGAAGACCTGAGAGGGGAGCAACCGGAGTGGATGAAATTGACCTCAAGATCGTGCATCTGCTGTACGCCAATGGCCGCATCAGCCATGAGCAGCTTGCCCGCGAGGTGCATCTCTCGCGGCCAGCCATACATGAGCGCGTGAAGCGGTTAGAAGAAGAGGGCGTGCTGGGCGGCTATCAAGCGCTGGTGAATTGGGGCGAGGTCGGCTTGCCAATCACCGCCTTCATCTGGGTACGCACGGTTGGGGTCAAGAGCCGCGAGCCGGGGAAGGCCATTATGGGGTTGACCAGCGAGACGGCACTCGTCGAGGAATGCCATCGCGTTGCTGGGGAATGGTGCCTGCTGGTCAAGGCGCGGGCCGCTTCTCCGCTGGCATTGGAAAGTTTGCTTGATGAAATTCGCGATCTGCCAGGGGTGGATGTCACCATGACCACGATTGTCCTCTCCACACTCACTGAGGACGTGCGCTTGCAGCCCGACGCTCCCCCTCCTGGCGAACACACCCGCCTCTCGCTGGCACGAGAGGCCAGTTGATGAAAAGAAGGGTCCGTATCCAAAGGAGGGCCACGATGGATCTGTTTTTGACACTGCTCGTTATTTTTGCCGTCTTTGCGGTCATCGCCTGGGTCGGCGGCGCTGACAGCCGCGAGGGCGTCAACAGCCGCGAATGGGAGCGGCGCCAGCACTGGCAAGGCTTTGGCGGCGACGGCCAGTACAACGGCTAGCGCTGCCCAACGCAAAGGCGCCAGCATCTCTGCTGGCGCCTTTGCATGTTCTTTGCACGCTCAGGTCTGGAAGGCGTCTTTGATCTTCTCAAAGATATTACGCTCATTTTGCTGCGCCTCGATCTCCGAGAACTCTTTGAGGAGTTCTTGCTGGCGCTTGGACAGGTTGCGCGGCGTGACGACCTTGACGATCACATGCTGATCGCCGCGTGCGGTGCTATGCACCACCGGCACGCCCATCCCTTTCAAACGGAAGCTGCTGCCGCTCTGGGTGCCGGCGGGAATTTTGATCGTCGTCTCGCCCTCCAGGGTACGCACTGCTACTTCCGCGCCGAGCGCCGCCTGCGTGAAACTCAGCGGCAATTCAAAGATCACATCGTTGCCCTGCCGCTTAAAGAGCGGGTGCGGCTTGACCGTCAGGCTGACATACAGGTTGCCGGGCGTGCCCCCGCGCGCGCTGACCTCGCCCTCGCCGGTGACGCGCACATTAATGCCATCATCCACGCCCGCCGGAATATTAACCATCACATGGCGGTTGTTGCGCATGCGCCCCTGGCCCCGGCAAGTAGCGCAGGGCGTGGTAATCACTTTCCCCTCGCCCCGGCAGCGGTCACAGACCATCACATTGACAAACTGCCCGAAGATCGACTGCTGTACTCGGCGAATCTCGCCGGTGCCCTGGCAGGCCGAGCAGCGCTGGGTCTGAGTCCCTGGCTGGGCGCCGCTGCCCCGGCAGGCGGAGCAGTTCTCCCAGCGCGGCACCTCGATCTCCTTCTGGCAGCCAAAGACGGCCTCTTCAAAGCTAATCGTCAGTTCATAGCGAATGTCAGCGCCGCGCTGGCTGCTGGCCCGGCGGGTCTGAGAGGTAGCGCCGCCAAAGAACTGCTCAAAAATATCGGCAAAGCTCGCGCCAAAACCATAGCCGCCAAAATCGCCATTCGCGCCGCCATTCATGCCCGCGTGGCCGAAGCGGTCATAGACCTGGCGTTTCTCGGCGTCGCCGAGGACTTCATAGGCTTCATTGATCTCTTTGAAGCGCGCCTCAGCCCCTTTCTCCTTGTTCCTATCAGGGTGAAACTGAAACGCCAGCTTGCGAAACGCCTTCTTAATCTCGTCTTCGCTGGCGCCTTTTGCTACGCCAAGTACCTCATAATAATCGCGTTTGACGGCCATAGAGCAACCTCTCGTCTCAGAAGCCGGCGGCCCGGCTTCTGCGGGCGCAAACCACTCCTGTCTGGAATCTCAGCCCACCTCACATACAACGCATTGTTTCTCTCTTCCGCCGGCCCTGGCTCTCTCTCAGCCGACGTGCCTTGTACTATACCATACCCGCACCCGCCTGGCAGGCGGGGTAGCCAGAATGGGTAGAGCATCCAGACGCCGGCACGATGCCGGCGTCTGGATGCTCGCTCTCAGACTTCCTTGAACTCGCCCTCGACGGTGTTGTCATCGTTGGGGCCGTTGGAGCTGCTGGGGCCACCAGGGCCGCTGGGGCCGTCTCCAGTGTGGAAAGTCTCATCGCCCCCGCCAGGGCCGCCCGCTGCTCCGGCGCCCGCGCCGGCCTGGCTATAGATCTTCTCGCTGATCTTGTAGAACGACTGCTGCAAGGCTTCGCGGGCACTCTTGATGCGGTTCAGGTCGTCCGTTGCCAGGGCGCTGCGCACGTCCGAAATTTTGCTCTCCACCTCGCCGCGCTCGCTGGACGAAATCTTGTCGCCCAGATCACGCAGCGTTTTCTCGGCGTTATATGCCTCGCTATCGGCCTGGTTGCGTACCTCGACCTCTTCGCGGCGGCGCTTGTCATCCTGCGCGTGCGATTCGGCGTCGCGCACCATGCGATCCACTTCCTCTTTGGAGAGGCCGCTGGACGCCTGGATGGTGATGCGCTGCTCGCGGCCCGTGCCCTTGTCCTTGGCATGCACGCTCACAA
>CAZFWN010000308.1:0-5400 GCA_964522745.1 uncultured Ktedonobacterales bacterium
GCGCTGGAGCGGCGCATTTTCGAGCAGGCGTTTGCGGCCTTCGATCAGGTGGAACAGCAGCTTGGGGCGCCAGTCGAGGTACAGGCGCTGCCGGCTGCGGGGCAGACGGGCGAAGCGGCCCAAGCTGCCAAGGCAGGGCACGCCGGAGCCAAGCCCATCACGGCCCAGTTTCAGACGCTCGATGCCAGTCAAGCGGCAGAAAGCGAGGGGAGCAGTAATGGGCACCGGTCCTTTCGCCGTCAACGCTAAGCTGCCAAGTGGAACAAATGCTAAGCTGCCAAACGAGGCTGACGCCTTGCCCTGAGTAGAACAAACGCTAAGCTGCCAAGCCAGCGCATCAGTGCGGCGGAGCGGCTGCGACGGCTGGAGGAGGCCAAAGCCTTCTTGATGCAGCACCTCGCTGCTGGTCCGCAGCCTGCGCGCACGCTCCTCGATGCTGCCAAAGTGGTGGGCATCGCGGAGCGCACGCTGCATCGCGCCAAAGATCTACTGAGCGTGAGAACCGAACGGGCGGGCGGGTATGCCGCTCGCGGCCAGTGGATCTGGTATCCGCCTGCTGTACCGGGTGCAGCCGCAAGGTCTGCAGCGGTACTTGAAGCGCCAGCACTGGCATCTCGACGGCGCTCAGCGGCCACCTGGAGCAAAAACTCAGCTGCCATCTCTGGTGAATGGCAGCTGAGTGAACTGGACATCCGCTGGTGGATGGGGGCATCCCATGCTGGCATCGGCTCCCCCGCTGGAGCAGCGTGAGCGAACTCGTCCTGGTCCGAATGGACTAGACGCTTGCAGTCTGCTGCAAGACCAGCTCTCCTCTGCACCCAGCGTGAAGAGCAGCTTGACAGACGAGCAATGAGCGTATAAGCGTGGGGGGATAAGATGGAGCAGGGTGAGATGAAGCGATCGCGCGAACAGGGACAAGCCAGCATCGGGGAACCAACCCCCAGGGTATTGAAACGCTCTGGAGCGATCGTCCCAGTTCGTCACTGCCTTTCCTTTTCAACCGGAGAAAGAAGGAATACTCTTCTAGGCAGATTCCTCGCGGAGCAGGTGCTCTCCACCGCAAAGAGCTGCACGTTGTCTAAGGAAAGAGGGGATACACGATGACACAACCACCACCTACCTACACCGGTCCAGTACCAAAATCTCCCCAGCAGGTCACTGGGATCCTTGAGGAACTCCGCGTCCTCTATCCAAACGCGAAGTATGATCTCACCTTCTCCACACCGCTCGAACTCTTTGTGGCGACACAACTTGCCGCTCAGTGTACCGATGAGCGGGTCAATGCCGTGACCGAACAACTCTTCAAGAAGTATCACAGCGCCCAAGAGTATGCCACCGCGAGCCAGGAAGAGTTGGAGCAGGATATCAAACCAACAGGTTTTTATCGCAACAAGGCAAAGACTATTCGTGCCGCCTGCCAGTATCTCGTCAGGTACTCTCAGGGAGAGGTGCCCCAGACGATGGCCGAGCTGCTCAAACTCCCTGGTGTTGCACGCAAGACCGCCAATGTGGTGCTGGGCAATGCGTTTGGGATCAGTGAGGGCATCATTGTGGATACGCATGTGGATCGCTTAACGCATCGTTTTGGATGGACCAACCAGAAGAAGATCGAGAACATCGAGCAGGAGCTGATGAGCTTCATTCCAAGACAGGAGTGGCTGAGCCTCGCGCACAGAATGATCTATCACGGTCGTGCGGTCTGCCATGCTCGCAAACCACTCTGTGCTCAATGTACGGTGGCGAAGTTCTGCCCATCCGCGTTCCAATGCTCCTGATCAGGCAGTTGGTCCACTTTGAGGTGCTTCGCATGAAGAAGGCGCACTTGATTGGGAGGTTTTCCAGCGGTTTCCCCCTGCTCTTCGATGCGCTGTTAGTGGTTCCTCTTCTTCCTCGCTGACCGCCGCTTCACCGATCGAGGAGCACTTGCCTTCCCATCCGTTGTGCGCCTTCTGGTCTTGGGCGGAACACTCGTTGTTTGAGAGGTGAGCAAGGTGGGCAAGGGGTCTGGACCACTTGCTGGCCCAGACCCCTCCTGAGTTCTTGAGGAGGCTGATCGGTCCGGCCCTCCACGCTGCTGGGCACGGCTCTGCTCGTCAGCACGCAGGCTCGATTTCGCCGGGCCTTCACCAGGGACCAGCAGGAGAGGCATGGCCGGGCGGATGGCGGGATCGAGCGTTCCACGCCGAACTCTCAGGCGTGCCTCTTGCCACGTCTGGTGCTCTCTTGCCCACTGCTCCAGACGTGTGGACTCCTCGAAACAGGCCACCCCAGCCGCTGACCAGGTACTGCTGGCCGATCAACAAGAGGGTGCCAGCAGGCCCATCGCCGATGGCGTGGCTTGCGGAGCCGCGGCGTTGGCCTCTCTCGCGGGAGGAGGAACAGTTGGCGGTTGCTGCGGCTGCGCGATGCGCAGTTGGAAAAAGGTGAAGAGCGCTGCCAGGAGCGGGAGCACATGCGTCGGGTCGGCCAGGCTCAGGTTCAGCACGGGTTGCCCAGGAAGCCAGCTCAACCAGTGGAGCGCGGGATCGAGAGGATGCAGACCACCGGGTGGGGTGATGACCGCAAAGTGCAGAAACGGATAGAGCTGGCGATTGATCGCTGCTCCGGTCCCATGCAACCCCTGCTGCAGGGCGGAGAACAACCCATAGAGGACGGGTATCTGCAGGAGCATCGGGAGGCACCCACCAAACACACTGAGATGGTGTGCTTTGAAGAGGGCCTGCTGCGCCTGGAACAAGCCGTGCTGGTTGCCCTGGTACTGCCTTTGCAACTGAGCGAGTTGCGGCTGGAGATCCTGCCGTTTCTGCTGCTGGCGAGCCTGTTTGAGGCTGAGGGGCGCCAGCGCCAGCCGGATGAGGAGGGTGAGTATAAGGATTGCCAGCCCGAGATCATGCAGGCCAGCGTAGAGGACTAGGAGCGCATTGACAGGGGTTCTGGCCACTGGCAAAAGCACGCATCAAGCATGAGAATGCTGAAGTACGAACCGTTCTGACTTCCTCCTGGAAGGCGCCTGCTCCTGTGCAGAGGCACACGGGACTACCCCCGATACCCACTTTCCTGGCTTACCCCGGCATCTGGCTCGACAAGTCCTCATCTGCGGGGCTGGGCAAAGGCAACGTGAACCAGAAGGTCGACCCCACCCCAGGGGTACTTTCGACGCCCACCTGTCCCCCATGCTGCTCAATAATCATGCGGCAGATATGTAACCCCAGCCCCAGCCCGGTCCCTGAGCCCTGCTGGACCTCGATCCCCTTGACACGGTGGAAACGCTCCCAGACGCGCTCCTGTTCCTCTAGGGGCAACCCTGGTCCCTCGTCGCGCACCCAGACCCGCACCTGCTGCGGCTCCTCCTGCACGCCCACTTCGATCGGGCGCGCCGCTGGCGCATATTTGAGCGCGTTGGTCAGATAGTTGGTGACTACCTGCTCCATGCGCCCGGCGTCCACCGAGACTGGCAGAGGCACCTCCGGTTGAACCTGGAGGGTGATACAACGGTCCGGCGCTGCCTGTCGCTGCCCTTCGACGGCCTCGCGGACGATGGGGACCAGATCCACCACCTCACGACGCAACTCGAGCTTGCCCGCCTGGACACGTGCGATCTCCAGGAGATCGTGTACCAGCCGCTCGAGCCGCTGCACCTCCCGTTCCGTCACCAGGAAGGAGGCGTGGAGTGGTTCCACCAGGGAGGCCGGATCTGAGGACGCTTTGGCGTGCTGGAGGCGCCGCTGGGTCATTTGAAGGCTCAGCTTGAGGGTCGTGATCGGGGTCCTGAGTTCATGGCCGGTCACTCCCAGGAAGGTATGCAGCCGCTCTTTGGCCTCTTCCAGCGCCCCCAGCGCGGTGCGTAACTGGGCAGCCTGCGCTTCTGCCTCCTGGCGCGCCTGGTCTGCCTGGCGGCGCGCTCGTGCCACCTGGCCAGTTAGCAGGCTCACCAGAATACCAACCACCAGGATGAGACCGAGACTGACCGCCTCGTCGAGACTCTCGATGGAGGCCGTGAAGCGCGGGGGAAAGAGCAGATAGGAGAGCAGCGCCGCCCCGAACACGGTCGCGACCAGGCTGGGGCCGACTCCCCAGGTGAGGGCCACCAGCACCACGGCCAGCAGGAGCAACAGGTCATGCAAGCTGAACTCCTCTACTCCCAGCTCCAGGAGCAAGGTCAGCCCAGCGGCGACTCCTGCCAGGAGGATAGCCACCAGATACCCGATCAGCGGACGGCGCAGATACGCTGGCAGCCAGGAGGGCGCGAAGGTGTTCGTGCGGATCCAGCCGCTCAAGCGACGCCAGGGGTTTCCAACGAGACGACGCTGATCACGGCGTGGAGGGGTGTTGTTGGGAGCCAATCGGTGCTGCATAGGCACCCCCTCTCAGGGCTCAGGCGTGGCGCCACGCTTGAGTGTAGGCACTCGTATATGAATGACGTCCAGCAAGGGAACAATAGGTCACAGAGCTAGTATATCCAACGCCTGCAAGAGCCTTGCCTCCCTTCTACGCCAGGCTTGTCGTTGGACCCCAAGCGTGAAGAGGAGGAACCGCTCCAAGTGGAGCCTCTCTTGAGGTGCCGCTGGAAGCCTGGGCAGGGTGGTGATGTCCCTTGAGGGCGTTGCCGAGAGCGGCAAAGGGTATCCAAGGTGTTAGGCTGCTTGACGTGGCTGCGCAGATACCGTGGGGCGACAGGAAGAGGTCACCCACAGGACCACTCTTCGTCCATCGGGTAACCGAGGCTGGGCGGCTTCCACCCGCTGGCACAGCTTCGCCAGATCGCGCGTGAGGCGCCGATCATTGAACGGACGCAGCTCGACGGTAACCGTGTCCGTGCCCCACACGATCCGCCCAGGCAAGCGAAAGAACGGCGCCAACCGACGCCAGGTCGCCTGGGCATAGGTGGCAGGGAAGTAGCGATCGCGGGTCCACATCACGAGATTCACCAGCGCCAGCTTGAGTACACTCATCACCTGATCCTTCGCATGGTCGAGTTCATACATTGTTTGCTCGCTCGAGGCCCGCTCTTCCAACTTTCTTAGCAGGTCGCGCTCCTGTTGGCAGGCCCGCTCGCAGGTAGCGTAGGCTGCAACGATGGTATCCTCGGCTTTCCGCTTGCGCTGTTGGAGCGGGGCCAGCCTGGCCGCTCCCTCCTGCTGGAACGCCTCGCGCTTCTCGCGCAGCAGGAACGGCCACACGCCCTGTTGCTCCCACGCCTGAAGGCGCTCGCCGAGCGCCCGCGACGCCTCGGCTCGCTCCCGTTTGAGCCGCTTCTCCAGAGTGCGCGAGCGCGCTTCAGCCTGCGCTCGGCGCTCGCGTGCTGCTTGCGCCTGCGCTGGACTTTCGCGAGCTTCCGTTCTAACACGGCTCGGTCCTTGGCGGCTTCCGAATTCTCCACCAGAAGCTTCGCGTAGCCGT
>CAZFWN010000309.1:0-5395 GCA_964522745.1 uncultured Ktedonobacterales bacterium
CCGCGCGCGCCGGCACGCACGGCGCCCATAATGCGCTCATCGGTATCAAAGGCGGTGAAGACGATCACCTGCGCATTCAGGTTTGCTTCGCGCATCTGCCGGATGGCCTCGACGCCATCAAGCTCCGGCATCTCCAGATCGAGTAGCACCACATCAGGAGAGAGTGTTGCCGCCTGCTGCACCGTTTCTCTGCCGGTGGCCGCCTCGCCTGCGATTTCAAAATCAGGCTGGGTGCTAAGAATAGCGATTAAGCCATCTCGTACAATCGGATGGTCATCTGCAACCAGGATGCGTATTGGCATGCTCATGGCTCTCTATGTAGGTGATTTCACGTTGTTTCTAGCGGAATGGTGACTTCAAGGCAAGTGCCGTTGCCAGGTTCGCTCTCCAGGCAGAGCGTGCCGCCAAGGAGCCTGGTGCGTTCGTTCAGGCCGATAAGTCCATAGCGGTCTTTAGGCACTTGAGATGGCTCGAATCCTTGCCCATCATCTTCAATCGCCAGGTGAATCTGATCAGCGGTGAGCGTTAATTGCAGAGTGGCATACCGGGCGTTGGCGTGCCGGCTGATGTTGGTGAGCGCTTCCTGCGCAATGCGATACAGACCAGCCTCGATACGTACCGGCAAGGGACGATCCTCTCCCGTCGCTTCAAATTGAATATCGATGCCGCTCTTGGCGCGCCACTCTGCCGCCAGCGCCTCCAGCGCTTTCAGCAGGGTACGCCCCTCAAGTGGCGCGGCGCGCAGATCAAGCACTGAGCGGCGCGCTTCTTCCAGATTAGCGCGAGTCAGCCCAAGCGCCTGGCGGATCGCTTTGCGGACGCGCTGTGGATCGGCGCCGGCCTCTAGAAGCGCGTCGGCAGATTCAAGCTGGAGGCTGACAGCGGTGAGACCCTGCGCCAGTGTATCGTGAATCTCCCGCGCCAGCCGGTTGCGCTCTTCGACAATGCCAAGCTGAGCGCTGCGCGCAAAGAGGCGCGCCCGCTCGATAGCAATGCTCAGCAGGTCGCCTATGGTGTAGAGCAGCCGCAGATCGTCAGCAGAAAGCTCGCGCCAGTCGGTGCTGGCGACGTTGAGGACACCTAGCTGCTTTTCATGCGCATATAATGGGATACTGGCATGATAGCGCAGGCCGTCGGTGCCATCCACCAGCCCAGAAAGCCGGCTGCACTTGACCACGTTGACATTAGCCGCACCCTCTAAATCCCCGTCCTCATAAGTATCCAGGCAGTAGCAATTGCCCCTCATGCGATGCGGCGCGTTTGCCAGCGCCGGCGGGAGGTTGAGCGATGCGGCCAAATAGGTCTTACCAGTCTCCTCATGAATCAGCCAGACCCAGCCGGTATGCAGGCCGAGCAATTCTGCCACTTGCAACAGGCCGGTCTGGAGCGCCTGATCTAACTCAACGGAGCGGTTCAGCGCCCTGGCAATGGTATTTAAGATCGAGAGTTCGTAGTTGCGCCGCCGCAGTTGATTGGCGTCTGATTCCAGTGCTGGCTGCTTTGCCATCGCTTCACCATACTTGCCAGCTTACTGCTGAGGCGCGGCAGGAATTGGCGCGCCGGCGCGCTCGGCTCCATATTGGGCTGCTGTTCCCATATAGGGCTGGGCGCCCTCCGGGGTCACATAGACCGCTGTGCCATAGCACAGCACTTCCGTGACGCCCTGCGAAATCTCGGTGGCATCGTAGCGCGCGCCGATGATCGCATTGGCGCCTATTGCTGCCGCGTGCTGGATCATAATCTCATAGGCGTCGCTGCGGGCTTTTTCGCAGAGTTCGGTGTAGAGAGAGATGTTTCCACCGAACAGGGTTTGGAAGCTGGCGCCGATATTGCCAACTAGACTGCGCGAGCGGACGATGATACCGCGTACGACACCCATATTGCGGACAATCCTGTACCCTTGCAAGTCAAACGCGGTGGTGACCAGGCTATGATCGAAATTCGAGATTTGCTGCATTTACTCTTTCCTATCCTTTCTTCTGTTGTTCCTTCATTATACGCATCTGTCTCACTGCTGGTTATAACCGAGAACTGAGATGAGCAGAAGTGAACTATGACCTTGCGCAAAGGCGGCTCAGCCTGCTATGCTAGGGCCAACAAGAATAGCTCAGGTAGGCTTGGAGACGGCGCTAGCCTGAGCGATAAACTCCTCTCCTTGTGGAGCGTACCTCTCAGGAGGATATACCATGAAATTAGCAAGGTTTTTTCTGGCACGCTGCTGGGTAGTGGCAGCAGGGCTGCTTATAGGGGTGATCCTGGCGGCAGGCTTAGGCGCCCAACCTGCGCAGGCTGCATCTGCCTCCCTGGCCCAACGCGCATCTGGACAGGCGCGTCCGCTCGTTGGCTGCTCTCCGTGTATCTCTACCCTGGTCCCGACTAATGGTGGCACCGTCCAGGCTGATGCAAGTGGCAAGGTGACGCTCAGCTTTACCGCGCAGTTGGATAACCCCTTTGCCAAGTTTGTGCTGACCCTGGATGGGACTGTGATTGATAGCACACAAATTCAGGTAGACAAGACCGATCCCATGCAGCCAGTGGGCACATACAAGGCGGTCCTGAGCGCCGGACAACATACCGCTGAAATAGATGTCGCTGATAGCAACGGCCCGGCGGCAGCCTTCCCCGGCTGGACCTTCACGGTGCAGACGGTGCCAACGCCAATACCGACGGCGACGAAGACAACGGCCAACACTGGCTCTGGTGGTAATAACGGGAATGAAGGTGGGACGACCTCTGGCTCTGGTTTAGGCACGCCGAAGACGCTTAGCATTATTTTATTTTCGATTGCCGGGCTGGGGCTGCTGGTCATTATCTTTATTGCCGGGATGTGGTATGCCGGGAACCGAGAATTGCGCAAAACACCATGAGCTAAAGAGTGCCAGCAATGCAGGCATTACTGGCACCAGAATAAGTGGCATCCTTGCCGTTGGTTGCCCGGTTACGATGAGCTTTTAGGTCAACTCGACCAATGGGAAGGCGCGGTGCCGGCGCGGCGGAATCAGGAAATTCTGGCGGCGTGTTGCGGTGATAAAGCGCTCTAGCCCATTATCTTTCATAGCGATGGGATTGACGCCTGCCGGAACGTTGGCCTCGGTTCCCCCATCTGCTTTGGACAACAGGTCGATCATGGCAACATTCGCGCGCATTTTTTGGAAGAAGTCCGCCGTCGGGAAGAACGCGCTGAAGTGCAGTTTTGGCTGCGTAGAGCCATCGGGCACGTCTATCGAGTCAAAGCCAGGGCCATCCATGCGCGCATGGAGAGGCGTGCCGTCGGGGGCACGCGAGGAGCGCTGTAACCCCATTTCGTGACCACCACGCAGCGTTTTGATCCCATTTGCCAAGTCGTCAGGATCGAAGTTGGTGAGGACCGCGTTCGAGCCATGAAAGGTGTTGGGAATAAAAGCTGAGAGACTCGCCGGGATGTTCGCTCCCCCATCGGTGAACGCATCGGCTGCGTTGCCCAGGTTGGGGTGATTGGGGTCCAGGCTCCCTGGCGGAGAGCTAAACATATATTGAAGCCGCTCGGTGAAGGTTTCCGGGTCGGCACTCGGAGTCAATGGAACCTTCCGATAGAATTGATCCAGGTCATTGATGTTGTGTGAGAGGTGCTGGATCGAGGCATTGTCAAAGTAGTCCCCAGGCTGAGTGGTGGTCAGATGAGCCGAGCTGTTGCCGGCAAAAGTGAGAATGGGGCCTGGGCCGGCGGCATTGACATGCTGGTCGGCGAAGCCTCCCCACATTGGGGAGTTGGGGTTGATCTCGGAGGCAAAGGGTAGGCCAGCGGCGTTTGCGATTTTGCGTGGCAGCCCAATCTGAACGAACATCAGGCGGGTCGAGGTAAAATTGAACAGCCCGTCGAAGTCTGGCGAGGGGACAAAGCTGCCGTTCAGGACGTTGCTGCCCTCAAACCAGGCGGACACGTCAAAGAGGTTGAAGAGGTTATCGCTGCGTATGCTGAAGAGGACATCATTGGACTCGATCTGGACAGCGACATTAAACTTTTCTTTTTTACGGGGTGGCTGTGGGTTATTCGCGTCGAGGACATCCGTTGGGCTGGGCACGGCCTCTTCCAGTGGGAAGCGGCTGTTGTCTGTGAGCAGGCGCGGCATGTGGCTGGCAACCAGGCTCTGCGGTAAGCGGTTAAAATAGGGCAAGCCGTAGGCAACGAAGACAAAGACCCCGCTGGGGCTGAACGTATAGTTCGCCTCAATAGTATTCAGGGCGTTTGCCAGCACTTGTTGATCGCTCTTGCTGGGAGTGCGTGTGAGCCTGGTAGTGGCGAAGAGCGTGTACACCGGACCGAAGTGGAATGGGATGCCATTGAAGGTTTGGACTGGAGCAATAAAGTTGCCGATGTCAAACTGGATGTCGGGGAAATTGGTTGACGCTGCTGCCGCGTGCGCCATGCGCTTCGGGATAAACGAGACTGCTTCCAGCGCACCCAGTGTGGCAAGAGAAGCCAGTCCCAGTCCGCCAAACTTCAGAACAGCACGTCTGCTGAAGGGCTTTTTCGTGGTTTCGACCACGATCTCCTCAGGGGAAATGGGCTGCCGGGGACGCGATTCCATGCTCTCTCCTTTGCTAATGGGCCTGCGCGGGCGCTTTCTACAATGAAAGCGGTCAAGCCGCGCAGCGCCGGTGCGCTCTGCGGGGATGCTCTCACCAACGAGAGCTACACCTGCCCGCGCAGAACCGCGCGAAGTGACGTTCGGAGAGCATTGCCCAGGGCTAGATAAGGTCACAGGCCTTGGACCTCTCCACTGCGCCGATGGCGCCGGTTTCTATGTCACTTGTAGAAGCGCGCGAATGTATTCCTTGCACGCCAAAGCCAGAATCAGGAAGGAGAAGGGGCAACCATCCCTATCAAACACCAATAGGGGGCAGGGATAGCATCAACATTACTGCTAGCGAGCTTGTGAACATTTCTCGTCAGGTAAAGTTCTGCTTATGAGCAATGATATAAGCAACAGCCCATGTTGTCAATTGTCGTAGAGATGAAAAGTGGTGCCGAATTCCTCCTATTTGGTAGATACTGCCAATATTTCCATAAGCTGCTATAAAGCTCGAATAATACAAGAGCAGCAGTGAATGTATCTTGGCCGAACTCTCACTCCCCATTTATCGTAGAGATTACACAAGAAGGTTTGAACCACATCTACGCCAAACCGCTAATGAATTGCTGGACAAAGTGGACAGAATATGCTATACTCTCCCTTGCAATCCTCTGTTTCACCTGCCAAGGTAGCTCAGTCGGTAGAGCACAGCACTGAAAATGCTGGTGTCGTCGGTTCGATTCCGACCCTTGGCACCCCAACCACCCAAAAAGCCTCACGAAGCTGCTTGAACAGCCTCGTGAGGCTTTTTTATTTCCCTCTACACTGCTTGCTGACAGCAA
>CAZFWN010000310.1:0-5365 GCA_964522745.1 uncultured Ktedonobacterales bacterium
AAGATTCGTGACCGCATGCGCCTCGGCCCCTTCACCATGACCTTCACCTACCGCGTCAATCAATGGCTCGACGCCCAGGGCAACTGGCTCTCCGAGGCGTTCCAATCCCCGCGCATCACCCTGCGCAACACCACCCACTTCCTGCCCGAAGGCAGCGGGACACACCTCAAAGAAGAGATACGTATTGACACGCCGCGCCTGCTCGCAAGATTTGTCTTCCGGCAGGCGTTCGACTCGCACCGCCAGATGTTGCTCAACCTCAAAAAGCTGCTTGAAGCATAGGAAGAAGCGACAGATCATGCACAACTGGGATGTCTCTGTCGAAGAGGCCATTGCCATACAGGAGCGGCTCAGCCCGCAGGTCCAGCGCGCCAACGGCATCGCGCTCGACCAGATTCGGACGGTGGCCGGCATCGATGCCTCCTATCATGACATCGGGCGCGCCGCGATTGTCGTCTTTTCGTTCCCCGAATTAGCAATCATCGAGCAGGCGACGGCCAAGCGCGAAAGCATCTTTCCCTACACGCCGGGCCTGCTCTCGTTCCGCGAGGGGCCGGTGGTGCTGGAGGCAATGGCAGCGCTCAAGACCTTGCCCGACGTACTGATCTTCGATGGGCAGGGCTACGCCCATCCCCGCCGCTTCGGCCTGGCCTGCCATCTGGGCCTCGTGCTGGATCGCCCCAGCATCGGCTGCGCCAAAACGCGCTTTATAGGCACCTATCAAGAACCTGGCCCAAACAAAGGGGATCGCTCGCCGCTCGTCGATCAAGACGAGGTGATCGGCATGGTGGTCCGCACCAGAGCAGGGACGACCCCCCTCTATGTCTCAGTTGGACATAGGATCGATCTGGACACAGCGGTTGAGGTCGTGCTGCGCTGCGTGCGCGACTACCGCCTGCCAGAAACCACCCGCGCCGCCGATCATCTGGCAAACACCATGCCTTAGGCCCCTGCCGCTCGCTGTCCTTGCCAGTCCTCCACTGCCAGGCCGCTTTCTTCATGAGGCACGCCCGACAGGCGATGCAGCGCCCGGCCCACCTCCCGGTAGCCGGTAAGGAAGACGACCGCACAGGCCAGCGCAACCGTGCCGGTTGCCAACACACGCACCGTCAGGAAGACGCCCAGCCCCAGGCTGTTGCTCACCCCAAATTGCAGCAGCACCGCCATTCCTGCCGCCTCCACCGAGCCAAGATGTGGCAAGACCGAGATGAGCAGCACCACCACCAGCGAGAAAGTAAACGCCGCCAGCGCGGCGCGCCATTCAAAGCGAGGGATCAGCCCCGCTCCTACTACATACAGCGCGGCCACATACGCGCCCAGATAGAGCGCCGTCAGCGGGATGCCGGCGAGAAACGTCTGCCAGGCAAATAACTGGCGCCCAGCCTCGAGAAACTGCTGCGCGCCGCTTAGCAGCGATTGCAGCCACCGCCAGCGCGGATGCCAGCTTCTCAGCAAGCGCTGCACCACTCGCAGCTTAAAGAACAGCCAGCCCACCAGCAGCATCCCCAGCAGCACCGCCAGCGCCAGCGGGCGCACCCAGGGCCAGCCCGGCACGCCCACCGCCAGCAGCGCCAGCAGACACAGCACAATCTCGCTCATCAGCATCCAGGTTGTCGCGGCAAAAGAGCGGCCAAAGCCGGCGCCGTCTACGCCCTTGAGCAGATAATTCTCCAGATAGACACCCATCGGCAGGCTGCCCCCAAGCTCGCCGCCAACATAGGGGATCAGCAGCTTGCGCCAGGCAGGCCGGATGCCCAGCCGGCCCAGATACAGTCGCCACTGGAGACCCTTTGCCACCAGATAAAGCAGCGTCAACAGCACAACAGGAACAACCGTCCTTGGCGCAGCGACAGCAATGGCAACAGCCACTTTGCCTGCATCTGCGATATTGAGCAGCACAATCAGGAATGCCGCGCTCAGCAGGGTCGGAACCAGCACGCTCGGAGTGAGCAGCCGCTTGACGATGCGCATTGGACCTCCTGTACTAGCCCTGGTGGCGAGCGCGCTAGCGCTCAGCACTGAGAAACCAGGCGCGCTGCCGCCAGATATAGACGAGAATACTTATGCTGAGTCCAAAGGTGAGGATATTGATGATAATCTCTATAACGACGGCGCTGGGGTCGCCGCCACGTGGCACCAGATAGATGCCATTTTCGAGATCGAAGAGAACATCCATGCAGCCCAGATAGATGCCGGCACCGCCGGCCAGCAGCGTCGAGAACAGACCCCAGAGCCGCTGGCGCGCCAGACCCAGCGCCCCGACCACCAATGTGATCGCCAGCCAGGCATCGGCGGCGGGAAAAGCGTTTTCAAAAGTGAAGTACGATGGCGCCTGGCTGGAGGCTAGCATATTCCGGTCAATGCCATACCAGATCACCCAGTAGGCCACCGTGATCACAGCCGCGCCAAGCATGACCCCAACGACCAGGCCGCGCCCACGCGGGGCGCGGTCTGCTATTGATGATGGAGCGTTTGCGACAGCGATAGGTTGATCGGCCATTGATGCACCCTCCTGCCTGCTTGCAGAGACGCTGAAACGCTGGATGGTCAGGGATCAGGCACGCGGCAATAAGCTCTCGCGCAGCCGTTTGATCGCGTCGGCGACGGACTCGCGCTTGTTATAGATGGAGGAGCCGGCCACCAGCACATTCGCGCCGGCCTCGACGACCAGCGGCGCCGTCTCCGCGTGGATGCCACCATCTACCTCCAGATCACAGCCAGGGCACTGCGTGTTGATCATCAGACGCAGCCGGCGCAGCTTGGGCAGCACTCCGGCAATAAAATCCTGCCCGCCAAAGCCGGGATTGACCGTCATCGCCAGCACCAGATCGAGATCGGGCAGAATCTCCTCCAGCACGCCCGCCGGCGTCGCCGGATTGAGCGCCACACCTGCCGCTTTGCCCAACTGCTTGATCTGCTGCACCGTGCGATGCAGGTGCGGCGACACCTCTTGATGCACGATAATTATATCGGCGCCGGCCCTGGCGAAGTCCTCCACATAGCGTTCTGGCTCAACGATCATCAGGTGGGCCTCCAGCGGCAGGCGGGTGAAGCGCCGCACGGCCTCAACCACTAGAGGGCCAAAGGTGATATTGGGAACAAAACGCCCATCCATCACATCGATCTGAATGCGATCCGCTCCGCCGGCCTCGGCCTCGCGCACCTGTTCGCCAAGCCGGCTTATATCCGCCGAAAGAATCGAAGGAACAATCAGCGCCATCTGTCTCTATCCTTTTCTACCAGGCCAGAGGTGCTGGCAAACCCAGTTGTATAGTTGCCAGCCCAATTATGACGTGAGCAACAAATAGACAGCCAGCCCCAGCGCGATCAGGATCACCACTGCCACCACTCCTGCTACCAGCCCAACACTGGCACGAAACATACCCTGATCGAGCGCCTGCACCGTGCGACGATAGCGCAGATAGCTCAGCGCCAGCAGCACACCAGCCAGCAGCACAATAATCGTGCCAAAGATAGATGAGGCATGGCCGCCCAGCGCCCCTGGTGCTACCTGTTTGCCCTGCGAGGCCAGTTCGCGCAAGAACAAGCCAAAGCGCGCCACCACAAACCCCAGCGCGATCAGCGCGATCCCCGTGCGCAGCCACGCCAGCAGCGTCCGCTCATTCGCCAGATAATCGCGTGGGTTCCCCTGAGGCTGATGTTCCTGGCGCTCCCCGCGTGTCTCAGGCTCACTCTGCCCAGGAGGCGACGGCGGTTCTTCCTCGCCTGGTAGATTGCCGGGTGGCATATTCATCCTGGCCCCCTGGGTCAGCAAGCGTCAGTATTATTGCGAGGCACGCTGCGTCAACGTATCTCGAATGTCCCACAGGTCCGGGTAGAATTGGTCGCGCAGCGTGTTTTCCAGCTTGGGCAGCGGCGTGCCGCCCGTGCCAATCGTGCTGGGGCCGATCATGCGCTGGGCCAGGCGATAATGCTGGGCGCGGAACAACTGAAAATACTCATCATAGTTCAGCAGCCCCTCAGCCACTTCATGCAGGCCGGCATAGCGCGCCCGCTGCGCGTAGATGTCGGGCAGGCTCGCGCCCTCGCGCTCTAGCGCCTGGGTGAAGTCCTCCCACAGCGCCGGCGAGAGGCGCATCAAGGTGCGAAAGCCCGGCGAATCCATGCCGCTGCCATGCCCCAGCCCGGAGCGAATGGTCAGGAAGTCCGCTGGCGCCATCGTTTCCAACATCGACATCACTTGCAGCAGTAACTTCTCGATCTGCACCACGCGGCTCATCAGGCGCGCCGCCTCAAAATACTCGCCACTGCCGAGCAGCCGCCTCACCGCCAGCAACTCATGCTCCGTTTCCTTCCACCACAGTTCAAACGTCTGATGTACCACCTGAAACTGCAACTCATCGTGATGGGTCATCTGCTCAGGCGTTTTCTGCAAACTGAGCAGTTCGTCCGTGCGCAGGTAGGTCTCGTATTCAGAAAGCTGACGCCGGGCGGCGTTTTCTAGCATGTTCGCCATACGCTTTGGCTCCTTACTACGGCCCGGTCCTCATCGACCAGGGACAACAACAGTGTTGGGAGTTCCGTTGCAGCAAGTATAACATCCAGCGAGGTTTTACGCGATAGCCAGCACAGCAGCATGCCTGATATACAATAAAGGCAGAGGTATCTCCGCCTATCGAACGGCGCTATTGAGGAGCAAACCTTATGCCAGAACACGCTGACTATGAAGTTCCAGAGCCAGCAATACCAGGACGCCACTCTTGGTAGGTTGCCTGCTTAGCCCTGGGAGTGACCTCCCTCTTGCTGTTGGGTCCGCTCTTGCTGAGCTTCTTTCTGTGGGCAGATTCCTGGATGTACCAACTGGAGTATCCCATCTTAACCTACAGCCAGAAGTGGTTCTGGGATGTCTTGCGATGGCTCTTTGTGCTGGGGCCAGAGTTGGTCGTGGCGCTGGTAGCCCTGATCGTCAGTATCATTACTATTGCTCGATGGAGGAATAAACCAGGATGGCAACGAGATGAGGGACTGGTCATAGGTGGCTTGACCTGCGCGGTAGTGGTGCTAGTCACCTATGGAGGCATACTGCTTTTTGGCATCCTGGTGTTGGCCGGCACAGCATTGTAATCTCTAAAAGGCTTCAGAGCGCTTGCCCTACCTTCGGTGCTGCTTACGCCGTGTCCCTTGAGCTTGAGATTGCCCTCCCTAAAGTCCAGGGCTATGCAAAAGTCACTCGAAGCGGCCCAAAGACCGCGTCTAAAGCGCGCACCTAGAGGCTGGGAGCCACGAAGCCGGCCTTCGCCGGCTCGGACGAGACAGCAACGGGGGGTCTTCTTTTGAGGCCGCGTAGGCGGCCTTGGTGGCTTTTAGCCTTGAGGGGCGCGCTTTAGACGCGGTCTTTTGCATC
>CAZFWN010000311.1:0-5338 GCA_964522745.1 uncultured Ktedonobacterales bacterium
GCGCAGCTTTCCAGCGCCCAACCAGGATCCTGTCTGGCAGCTGCTCCCTCGACCGTCTTCAATACCGTGCCGTATCCAGGGGCACCAGCAGGAGATCATGATCTCTATGTGAAGCCAAACCTGTTCCCCAGGTGCTTTGCGAACGGCCTGTCAGCCACTGCAGGCGCTGTACTCGCAGCCACCCAGCAGCCGGTGACGTCAAGCGCACTCAACGACCTGTCTGGAACACCGGCCTGGAAGACCATTCCGTCGTGGGCGCTCATCGGCACCACCGACAACATCATCCCGGTAGCTGAACAGCGCATCATGGCTAAGCACGCGGGCGCGCACAGCGTTGAGGTCAAGGCGCCGCATCTCTCGATGATCGCGCGTCCCGATGCCGTGACCAACCTGATCATCGCGGCGGCACAAGCGACCGTGCACAGCTAGAGTGCGCCCCATCCTCTGCCATCTGCCTCTGCCATCTGCCTCTGCCATTGAGGGAGGTCGTCGCCAGCCCAGGTCCGGCACTCTTGGCCTCTGGGGAACAATGGAATGGGAAAACACGGTGCGTCTGCTCAGGTGTTTGCATTCTTTCATTCAACCGCCTAGCTTCGTCTCCTTGACGCTTGCTTGAGCACGCCTTCATGCCAATCAGTTCTCTTTTATTGAATTATATTAGGTTGCTTTTAGGGCTGATCGTACCTAATTGCGTGAGCTTACCCTACTTTCTGTTCCATTGTTCCTCAGAGGCCAGGTATGGGAGCACCACCGAAAGCCGATTGGCGTGAAGAGCGTCGTAAACGGGCATGGGATCTGAAACAACAAGGCTGGAAACAGCAAGCGATTGCACATGCCTTAGGCGTCAGCGAGGGGGCCGTGAGTCAGTGGCTCAAACGAGGGCGAGCAGGAGGGCGAGAAGCCCTGAACGCACATCCGTCCAAAGGGGCGCCTGCGCGGCTGAGCGTCGAGCAAAAGGCGCAGATCCCTGGCTGGTTAGCCCAAGGAGCTGAAGCCTCTGGCTTTCGCGGGGACGCGTGGACCGCCAGCCGGGTAGCTGAGGTGATCTATCGCCGCTTTGGCGTGCGCTACCACCGCGATCACGTCGGACGGCTACTGCGTGAGGCAGGCTGGAGTCGGCAACAGCCGATCGAGCGCGCCACGCAGCGGGATGAAGCCGCCATCAAGCAGTGGCCCGAGCAGCGGTGGCCCGCCCTTAAAAAAAGCCGAGGAGGACCAGGCCACCATTGTCTGGGTAGACGAGGCAGGATTTTATCTGCTGCCCATGGCGGTGCGCACCTGGGCGCCACGCGGCCAGGCGCCGGTCTTGCGGGTGCCCTTGACACGCGATCATCTCTCGGCGATCAGCGGCATCACTCTGGATGGGCGCCTGTTCATGCAAGTACGTCCTGCTTCGTATGATACTGCAGCGGTAGTGAGATTCCTGCGAGTGCTCCTGCGCAAGCTCTCAGGGAAGCTCATAGTGATCTGGGACGGCTCGCCAATCCACCGCGGGCACGAGATCAAAGCCCTTCTCAAGCGAGGGGCAGCCAAACGCGTACATCTGGAACAACTGCCGGGCTATGCCCCTGATCTCAACCCGGATGAGGGGATTTGGAATTACCTCAAGCGAGTGGAGTTGGGCAATGTCTGCTGTGCCAATCTGGATCAGTTACATCAAGCGCTCATTCGAGCGAGAGAGCGCCTGCGGCACAAAAAGGAGATTATCAAAAGCTGTTCTCGTCAATGTGGCTACTTGGTTTAGTTCTCTCTGCCGAGATCAGTAGGTTCAGGCAAGCGCCCGTCCTAATCCTCGAAGGCGGGTTTTGTGGCGGAACGCCAAGAAGGCGCGGCTTTCAACCGCCAGCGTCTTTTGCTTCTCTAAAGCGCGCGGCGTGTGAGGCGCGCGCCTGGAGTGACGTAATTAGAGAGAAGCCAGCATCGTTTTATTGCGTGAAAGGTGAGAGTATGGCACGTTCAACAGAGACGCTCCAGCGCCGGGAGACGCAGGATAACAGGATGATGAGGAAAAATCGGGCGGTCATTCCCCCAACGCTGACGCTCGCGGCCTGGCGTTTGCGTCAGACCTGGCGCTTGCTTCTGCTGACCGGGCTGGGCATGGTGGCGGCTGTCGTGCTGGTCTGCGCGGCGCCGCTTTTCTCGCAAGTTAGCTTGACGGCTGGGCTGCGCAGTGTCCTGACTGCCACGCCGCAGGATGCGAGCCTCACCTTGAGTTCTGGCGCGATTTCGCTCTCAACTACGAGCGCTGCCCAAGACACGCAGGTGCTTGACGGCGTGATGCAGCAGCATCTTGGAACCTACCTCAAAGGCCCGCCGCAGTTCTCGATTCAAGTGCCGCCCCTCGATGTCGATCAGTTCACCCCCGGCGATCAGATAAACCTCATTGGTGAATCGATGCAGGCTGCTGCTGCCCATGCCAGGCTGATAGCGGGGCGGCTTCCACAGCCCAACAGCAGTGTGCTGGAGATTGCGATCACCCCCACGATGGCAGATGCCTTCAATGATCCACTTGGAGCGGAGTGGACGACAACGCTGGGCTTCTTTGGTCCGACGGCGCCTGTCGGAGTCACCTTGCGGATGCGTGTGGTGGGCATCTTCGCGCCCCTTCCAGGCGACCAGTTCTGGCATGATGAAACCTTCGATCCAGTCGAGGAGGCGCACTTTGTCATCTTTAAGGCGTTGATGTCGAATGATGGCTTTTTGGCCGAACTGACACATCTGCGGGTCAGTAACTCGAACTTTCTGGATAAGCCGAGTCTGCTCTGGTACTACGCGCTGAATGCCCCGCAGATCAAGATGGCCGATCTCGACGATCTGATTGGCCGGCTGAACGCGACGCAGCTTCAACTCGCTCAGCAATTTGTGAATACCGACCTTTTGAGTGGGACATCACTCTTTGGTCCCGCTGCTGAGGCGTTTGGCAACCCAAGCACGCTGGAGAAGTATCGTGATCGGGTCGCAGTGGTGCAGATTCCGGTGAACATCGTTGCCTTGCAGGTGTTCTGCCTGGTGGTCTTTTTTGTCAGCATGATGGCGAATCTGCTGGTTGATCGCCAGGCCGAGGTGATCGCCCTGCTGCGCAGCCGGGGCGCTAGCCGCTGGCAGGTCTTTGGTTCCTTTGTGAATCAAAGTGTTGGGCTGGGGTTGATCGCGCTGGTGGTTGGTTCGCTGCTGGCGCTGCTGACGACGCGCCTGCTGACATACATCTTGCTTCCTCCAGCCGATCAGCAAGCGCTGAATATCATCAGCAATCCAGTGCAGAGCGCGCTCGATATTGGCTGGTACGCGCTGGCCGCCTCGCTTGGGGCAGTCGTGGCGATGATCGTGACGATCAGAAGCTCGGCCAGCCGCGATGTGCTTGAAATGCGGCGCGAATCTGCGCGCGCGCTTCGCCGCCCGCTCTGGCAGCGGCTCTATCTGGATATGGCTGCCGTCATTATTGCGCTCACCGGCTTCGGCCTCTCGCTCTATGTGACGCATGCTGGCGTGTTTGATACCCGCGTCGATCTGCTCATCTCGGCGCCGCTGGCCCTGGTGGCGCCGATCTTCCTGGTCATTGCAGCAGTGCTGCTCTTTTTGCGCTTCTTTCCGCTGCTGCTGCGCCGGGCTTCGCGGCTGGCGGCGCGCCGTCCGGGGGCCGCGCCGGTGCTGGCGCTGGCGCAGATGGCCCGCTCGCCGCGCCAGGCGATGCGTATGGTCTTGCTGCTGGCGCTGGCGAGCAGCTTCGCCGTCCTCACGCTGGTCTTCACCGCTTCGCAAGCGCAGCAGATTACCACTGTGGCCGCCAATCAGGTGGGGGCCGATTTCAGCGGCGTTCCTGTCACTGCCAGTATTGCAGACCCTACGACTGAAGCGCTTACACTGGAGAAGCGAACTGCCGCCTACCGGCAGCTTCCTGGCGTGTTGTCTGCCACGCTGGGCTACGCGGGCAGTTCTGTCCCCGTCGGAGCCGCCGCGACCATTCCTCTTGCCATCAGGGGCGTGGATACACAGACCTTTGCCCAGACGGCCATCTGGACCGACCAGGATTCGTCCCAATCGCTGCCATCGCTGATGAGTCAATTGGCCCATTATCGGGTTCCTGGAGGCATTCCCGCCATTGTTGACGCGCTTGCCTGGAACGTGCTGCACCTGAGCGCCGGCCAGACCTTCACCCTGGCGATAGAGAGCGGCGAACTGCCATTCGTTGCGGTTGCTGAGGTGCAGCATATTCCGACGGTGAATGATAGCCTGAGCGCCCCTGGAACCAGCGATTATACCCCTCCGGGCGGTCTCCTGGTGGATTATCAAGCGCTCTTCACTTCCTACAACAAGACTACAGGGAATCTGCTCTCGCTGAATTACGCCTGGCTGCGTACCAGCGATAGCCCCGCCCTGCTGACAAAGATACGCGCAGCCTTGGGCAAGGGGCCGCTGGCGTGGTCGCTGCTTAATGACCGGCGCGCCATGCTTGCTGATTTGCAGCATGATCCCCTCTATCTCAATCTGGTGGGTATGCTGACGCTGGGCGCGCTGGCGACGGTGCTGCTGGCACTGGTGGGCAACTTGATCGCTTCCTGGATGAGTGCGCGCAGCCGCCTGATCAATTTCGTCGTGCTGCGCGCGCTGGGCAGCGCGCCCGGCCAGATCGCCAGGGTCTTGGTCTGGGAGCAGGGGATGATCTATGCAACGGCCATCGGGCTGGGCATCGTCTTCGGCGCCATCCTGGTTCTCTCGATTGTGCCGGCGCTGGTCTTTACCGGCGCGCCCAGCAATGGGGTGGCGATCAGCAGTGGGGAGTTTTATACCATCCAGCATGTCTTGCCGGTGCAGATCGTGCTGCCCGCGTCGCTGTGGGTGATCCTTGCCGCGCTCGTCGTGATCTCTGTCGCCGCGCTCTGGATGATGGCGCGGGTGGTCTCGAAGCCCTCGCTCAGCCAGACGCTCAGGCTCAGCGAGGATTAGCTGAGTGCAGTTAATGTGATCGTGTCAATAAGATCAGATAGGGCCGGCGGAGACGCTGGCGATTAAATAAGCCGAGACAGCGAAAGGGTGGCTGAGCGGCAGGCGGACGGCCTGGCGACTAAAGATCGCGGCTTCTTGACCTTCGGCCAGTGAGCCGCGCCTTCGCGGGCTGGGACGAATGCCTTGCTTGTAGCGCCGGCTTCCAGCCGGCCCATCGCTCGTCAGGGTAAGGGCTGCTGCTCTACGCGGTCAGGATAGATGATAGTGAAGTGGTCTAATAATCAGGGCCGTATAAAAGTCGGCTGGCGATTAAAATCGCGCCTTCGTGGCGGAACGCCACGAAACCCGCCTGCGCGGGTTCGGACGAATGGACGCAGCAACCTAGTCCGCGTAG
>CAZFWN010000312.1:0-5317 GCA_964522745.1 uncultured Ktedonobacterales bacterium
GCTCGGATGTCTGCGAGCGCTACCTTCCCGGCTACAAACGTCCGAACTTCTGCGATCTGGTTCTCCAATCACCCTGGAACCAGGAGAGGTAATGTGGGTTATCCGATAACTTGACTCGGACACAATCTTGGTGAAAGCTCTTTAGTGAGATGAGAGAACCGATGCTGTTCGTACTCAAAGAGATGTTGATTTCACCTCAATTGTGCCAGAGCCACATTTCGGGTCATGTACCATGACGCTGCTATGACGCGGCGTGCAGGCGCGGGATGACTTCCTCGGCAAACTGGTGCAACTGCTCGTGGTCGTAGGCCAGGCGCGGAAAGTACAGAATGATGTAGTTGACGCCGGCATCAACCAGCGTCTGAAGCTGGGCGGCCACCTGCTCTGAGGTGCCCATCACGGCGTCCCCGGCAAAGTCGGCAAAGCTCGCGCCTGTAGGACGCCGCGCCGCAGCCGTTGCCGCCTCAGCATCTTCGCCCGGCTTGAGCAAAAAAACCGGCTCGATGCTGGTCGAGCGGATGATGCTGTCATAATCGCGCCCCAGCGTCTCGCAATGCTCGCGCAGCACGGCAAATTTATGCCGCAGCGTCTCCGGGTCGCCGCCGACGTTGCAGGCATTGGCCCATTTCGCCACCAGCTTGAGCGTCACTTTTTCGCCACCGCCGCCGATCCAGAAGGAGGGATGCGGCTTCTGCACGCCTTTGGGCAGGTTGATCGGCGCGTCGATAGTATAGTAGTTGCCCGTAAAATGCGGCGCCTCTTCGGTCCACATGCGCACCACAATCTCACATGCCTCGACAAAAGCGCGCATACGCTCCCTGGTCTCAGGAAAGCCATAGCCATAGGCGCGCCACTCGTGTTCATACCAGCCCGCGCCCAGCCCGCAGTACAGCCGGCCATGACTCAAGACATCCACCGTCGAGGCCATCTTCGCCAGCAGCGCCGGGTTGCGATAGCCATTGCAGGTGACCATCTGGCCGATCTTCACCCGTTTGGTATCGCGTGCCAGCGCGGCGGTGATGCTCCAGCACTCAAACACGGTTTCCTGCACAGGCACCGGCACCGGATGAAAATGATCGTAGACCCAGATAGAATCATAGGCGGCGATGCCATCTACTGCCTGGGCGGCGCGGGTCATCGCCTCGTACTGCTCAACCGGGTCGCTGATCTCCGTCAGGTCCATCTTCCATCCCTGCGGGACAAAGACGCCAAACTGAATTGCCATCAAAGCTGCTCCATTGCTCAAAATCATGCGTGATCGTTCAATCTCTTCAGAGAGTCTGCGCAGCCAGTATAGCACAGGCGCGCCTTGCGCAGCGCTAACGGCCCTCTTTGTATGGATGTATGGATGGCAACAGAAGCGCTATCTTTGCTGCCGAATTGAGCGATGAATCCCGTTGCAAAAGTGGGTAAAGTTGCCGATGCGCCGCCCTTTATCTTTTGGTATCCTTTCTCAAGTAGATGAGAAGTTCTCGTGTGTAAAAGGCTAGCATTCATACGAGTATGCCAGGAGGAACTATGAGCGATCAGTCGATGACTATTCCCTACGAGGAGGCGCTGGCGGCCTTCGATCACGCCTATGCCGCCTTTCTGGCGGCTTTCGGCCAGGCGCCAGACGAGGCGCTTAGCTATGTCCCGCCAGGAGATGAGTACGCGCTAGGAGTGCTGCCGCCGCACCTGCAAGGGGTCTTGCAGCGCTATACCGGGGTACTCCAACAGATGGTGCAGAGCGACTTTGCTCCCATTGATAAGAGCCTCGATGTAGAACAAGAGGCAAGCGAAGCGAAACTCCACGCCTTCCTGGTGGCCGCGCGGCCAACCGGCGCTGACCGGGCGCCGATGCTGGCGGAACTTGCCGCCGCCCATCAGACGGCGGTGAGGCAACTGGCCGGGGTAGACGCGGCGACAAGTACGCGGGCTGCCCCCGTCATCTATAGCACCGGCTCAGCGCCCTATCCCACTTCAGCGCGCGATATTCTCGGCTGGCTTTCCGACCACTACCAGGAGCATATCGCGCAGATACACTCGATGCTCGCCCAGTGGCAGGCCGAGACACCGCGTTGACGTGCTATTGCCAGCGAAACGCTCGCCAGGTCACCAGCAGCGCGGCAACAATCCAGGCGGCCAGCACCAGCACGCTCGTCTGGATGCTTGACCAGCCGGCGCCATTGTTGACGATCTGGCGCAGCGCGTCGTTCAGGTAGAACAGCGGCAGCGCGTGGATAATCCCGCCCAGCACGCCGCTGATCTGCGAGACCGAGAAGTAGGAGCCGCCCAGAAACATCATCGGGAAGCTGACCAGCAGGATCGCCGCGTTGGCGCCCTGCGACTTCTTGAAGAATCCGGCCACCGCAAATCCAATCGCCAGCATCGTCAGCGCGCCCAGCGTGATCACCAGAGCCAGCAAGCCCAGATTGCCGTAGATATGGATGTTGAATATCCAAATCGCCAGCGCGATCAAGACGACCTCCTGAACAATCGAGAGCAGCAGCCGGGCCAACAACTGCCCGCTAATCATGGCGATAGGCGCCAGCGGCGTAGCGGCTAACCGTTTGGTGATGCCCTCCTCGCGCCAGAAGACCAACTGCACCGCAACCGTCAGGTTGGCCCACATCAGCAGCATGCCGATCATGCCCGGCGTCACAAAATCAATCGTGCGCAGCGTCTTCGCGACCACGCCCTGCTCATCCAGCGTGACCGGGCCGGGCTGATTGGTGGCGGCGCGGTTGATGCCATCGACAATCGCGCTAACGGCCAGTTTGGTCGCTGCCTCGCTAACTGGGTCGCTTTGATTATAGAAGACCTGAAGATGCGCCCCGCCCTGCACCACCTGCGCGCCAAAGCCAGGCGCCATCACGATCACCGCGTCGCGCTTGCCATCTTTCAGCGCTTGCTGCTCTTCACCCTCACTGCCGGTGTAGACGGTGAACAACGTGTTCTTCTGCAACTGGCTGGTGATCTGCGCCGAAACCTGCGAGTGATCCTCATCAATCACGCCAATCTGTGTGCGCGAGGCGCCGTTATTTCCAAACAGGAAGCCAAAAACCAGAATCGAGATCACCGCCAATCCCAGGCTTGAAATAATCACGGTGCGCTGGCGGATCACCATCAGGAAGTTGGTGCGCACCAGCGAAAGAAACGTAGCCATCATCGTTCTCCTTGTATCTCTGAATCATTCCTCAAGCTTGCTCTGGGCGCAGCTCGCGCCCGGTCAGATCAAGGAAGACATCTTCCAACGTTGGCGTGCGCACCTGAAGATCGCTCAGGCTGCTCCCATGCTGCGCGGCATAGTGGAGCAGCGCCATCAGCGTTGGCTCCATCTGTGTCGTCTGCAACATAAAGCGCCCATTGGCCTCGCGCACCCTGGTCACATGCGGCAGCGCGCCAATCTCGCCGGCAGCCACGCTGCCATCCAGGTGGCAATCAATCGTGGCCTGCGCGCCCAGCCGCGCGATCAGCCCGGCGGCGGTATCCAGCGCGATGATCTGCCCCTCATCCATGATGGCGATACGGTCACAGAGCATCTGCGCTTCATCCATATAGTGTGTGGTAATCAGAATCGTCTTGCCGCGCTCGCGCAGCGCCAGCACCGTATCCCAGAGCATGCGCCGGCTCTGCGGGTCAAGCCCGGCGGTTGGCTCATCCAGAAAGACCACCTGCGGGTCGTTGACCAGCGCCAGCGCCAGTGCCAGCCGTTGCCGCTGGCCGCCGGAGAGGTCTTGCGGGGAGGCTTTGGCCTTCTCCTCCAGCCGAACCAGTTGCAGCAAATACTGGGGATCAAGCGCCTTGGGATAGATCGACCCAAAGAACTGAATCGTCTCGCGCACCGTCAGTTCAGGAAAGAGCGTGGTGGCCTGCAACTGCACGCCGATGATGCGCTGCACGGCGCGCTTCTGCTTGCGCACATCCAGCCCGCCTATGATGGCCGTGCCCTCATCGGGCGTGCGGATGCCCTCGATCATCTCCAGCGTGGTAGACTTGCCGGCCCCGTTCGGGCCAAGCACGCCAAAGATTTCGCCGCGCCGGACGCTGAAGGAAACACCCTGCACCACCGCTTTCTGATGATAGCGCTTGACCAGCTTGCGCACATTCACCATGCTCTCGGCGCCGGCTGCATCTGCGCTGGCAGCCTGGGCTGCCGTCTCTATTTGCTGCGACATAGCATCTCCTCTTCTCTATCGGTCTTGCTTTGCTACCGTTCTGGGAAGAGTATAGCTGCGTGGGCTGTTGTTCTGGATGTGCGCCTGGTCATGTTTGAGGTCATATCTTTGCTGGCTGACCTATGCCCTCGTCTATTACCTGAGTCATGGTTGTGGGAAGCGGCGGATGAGTAACGCTCACGCGAACGTTGCAATGTGATGTACAATACAAACCGCTGTCCGATCAGTCTAGAAAAAGAGGATAAACAGCATGGGAACGACGAACAGAGAGCATGGCGTCTCTCGTAATGACCAGTCGGCCACTGGAGAGCATCAGACGGTTGATCCCGCCCTGCTGCGCTCGCTGGAGTGGCGTCTGATCGGCCCGTATCGCGGCGGGCGTGTCGTGGCGGTTGCTGGCGACCCGATCCACCAGCAGGTCTTCTATTTCGGCTCAACCGGCGGTGGTGTCTGGAAAACCACCGACGCCGGTATCTCCTGGGAGAACGTCTCCGACGGCTTCTTTAAGCGCGCCTCGGTGGGCGCGCTCGCCGTCGCCGCCTCCGACCCAAACGTTCTCTATGTGGGCATGGGCGAGACCACCATTCGCGGCAACGTCTCGCATGGCGACGGCGTGTATAAATCCACCGATGCCGGCAAAAGTTGGGTCCATCTGGGCCTGGCAGAGACGCGCAACATTGCCAAGGTGCGCATCCACCCGCAGAACCCCGATCTGGTCTATGTCGCGGCGCTGGGCCACGCGCACGGCCCCAACCCGGAGCGCGGCGTCTATCGCTCGCGCGATGGTGGCAAGACCTGGGAGCAGATCCTCTTCCGCAGCGAGAAGGCCGGCGCGATTGACCTGGCGATGGACCCCAACAATCCGCGCATCCTTTATGCCGCTTTTTGGGAAGCCATCCGCAGGCCGCATGAGCTTGTCAGCGGCGGCGAGGGCAGCGGCCTCTTCAAGTCTACCGATGGCGGCGACACCTGGACCGAGATCACCCGCAACAAGGGCTTGCCTAAGGGCATGCTGGGTAAGATTGGCGTGGCCGTCTCGCCCGCCAAAGAGGGTCGCGTCTGGGCAGTGATCGAGGCCGAGGGTGGCGCGCTCTTCCGTTCAGATGATGGCGGCCAGACGTGGGAGAAACTGTCCGAGGAGGGCAATCTGCGCGCCC
>CAZFWN010000313.1:0-5290 GCA_964522745.1 uncultured Ktedonobacterales bacterium
TACCTGCCAGAGATGGTACTGTCAACAGCCCTTCGCCGATTAAAATCGGCGCTAGGGGCGGAACATTCCGCCATCAAGTCCCGACGGGACTTCCTGGCCGCCGGCCCGTAGCGCCGAATTAATTCGGCGCTACGGGCCGCTCACGCATGCGTATCGTGCCGGGTGCGCAGGCTGAGCCAGGTGGCCGCGCCGATCAGCAGCAGGGCCAGCAGCGCGAAGACCACTGCCGGTGAGATGCCAGATCGCAGCGCCAGCCCGACGCCGCTGAGGGTATCGATGCCCACAAAGGCTGACCCCAACAGGATCAGCGCCCGCGAGTGCGTGCCCACGCCCAGGACGATGCACAGCAAGGACCATCCCAGCAGCACCAGTCCATAGACCAGTTGGAAGGTCAGGTCAGGCTCGGTGAAGGATTGATAAAGGACGGGCAGCATCAACAGCAGCGCGCCGGCCAGCGAAGCGAACTGGCCGATGCGCTGCGCGTTGGCGACGCGCCGGTCCGCCGGCAGGAGGACACCCACCAGCAGCAGATAGATGCCCGGCGCCGTCGTGAACGCCTGGATATTCGTGGGTGGAGCGCCCCACCAGCGCACGCCCCAACTGATCGCCAGCGCCGCCAGTTCACCAGCCGCGTAGAGGGCGAGATGATAGCGCGGGTTGCGCGCCAGCAGCGCCAGCATGCCGGCAAACGAGAGCAGCGTGGCAGCCGTTGCCAGCGTTTGCGCCGCGCCACCATCAAACGAGCCAGGCGAGAAGATCGCCACCAACGCCGTGCCGCCAGCCACCAGATAGGCAGCCATCCGATGCACCAGCGCGCCCGCCCGGCGCGGGTCGCCCCAACGCTCCAGGCGTTGCTGAAAGCGGGCCGGCTGCGTCGGATCGGAAGTCATCTCCACCCACCAGAACCCGCCACGCGGGCGCAGCCAGGGGATGGCGCGCCAGAGCAGCGCGCCGAGCCAGTAGAGCCAGCCCAGCCCGATAAAAGCCAGGATCGTCTCGGCTTTCGAGAGCGTCAGGACGTTACTCTCGACTGCCAGCGCCAGCCCACCCAGGACGAAGGCTACCGGCAGCACATCGGGCCGCGACTCCGCCAGGGCGATGACATAGGCCAGCACAGCCAGGATAAACAGCGCCCCGGCCTCAAACGAGGAATTGCTTTGCCCCAGCACCGCCGTCATCAGCGCCGCCACGCTGGCCGCCGCGTAGAACGGCCAGGACCAGGCCGCGCCGGTTACCCGCCCGACGACCAAGCCCAACACGGCGAAGATAATCGCCAGTGGCAGCAGGGCGTGGGCATCTTGCTGGACAAAGACGCTCGCCAGCGCGTAGAGCAGCGGGATACCAGCGGCCAGCGGCACACCCTCCAGCAGCACCAGCAGATAGGCGACGGCGGCAAAGACCAGCAGCAGCGCCTCCTCCTGCCCGGCGTCATAGGGTACGATGCGCGTTGTCGCCAGAATCGAGCAGCCGATAGCCGCCGCGTAGGGCGCGAGCGCATACGAGCGCTGCACGCGCGCGCGCAGCCAGGGCAGCCGCAGGATGGCGCCACAGCCGGCCAGCGTAAAGGTCAGGATCAGCGTGGATACGAGATTGTTTGGGCCAGGCAGGAACAGCCCGGCAACCAGCGCGTACAAAGCGAAGAAGCTCGTCAGCGCCGGCTGGCGCTCCTGCACAGCGATCAGATAGGTGGCGAGGCCAAAGGCCAGCAGGAAGGCCACCCGCCAATCGGGCGCCGTATCGCCTAGATTGCCCAGCCGGATGGTCACGATGATCGAACCCAGTGCGGCAGCCACTTGCAGCGCCGTGCCCCACCAAAGCCCGCGCCACTGGCGAAGCGCCGCACCCAGCGCCAGCAGGGCAAAGGCCAGCGCCACGCCGGCAATATCGCCGGCATGATCGTTGGTCGCCAGCGTCAATGCCCAGAATGCCAGCACCGCCGGGGCGATCATCACCAGCGGCTGTCGCTCCCAGAGCGCTACCGCCGTCGCCAGTAACCCAAAGAAGAGCAGGAACCAGGCGACATAGGGGAGGCCCGTTGCCGTCCAATCCGGCCCGCTGGAGCGGCCAAGCATCAGGTAACTAGCGGTCAGGATGACCGCCCAGAGCGCCACGATATACGGCCCAGGCGCCCAGACGCGCCCCCAGCGCCATCGAATCGCCAGCGCTGCCAGCGTCAGCCCAAGCGCCAGCAGGCTGGTATGCAGACCATCACGATCATTGACGACCAATGCCTGTACCGCCAGCACGCCAAAGAAGCCGGTTACCAGGTTGCCCAGCACCGGCTGGCGCTCGCGCAGCCCGGCGCTAAAGGACGCGGCGGTGAAGACCAGCAGCAGTTCAAGCTGATAGCCAGCCGAATGGTTGGGCAGCCAGAGCAGCGTATAGAGCGCCTCGCCAAAGGCCACCAGATAGACCGGCCCGACCAGCCGCCGCGTGCGCTGGCGGAGGCCCAGAGCCAGCGCCGCGCACCACAGCGCCAGGGTTAGCGCAAACGAGAAGGTTGCCCGGTTCTGATCGACGACCTGGAGGCCGAGGAGATTCTGGGCGAGTGTGAAATAATCGAAGGTCAGGAAGAAACCGCTGACCAGCAGCCACCACGCGCCGTCGATGAGGGCCGCGCCCACACTGACGGCCAGCCCGGCGCTCAGCGCGATGAAGAGCGGCCAGTTGGGGACTGGGTCGCCCGCCACAATAAACGTGCCGCCGCCTGCCAGGAGGACGGCGAGAACTTCCAGGAAGATGCGCAGCCCCCGTCGCCTGGGTTGCCAGCGATATAGCGCCAGTCCCAGACCAAACTCAAACAGCGCCGTTGCGGCCAGGGAGATCGCCACCGGGCGAACCACGAGTGCTACCGGCAGATTGGCAATCCAGATCGTCACGCCGACGACAGCCTCAGCAAAGAACACGGCGTTAAAGCCATCGATGGTATCGAGAATGGCGTGCTGCTGGCGCGGGCGCCAGCCGGGCGCGACGAGCCGCCAGCCAGCCGTAATCGGCACAAGGATACAGGCGCCCAACGCTAGCGGCGCGGGCTGCACCTGGATGGTAGGGTAAGCGCCGGCTATCAGCGTTTGCGTCAGCCCGATGATGCCCAGCGCTTGCACGCCGATCACCGTCGGGATGGTCGTCAGCACGGCCACCTGAACAGCCGGCTCGGCCAGCACGGTCAGGGCCGGCTGCCGGCGCAGCAGTTGGCGTGGCGCCAGCAACGCCAGCGTCACCAGGCCCAGGATAAAGACCCACCACTGCCAATCGCTGTGCGTCCAGGGGATATAAGCAATGGCCGCAACGATCAGCGCGGCCCAGCCCAGATAAGCATAGGTGATGAAGCGCGTCTGCACGGCCAGCGCCAGATAGACCACAGTGGCATAGAGCGCCGAGATACACAGCATCTCGGCGACAGAGAAATTCAAGGATTGCAGTTCAAAGCGATAGAGCGCCAGCGCGAACAGCGGCGTCATCAGCGCGAAGACGGCCAGATACACGCGGCCCACCGTGCGCAGCCGCGTGGCGTTGCGAAAGAGAAATCCCGCGATGCCAAACAAGAGATAGACGAGTCCGACAATCATCAAGGTGAGTGTTGGCAGAGTGGATGATTTGCTGACGACAAAGGTGAGCGTGGCGATCAGCGCCAGGAAGCCGCCGAGATAGGCCATGATAGCAATCGACTGCTCGGTGACAAAGGCGCGCCAGGAGAAGACTGGACCGGCGGGCTGCGGCGCAGGCGCGGGCGTGGCGGGCTGGGCCACCGATGTGGCCAGCGGCGCGGCCACCTGATCTGGCGGTATAGCCGGCAGGCGCGCCGCCAAGCCTATCCTGGCAGGCGACACGGGCTGCGGCGTCGGGGTGGCCTCCCCGCTCAGCGCGGCGGGCGGCAGGGGAATCTGCTCGCCCGCCGGAGGCGTCGCGCTCTGGCTGGCCGCTGCCGGCCTGGCCCGGCGAATACGCTGATAGCGGGTGTAGTACTCCTCGCGCAGATCGGCCACCGTCTGATCGCCCTTGCCGGCAGCGATGCGCTTATCCAGGTCACGCATGACCACCGCGAGCCGCTGCAACTCGGCGATCAAATTGGCATCCAGAATCTCGCCGCAGTTGGGGCAATACACGGTTCCCGGCGGCGACATCTGCTTGCAGCGCGGGCACACCATGCCCAAGACGTTCATGTGTTTGCCTCCTTAGAAAAAGGCTGCTCCATCCTGGGTACTCTTGCCTTTCCCAACGAGGAAAGGCAGGAAAGCGTCACCTGCACCCAGCGGCAGCAACAGCCACCGGCAGGGCGCCCTCCTCTGCCGCCACTCTATCAAGCCATGCGTAAACGGGCATCGTAGAAAATACGTACTCAACTACGTATTTCACTTATCGCTTTCCGCTCACCTCTGGTCTATCTTGTTCCCCTGCTCTACACTACGTCAGGCAAGGCTGCTTTACTCTCAAATCAGACATACTCTCCCCTTGCATAACCTGCTCTTAAAGAGAGCCAAAACTCGATTTAAAACTGGGCGGTTATACTGCTCGTGGCTGGACCAGCGTGACACCTTCTGCGTTCTCTAGTGCAAGCTCAGAAAGGAGCAGCAAACGAGATGACTCCACGCCGTAAAGCAGGGATAGCCGTCGCCCTCGCCTTATTTATCGTGTTGACTAGCAGCCTGTTCCAGACGCTTTCAGCCTCGGCCAATGGACGGGGAGACAGGACGACGACCACCCCCATCAAACACGTCATTGTGATCATTGGCGAAAATCATACCTTCGACAATGTCTTCGGGGTCTTTCAGCCCGCGAAGGGGCAAACGGTGAATAATCTGCTCTCTGAAGGCATCGTGACCTGTCGGGGTGAAGCGGGACCAAATGTCGGAAAAGCCGCGCAGCAGCAGGCGACTGATACTGGCACCTATAGCCTCGATCCGCAACTGACCGGGCCGTACACGACCCTACCGCAGCCGAACACAACCTTTGCGCGGGGTCAGACCCCCAACGTGCCTGATGCTCGCTTCCCATCTACGCTGCCCAATGCGCCGTTCCAAATCACCCAGTACGTGCCCTACCTGGATTCCTATGTCGGCGATCCGCTCCACCGCTTCTATCAGATGTGGCAGCAGCAGGACGAGGGCCGCAACGACCTCTACACCTGGGTGCCCAACACCGCGGGCGATGACAATGGGGCCAATCCGCCTCACGCCATCTACCAGGGAGGCCTCAGTATGGGCTACTATAATATGTGTACCGGCGATGCCCCCAATTTCAACTTCATTGGCGATAACTACGCGATCAGCGACAACTATCACCAGTCGGT
>CAZFWN010000314.1:0-5276 GCA_964522745.1 uncultured Ktedonobacterales bacterium
GCAGGGAGGGCGGGGAGGCAAAGAGGTGTTGGCTGGCAATCTCACTGAAGGAGCCTTGAAAGGGCCGGCTGCCACTCAGCCACTCGTAGACCACGATGCCCAGCGCATATTGATCGCTGGCCGGGCGCGGATGGCCCTTGATTTGTTCAGGCGCCATGTACGCCACTGTGCCTGCCACCTCCTGCGTACTCTGGTAGCGCGAGCTATGGGCCACGGTGGCGATGCCAAAATCGGAGAGCAGCACCTCACCGCGCTCGCCCAGCAGCAGGTTTTCGGGCTTGAGGTCACGATGAATCAGCTTCTGCTCGTGCGCGTACTGCAAGGCGTCGGCGACCTGGCACACAGAGGGCAGGAGGGTCGCCAGGGGCACCGGCTGGCCTTTGGGGTGGCGCTGGCGCAGGGTGCCGCCGGGGGCGTAGTCCATCACCAGAAACGGCGTGCTGCCCTCCAGGCCAAACTCCAGCAGACGCACAATGTTAGGATGCTTGAGGCGGACAATGGTGCGTGCCTCGCTGAGAAAGCGGTCCTGGTCTTCCGGGCCCAGTCGGTCATACAGCACCTTGATAGCGGCCAGGCTGCCCAGGTGAAGGTGTTCGCCCAGATACACCTCGGCAAAGCCGCCTTCGCCCAGGAGTTTGAGCAGCCGATAGTTGCCCAGTTGCTGGCCCACGCGATCAGACATCGCCCCCCTCCTCAACAGAACACTGGGGTATAGGATGGTGACGCGGCTTCCACAGATGGGCGTATTCTAGCCCAAGTGAGCGGAGAAGTCAAGCAGGTTGGAGGGATGGAACCAGGAACACTGCAAGCGGGCGTGAAGAGCGCAGACGGGGAGCGAGACGAGGCAGACAGATGGATGGAGCAGACGAGGGAGGGAGGCAACCGCTCAGCTAGCGCACGCCTGGTCCTGCTGCTCCACGTCGACGACCTGGCGAGATCTGACCCCTTGACCAGCACGAGGGGTGGATGCGTGGACAAGCAAGGGGAAAGCATCTGCCTGGCGAAGCAGCATCCCTCTTGTCATCCGGCCTCAGAGGACATACACTCTTGACAACGCACGCACTCATGAAGCACCAGCAGGAGCAGAGACGTACCGATGACACTCACCGAGGCGCTTAGCGGCAGTCCCCTGGCATGGGCAGAACGCGGCAGTGGCGGCTGCTGGTCCATCGTCCACCGCAGCCGGCAAGGCTACCATCTGACGCGCTACACGCCCGATGCGCAGGGCCGCTCCCGTGCCCAGGACTGGGTCTTTCCCAATCTCTACGACCTGCTGCTGTTTGCACGCGCTCAGGGCTTTGCAGAAGTGGACCCCGATGCCGACGATTGGCGCGTGGTCTCTGGCTCGCCGTGAGCGGCTCTTAAGCTAACGACTCGACGCGCTCACTCCTGCGCATCCAACGATGACGATTTAAACATATGTGTTTTGACTTCCCAGCCAACTTTTCCTCTGGGAAGAGGAACCACCTTGAGCCTCTGAAGTTCCAAAGAGCTTGGTTCTAGACCGATCTGTGTATTCTGGTGTTTCCTCTGGCCGCTCGTTTTCAGGGCTTGTTTTCTCCCTTCCTGACAACACAACGAAGGGCTTCTTGACTCCAGATACAGCGGTCGCCTGGGAGATTCGGGTGAGGGCAGAGGGAAAAAGGCACACCGAAGAAGATTCTGTTGAGCTCGCCCCCCCAGTGCCTTCTCTGTTCATGTCGTAGCGTCAACTCGCCGCAGCCGTATCGCAGCTGTTCTTTGCACCTGTTCATGACCTGCTCTGCCCAGCGGACGATACCTTGTGCTGACTGAGCCATGACTGCCCCTGAGCTGATCGGTGGTTACATCTTCTCATGTCGTTTGGTTGATCTCCTCAGTGCCCACCCGATTCTGGCAACGGGGCGTGCTGGCATGCCGGGCAGAGCGTGGCGGATTCAGACGAGGGAGACCAACGAGCAGCACACACGACACAGGAGGTGGCCCGGAGGTGCACCAGCCTGGGCTGGTTGAGCCCCCTTCGTCCAGTTCCGGGCTCCAGGCGCTGTGTCACTGGTTGTACAACCTTTGGCGAACCACTGCGTCTATTACATAGCAGTTGTTTTTTTCAACAGGTCCTTTCATACGAGCGAGCAATGACTCTTCCAAGCGATCACCCAGACTATTATGGGCTGTTAGGCGTCCCAGCAGACGCCTCGACGGCCACCATCAAAGCGGCCTTCAAGCGACTCGCGCTCCGCTTCCATCCCGATGTCTATCATGGGGAAGATGCCCAGGAGCGCATGCGGCACCTGCTGCTGGCCTATCGAACGTTGAGTGATCCCGTCGAACGGGCGGCCTATGATGCTCGGCGCGCTGGCTCCGCTCCTGAGCAAGAGGGCAGACCATTGCCCAGGACCGCACCGGCATCCCCCGGAAACCGGGCCGCCTCAGCAGCAGCACCAGGGGCCCGGCGTGACCTCACCCGACCGTACGCCTTTCCTGCCAGGAGTGGCGAGGCGCCAGTATCCTTCAGGCTGGGCAAGGTCAGCTATACCCTCTCAGCGGAAGCCGCTCACACGCTGGTACAGCAGGGCTATGTACGCGGGATGGCCCCAGAGGCGACAGGAGTCCTTCCGCTTGCCGTGCGGGAAACGTCCCTGCACACCTGCCATCGCTGTCATCATCGCTGGATCCCCGCTGAGGTGGACACCCGGCCGGCACGCCTGTGGGAACTCATTTGTCCAGCCTGTCATGCCAATGACTGGGGAGAGTATCTCCTCTTGCGCTGCATCCATTGCCAGGCCATCTTCGAGAGTGAGCAGATTTGCGAGGACCGGAGTGACGCTCTTCACAGGCGCGCGCTCCCCTACGAACTCTTTCCCTTGTGTCCCAACTGCGGGGCGGCCCGGTGGTGTCCTGCGGAAGAGGCTCGCCTGGAGGCAGCGCGACGCCAGCGGGGACGCAAGACGGGGTGGTTCAAACCCCGCTCCTAACCCGCTCTGCAGGGTCGGGCTACAGGGCAACACGCTGGAGGAGCCCTATGCGGACGATTGACGTGTGGTCGCTGGCTCGGCGTGAAGTTGTGCCAATGGATGAGACCTTTCCTCAGTTCCAGAACTTCCACTTGCGCTCAAGCAGAGCGTGTGCTATCTTATGGTTGTAGAACTTCCGTTCTTGTACCGTACATCTGGGGAGTGCTTCCCAAGAGCTCTTGCGATGCCACGTACCATCATTCATCTGGACCTGGATGCGTTCTTCTGCGCAGTCGAGGAGCAGCGTGACCCCTCGCTCATTGGCACTCCCTTTGCTGTGGGCGGGCGCCCGGAAGAACGAGGCGTGGTCGCCTCCTGCTCCTATGCCGCCCGGCAGTACGGCATCCACTCCGCGATGTCGATGGCTCAGGCCAGGCGACGCTGCCCGCACTTGCGCATCGTGCCTGCTCGCTTTGCGGCATACCGGGCGGCTTCAGTTGCCGTCATGACACGCCTTAGGGCGCTCACCCCGCTGGTGGAGCAGCTCTCCATTGATGAGGCATTTCTGGACGCGACCACGCTGCTCACCCCAGGAGAGCAGGTCGCGCGGCAGCTCCAGCACACGATCCGCGAAGACCTCGGGTTGTCCTGTTCGTTGGGCGTCGCCACCAACAAACTGGTCGCCAAGATCGCCACCGATGTGGGCAAAGCGCAGGCGCGGACCGGCCTGGCTCCTAGTGCCCTCTGCGTCGTGCCACCAGGCACGGAAGCGGCTTTTCTCGCTCCCTTACCCACCCGCGCGCTCTGGGGCGTCGGGCCGAGGACAGCAGAGCGCCTCACCGCCTTGGGCCTTCATACTATTGGCGACCTGGCCCACTCCCCAGAAGCCGAGTTGGTCCGGCACTTTGGCAAGCATGGTGCCGCCCTGGCGCGGCATGCCCAGGGGGTGGACGAGCGCCCGCTTCAGATGGTCCACGAGGCCAAATCACTCTCCAAAGAGCGGACCTTTGCCCAGGACGTCCAGGAGGAAACGCGGCTTCGGCAGGTGCTCCGTGACCAGGCGGCAGAGGTTGCCAAGAGCCTGCAACGTCAGGGGCTGCAAGGCGCGACCATGGCGCTCAAGCTCCGCTGGCCGGACTTCACCACTCTGACCCGGCAGACCACCTTGCCCGAATCGACCAACCAGGAAGCGGTGATTGCTGCGGCGGCGCTGCGCCTCTTCGAGCACACCTGGCGACCACCCCGTCCGGTGCGGCTGGTGGGCGTGGGCGTCAGTGGTCTCGGTAGCACCGTCCAGCAAACGAGCCTGTGGGAGCGCCCGGAACCGCAGGAGGAGAAGCGGCAGCAGATGGAAGCGACGCTGCTGGAGCTGCGAGCGCGCTTTGGCGAGGCGGTTGTACAGTGGGGGCACGAGTGGAAGCCGGCGTGACTTCGGCGGACTGCTCTCCACACGTGCTTTGCTTGCCAGAGCCGCTCCCCACAACCAGGAACCCCTCGCTGATACACCCCCGGCCCATCACTGCTGTGGAGTGGCCCCTGATTCGTTTCCTGCTTCCGGCGCCACTGGGCCAACCCACGTGGTGTACCAGGCGGGCCGATGTCGGCTCGCCCGCCCTCCCTGCGGCGCCAGCGTCAAGGCGATGCCACGCGCTTTCACTTCCTCCATCAGCGATGCAAGCTCCGCTCCCCCGATCACCCACAGCGCCCCACCTGCCGCGCGTGTATCGAGGACCTCCAGCCCTTTTTCCTGCAAGGAGCTCATCAGGTCGAGCTTCATGAAACCTCTCCATAGCTTCCGGCTCTCCCGCACAAAAGGTGAAAAAGCTGAAGAGGTGCGCTCGAGCCTGTCAACGCTTCGCCCAGACAACGGTGCGTTCAGTTGAGCAGCAAAGCCTTCTCATGCAGATGACTCATCCAAACCGAGACCCCAAATGCTGATGATCCCCTTATCACGCTTTTTGTCATTTCACCTTTCCTGCGGAAGAACCAGCTTCCCTTACATATCCATCCAGTGAACCCCGCCGATCTCTGAACGGTTGTTGCATCCAGTGCTACAATGAAGCACAGCCATCCTCGCTTGATTGTTTTCAAGTAAGAGTCCGCCGAAAAAAGCCGTCAATGAATGACAGCAGCGAATGAACCCTACGGTCCGGTTGGCACCAGTGAGTAGAACCATCGGCCCTCGCCAACCAGTCTCTATCCAGAGCAACGCATGGCTGTGCAAAAAGCAGGAATCGTAGGGGAATGGGTTCCAGTGGTCGGTTCGCGAGAGTTGGAAACCAGCACCTACAAACGATCTTGGCAAAAAGAGGAATTCCATGGAAAGCACCACAAAAAACAGAA
>CAZFWN010000315.1:0-5268 GCA_964522745.1 uncultured Ktedonobacterales bacterium
CAGCCAACATCCAGCAGCCGCCCGCGTACATTGCTCAGGCGTGCTTTCAGGTCGCGCCGGATGGCATAGGCTCCCAGCCATTGGAAATGCCAGGGCTTCACCGAAACGCCACTCCCGGCAAGACGGCTATAGAGGGTTTGGTAAGCTTGTCCAAGCCCTGAGAGTTGATAGGTTGTTTGGTTTGCATGAGCTACCATGCCGGTCTCTCCTCTTCGCACTACGTGTATAGGTGTTCTGGTGCGGCTCGCCAGAGTAGATGGTTGCTCTGATCAGGAAATCTCTAGCGGAGTACCTTTATTCTCTCGTATCGAATCACTGCGCTGGCCGGGCCGCGCGACGGCCAATGGGAAGGCGGCTGCGAAGCATGGCCCAGAGGTCGCCTAACTCACGTACCCGCAATACCCATAAGAGGGCCGGATAGATGGCGATGCCTAGCAGGCCCAAGCCAATCAATTGCAGCAGCGGTGGCAAGCGTTCGATGATGGTCGTCTGCTCCAAGAGCGCGCAGATCAGCCAGATCAGCCCCGAAGCGCAGGTGGCCTTGCCCACAGCCAGACCAATCTGCTGGAGCTGCAAGCCCTGAAGTTTGCGGTCAAGAATCACCAGTAGAACTACTGCCGTGAGTATATACGTGAGCGTAGTGGAAAATGCAATGCCCGCCACACCCCAGAATTGCATAAACAAATAATCTAGCACGCCGTTGAGCAGCAGCGAGAGGACTGCCACATTGCGCAAAGTCCAATTATCCTGAAGCGCCTGATAGGCACGCGCGTTGATAAAGGCATAGGTCACGAAAAACATGCTGGGCGCCAGCACCAGCATCGCGCCGGCAACCAGATCGGTTGAAGCGCCGGTGAATTTGCCATGCTGATAGAGCAGTTGCACAACAGGACGCGACAGCACTCCCAGCAGCACCCCTAGTGGCAGCAGAACCATAGCCGAGAGAATTACTGTCTGCCGAAAGGTTTTGCGCAGAGCATCCAGGTCGCCACGCGCCACCTGGATAGAAAAGATCGGCAGCAGCGCCGTATAGAGTGCCGAGTAGAAAAACTGCGAGGGCGTGTCAACCAGCTTGACCGCATAACTGAGGGAAGAGATGCTCCCGGCTGGGAGAAATCCGGCCATAAATTGATCGACCAGGATATTCACGTTTGCCAACATCGACCCGATAAAGGCCGGGAACACGATCACAGCGATGCGACGAACGCCCGGATGATGCCAATCTAAGACCAATCGGAAACGCAGCCCAATATGCAGGCAGGCTACCACTAACAAGAGAAAATTGACAATATAGCCTGCCAGCGTTCCCCAGCCCAGGGCGTAAATACCCCAGGCGTGGTGAAAGAGCAGCAGAAACCCAACGATGCAGATGGCATTTGCGGCAGGCAGCAGAGACGAGGCCACAAAGCGATTATACACATTGAGAATGGCGCCCAAGAGCGTACTCAACCCTTGGAACAGGATAATCGGCGCCAAAAAGCGCAGAAGGGTCGTCGCCAGCGCCTGCGTGGGCGCGTCCACATGGGAGGCAAAGACAGCAATGAGCAGCGGCGCAGCGCTCATCATCAGCCCGGTGACAATCAGCGCGACCAGGGTGCCCAGGCTCGTCACCGCCCAGAGCAGGCGCATCGCCTCCGCATCGCTGCGCCTTTCCCGATACTCGATAAAGATCGGGATAATTGCCGCGCCAACCGCCACTGCCAGAACACTTGCAATGGTAACAGGGACAATCAGCGCCAGGGTGTAGGCATCCATCTCCCGGCTGGTGCCAAAGATGGACGCGATGAGCGTCTGACTGACCAGTGTAAACAGACGCACAGCGACCCCAAGGAAGAACACGACCGAAATGGCGCGGCCTGTCCGAATGGTCGTACTTTTGCCCTGGGGCGCGCCTCCTGCGGCTGGTGGATTTTCTGCCAGATCGGTTGGTGTACTCATCCTGCTTTGTATCCTACCTCGCCGCGCTGCCCACTTCGGCCAGTTTGTCGCTGGGAACGCTGATATAGGTCTCATACCAGAGTTGGAAGCAGAGCAGTGTCCAGAGGCGGTGCTGGTGATCGCGCCGCCCACTCTCGTGTTCCTCGATCAGCCGAGCCACCGCTGCTGGCTCAAAGAAGCCGTGCGCGCTGAGGCGTTCTGCGCTGAGCAGTTCGTGCATCATCTCGCGCAGGTCATTGCGCAGCCAGCGATTGACCGGCACATCAAAGCCGTGCTTCTTGCGCTGGCGGATACTCTCTGGCAACAGCCCCTTGGAAACCTCGCGCAGCACATATTTCGAGGTTCTGCCACGCAGCTTCATCTCTTCCGGCATGCCAGCGACATACTCAAAGAGGACGTGATCAAGGAAGGGCATGCGCGCCTCGATGCTGGCAGCCATACCCATCTTATCCACCTTCATGAGCAGGTCTTCGGGCAGCCAGCCAAGCACATCATACTCCAGCATGGTGTGGAGGAAATCGCGCGGGATGTCGCCGGTCAGCACCGGCTCGCCTGGATGGACCTGCAAACCCTGGCCGAGTACCGCCCGCAGCGCGGGGCTATAGAGCGCATCCTTCTCAGAGGCAGGAAAGACGCTCATCCAGTTGCGATAGCGCTCGGCGCGGCTTTGCCCGGCGGCGCGCAGGGCGCGGTTGGCATAGCGCACCAGTCGGCGATCACTGGTGGAAGGGAACAGATGGCCGGCAGCGGCCAGTGGCTTGCGCGCTGGATTGGGCAGAAACTCGACCATCGAGAGCAGCCGATCACCATAGTAGCGCGGATAGCCGGCAAAGAGTTCATCGCTGCCTTCGCCGGTCAGCACGACAGTGACTTTCTCACGCGCCACCTGGGAGATCAGGAAGGTGGGAATGGCCGCCGAGTCGGCCACCGGCTCGTCCATATGCCAGACGAGTTTGGGCAGCAACTCTGCCGCGTCAGCTTTGACGGTAATCTCGTGGTGGTCGGTGCCGAAGTGGTTGGCGACGATGCGCGCATGCCCGACTTCATCGATGTCGCCGCCCTCGCCAAAGCCGACGGAGAAGGTCTTGACCGGCTGATCCATGAGGCCGGCCATTAAACCAACGACGACACTGGAATCCAGCCCGCCGCTGAGGAATGCGCCCAGCGGCACCTCACTCATCAGGCGGATACGCACAGACTCGCGCAACAGTTCGGTGGTGCGCTCGATATACTCGGCCTCGCTCGCCGCCGGGGTATGCGCGTCGTAGCGCGGCTGCCAGTATTGGCGCAGGCTGATCTTGCCGTCGCGCCACGTCAACGTCTGGCCGGGCAGCAGCTTGTGAACGCCCTGGAACATGGTGATCGAGCCGGGGACATAGCGATAGGTGAGATAGGCATCAAGCGCCACAGGATTCACTTCGCGCGGCACTTCAGGATGCGCCAGGATGGCCTTAATCTCTGAGCCAAAGAAGAGCGAACCATCAACGACGGTATAGTAGAGGGGTTTTTTCCCCAGCCGGTCGCGTGCCAGGAAGAGCGTCCCACTGCGCATATCCCAGAGCGCGTAGGCGAACATGCCGCGCAGATGCTCTACTGAGGTTTCGCCCCACTCTTCCCAGCCATGCACCATCACCTCAGTATCCGAGCGAGTGGCAAAGCTGTGGCCGCGCTGCTCCAGGTCGTTACGCACATCCAGGTAGTTATAAATCTCGCCGTTAAAGACGATCCAGATGCTCTTGTCTTCGTTGGGCATGGGCTGATGCCCGCCGGCCACGTCGATGATGCTCAGGCGGCGCATGCCCAGGGCCACACCTGGCTGCGCCCAGATGCCCTGGTCATCTGGGCCGCGATGTACAATCCGCCCACACATGCGATCTACCAGTTCCGCGCTTGCTGCCGGCCCGGCAACTCCACAGATACCGCACATCAGAAATGCCTCCTTGTGACTGTATTGCTCAGACGTTGACTTTATCGCTCAGATGGCTGCCTGGTCAGCAGGTCTGTTCCCTGGTCAGTTGATTGGGCGCCTGGCGCTACTTCCGGCTGGCGGGTGTCTGCTCCGCCGGCAATGAAGGCAGCGGAGGGGTGAGGCCGCTGAATATCAGCCAGATTGTACACCCCCCCACCGATGACCAGCACAACTACGACCCAATACCAGGCCAGCGGGAAATTGACCAGCGGCCAGAGTAGAGCCATCACTGCCATGCCAACCAACATCGCCAGATTCGCCTGCGCCAGCGCTCCCCGGAACGTCTGCGGATCGGCCTGGCTGGCACGCCAACTGTGCGCTGCCACCCGCCAGACAAACCAACAAAAGAGGAGAGTGCCGGGCACGCCATAATCTACCAGCAATTGCAGCGGCAAGGAATGGCAGTGCGAGCCGGCAGCCCCCGACAAACTGGTCACCTCTGCTGCGCCAAGTGGCCCTAAGCCAAAGAGCGCGTGTGAGGGCGCTGCGGCAGCGCATTGCTTCATAAGCTGGATGCGCTGTGCAAAATCCTCTCCCTGCGTGAGATTCACCCCTTGCTTGGCAAAGAAGGAGGTAGCAGGAATGACCGTCAGCGCCAGCCAGCTTATAGCTGAGACGAGCATAGAGACGACGGCGACCCGCCAACTGCGACGCAGCCAGGCAAAAGCCAGGAATGCCAGCACAATGGCAATCAGCGTCGATTTGGTAAATGTCATCAAGAACGGCCAGATGTCAAATACGATAGTCAACGCCAGCGCGATGCGCAGCTTACGCTGCTGCTCGATCACCAGGAAGGCTGTTGCCAGCACAAAGACCACGAGATAATAGACGGAGAAGAGCGTGGCATCGGCCAGCGTTCCCGCGACGCGCACGGTATAGGTCAGATTCTCGGCCAGTTTTTCTAGCCCTGGGTGGATGGCCGTATAGTTGACGCCGATATAGCGCTGGCTATATTGAAGATAGGCGATCAGCGAGAGTGGGATGCTGCTAAAGATCAGCGCCAGCAAGAGACGGCGCAGAGCGCGCTCAGTATGTATGGTGTTTGCCACAAAGACAAAGAAGGCCGTGTCGATCAGCAAAAACACGGTAAAGAGCGTATTGTGGAGGCTGGCAGCCGAGTGGATATTCAAGACAAACGAGATGAGTACCCAGGCATTCCAGGCCAGCAAGGGCAGCAGGAGCGGCGTCCAGATCAGGCGCTGACGCCGCTCGTAGGCATACACCAGCAATCCGGCCCAGGCTGTCAAGACGGCAATACCAAAAGTCGTCTCTGGGCCAAGCGAGGAAAGCTGAGGAATTAATGCCGGAACCGCCCAGGAGAGCAGCGAAGCGAGCAGCACCACTGCCAGGCCAAGCGCCGG
>CAZFWN010000316.1:0-5258 GCA_964522745.1 uncultured Ktedonobacterales bacterium
TGTAGATCGACTAGCTTGATTTGCTGTCTCATTGGCTTCTCCGACTTGGTTCATGTACTGCATCACGGAAGGCGCGCACTGATGCAATACCTGCATACCGGGTTAGTTAGTTTTTTGGCCGTATTTCATATGTAGCTTGCGCCAATAGGAACTTCTGTAGCCATAATTACATAGCGACTCTCTTGCGCCAATTTTTACAAAGCAAAGTGCGCTTCACCCCTTGCTTTCGCTCTGAAGATGAAGCGCGCTGGCCGGCTGGAAGCCGGCGCTACAAGAGGACAAGATCAACGCTGGCTCTTGCGCTGGGTGGTGACGAAGTTGGCGTACCAGCGTCCGCCGTCTTTGACGATGAGCCGCTGGGTGGGATAATCCACATAAATCATACCAAAGCGCTTGCTGTAGCCTTCAGCCCACTCAAAGTTATCCAGCAGCGACCAGAGGAAATAGCCGCGCAGGGGAATGCCCTGGGCCAGCGCCCGGCCAAGCGCCTGAAGATGCTCGCGGACATAGTAGAGCCGTTCCGGATCATGGACGTAGCCGTTGCCATTCCAGCGATCATCAAATGCCGCTCCATTCTCAGTGACGACAACTGCCGGCGGGGCGTAATCGCGCTGGAGGCGGACGAGCAGGTCGGTCAGCCCGGCGGGATAGACCTCCCAGCCGGTGCCCATCTGGGTATAGGCTCGAGGGTGATGCCAAGCTGCGCGCGGCTTGGGGTATGGGCGCGCAGGCGCGGCATCGCCAGCCCGTGTGAGAGCAGCAGATGATGGGCGGCAGTGCTGGCCGCCGCCATATCTTTGATGCCGGGGGCGTGGACGCCGATGCCAAAGCCCAGAAACGCCGCGCACCAGGGTATTTAAGCGAGAGGGTGGCCTGTCTGCATGCTCAGATGCGCATAGGGGTGTTCAAGGAATCCTTTACTGCATGTCAACTGATCAATCGTTCCTATCACACGAGCAGGGTTGCCATAGGCAACGGTGCGGGCAGGAATATCGTGCGTCACGACACTCCCAGCACCAATTAAGGTATATTCTCCAATTGTAATGTAGGGCAACACCGTTACATTGACACCAATCTGGACTCCTTTTTTAATCGTTGGACCGCGCATGCATGGCCCAGACATTGGGCATCCAGGGTGAAGATCATTTGCGAAGTTGACCCCTGGAGCCACAAAAACCTCATCTTCTAACGTGCTGAACTGTGCTATATAGACATTCGTGTGAATCTTTACACGGCAGCCAATATGGCAACCATAATCAATAACGGTATTACTCCAAACGCTCACCTCATCACCCAGCACGTTTTGCTCGCGGATAACGACATGGTGGCCTGTCTGGAGGCGCGCACCAATTGTACTGCCGAGATAGATAACCGTACCCGAACCAATCCAGGCACCCTCACCAATCATGAGGGCCAAGTTTGGGATGGAACGACGAGGCTGCTGGCCGATAAGCACATACGGGCCGATCTCGGTTGGCTCTCCTATCCGTACAAAGCCAGCGACGTCTGGCGCAAGTGCAGCAGTTAGTCTAGCCTGCTGGGGATCTCTCATAAGGCCACCTCCTGACCATCGAGTTCGAGTGAGCGTTGCGCCGCCATTAAGGTACGTGTAATTGGAAGGCTCCAAACGCCATCGCTCAGCGGTTGTTGCCCATTTCGCACGCAGGTAGCAAAATGCTCACAAGCAACCTGGAGTGGTTCTTTCACTGCAATGGGGGGGATAATAATCTCGCCACTTCGATAAGAGATCTGAAACTCTTCAAATGTGCTCGTGTGTGCTGGACAGTCCACACCTCGGTTATAAATCCGCACTTTGTCTTGTGGCTCGATATCATCATAGAGAACCATGCGCCGATCACCGACCACAGTAAACCGTCGAACCTTTGAAGGATGGAGCCAACTGAGTTGAAGATGTGCGATCATGCCATCAGCGTAGCGAAGATAGATATAGGCGATATCATGGATCTTTGGCTGAATGTAAGCAGCGCCCATAACACGTACCGAAATCGGATCAGCATCCAGAAGGTAGCGAAGCATAGAGAGATCATGTGGGGCCAGATCCCAAATCACATTCACATCCGGGTGAAAGAGACCGAGGTTGAGTCGCTGCGCCTCAATATAGTAGAGCTTACCCAGTTGGCCTTCAGTAACAATGCGGCGCAACTCCTGGACAGCTTTGTGGTAGAGAAACGTATATCCGACCATCAAGACACGGTTCCGCTCTCGTGCCAATGCTACCAGATCCTCAACATCACTGACATTGACTGCCAGCGGTTTCTCCACAAAAACATGCTTCCCTGCCAACAGGGCAGTACGTGCCAGTGAATAATGAGTGTGAACCGGGGTAGCGATTACGACAGCATCTATTTCGCTCTCGAAGAGATCATCAGCATTATGTGTGAGCCTGGAATGTCTGTAATGGACGTGTGCATCAGCCAGCCGTTTATCATCTAAATCAGCAATGAATTTTACGCTGCTACCAGGCAGACTATTGAAATTCCGTACTAGTTGCGGTCCCCAATAGCCATACCCAATAACTCCAAACTGCAACACCTTCGTGGAAGGTAATCTCAAATGAGGATTGTTTCCTGCATTCCCTTCCGCCAGAGCAGAAGTTTTTGTCGAACTAGCCATTTATCCTCCTTGACGTCTGCTTAGACAGATACCATTTGTAGTGATGGGTGCTCGGCTGCTGAACTCCTCCAGGGGCTTCTTGCATGGAACTGTCCATTTTAGGCTCCTTTCGTCAGGGTGTTAAGCCACGGGCAAACTACGCATTGAATTACAACGCCGCGGAAGGTCCGCCCCGGAACGTGGCTCATCAATGTCGCATTCTCATTGTGCGTTGAAGACGGTGGTTCAACACCCTGTTCGTGTGATGAGAAACGAGCGCTGTTCGTGCCATCTGAAATGTGGACCCATTTCCCGTTTCAAAGGAAGCATAGCATCATGCCTGGTTTTCCTCTGTAGTGGCGACTACACTGCAGCACGAGGAAGAGAAGCCGTTTCTCTTGATAGGCCAGGCTGATGGACTGGTCTATGCTGGCGGCGCAGTGGGATGGTTGACACAAACTCGTACCGGAGAACATTCTGCTCAGGAATAGTGAGCGGGGAAACGGTTTTGACAAACGTAATGTGCGAAAACTCCATCCCAGGTTCTGCGAGCCATTACGCCGCATCTCGATAGTAGTCGTGGAGGAGACCTCCCAGGATATCCCGCCGCTGCACTAGACTTTGTCCTGGATGATAGTTTGCTGATTCGCGGATCTGCTGGCCTATGCCTTGATGGGGGCGGGCTCGGTTATAATATTGGGTGTATTGAGTCAGCACATGGTCTCGCGTGACGTTCGTTAATGATCAACACGTGGTCCAAACCCTCCTCCCGCACGCTGCGCACACAACGTTCGCCATAAGCGTTAGCATTCGGTGCGCGATAGGCATGAGAATCACCTTGATCTGCTCGAGCCTCAAACTCCGTATCAAAACTGATGGGAAACTTCGCATCACGGTCGTGCAAGATGAAGCCTACCGCTTGGCCTTTCTCCTGTAGCTTCCACATGAGCTGGCGTGCCTGTTGCGTCACCCACGCGGCTGTCGGTTGCACCGTGCAGCCAGCGAGATAAACTTGACGCATGCCTACCTCGATCAAGAAGAACACATACAGCGTTTGTAAGCGCAGCGTCTCCACCGTAAAGAAATCACACGCCAGGAGTTGCTGCTGATGCCTAGAAAGGCACGCCAGGTGCTACTCTGCGGGCGCGCAAGGGTGCTGCAAGGAGATGCAGGCGTTTGAGAATATCACGAATGGTTGAGCGCTCACCGCGATAACCAAGCTTGCGCAACCCTCCTCTATTTTGCACTACTCCCAGCGTGAGTTTTCTCTGGCCAAGCGCACAATCAGCGCTTCGAGTTCCGCCGCGAGGCGTGGCCTGCCCGCACGAGGTGGGGGTTGAAAGGTCCATTTGCGCCGCACCAGGTCACGATGCCACCGCAGTGCGTCTCATTACGTGCTTTTGCTGTCAAAGAATATTGACAGTTTGCCATAAAGACGACGCACACACTGTTGACGTAACTCTTCTTTTGTGTCAATCTATACAGATGAGTACATACAGGAGGTGTGGTTCAAAATTGTCTCTCTCCTTACAAAAATATGTGTTGAAGTATGGGAGTCCGTTTTTGAAGTATGGAAGTCCGTTCGTTATTTTCGTGTTGATTTCTGTGCTCCTCATAAGTCACCAGCAGCAGCAACATCCACAAATAAGTCACCAGCAGCAACATCCGCAACGCTCTGCAGCGGCAGCAGGGGTAAACCGCATCCATTTTTTAGGCGGGAAGTGGTTTCTGGTTGGTTATGATTATCCCTGGTATCACTACGGAGAGGATTTTGGGGGATCAGGACCCACTACTCTCCAGAGTAATGCGGTCACGATCAATACGCAGTTTCGTGATATGGCATCAAATGCAGGGGCACATGTCACCCGCTGGTTCATGTTCACTGATTTTCGGTCTGCGCCACTAAGTGATAGTCACACCGGAATGATTACCGGTTTGCCTGCAAGTTTTTATCAAGACATGGATAGCGCGTTATCTATTGCCAAAGCTAATCACATCTACCTGATCATGGACTTTTTGGATGGGGTGACTTTATTGGCAAAAAGCAATGCGAATGCCGCTCGTAACAGCAAAATTTTCACCGATGCAGCGGTCAGGCAAAGTTATTATGACAATGTCGTTAAGCCTGTTCTCCAGCGGTATGGAAACAGCCCTGATATTCTTGCGTGGTCACCGATAAATGAGCCGGATTATCAAACTTCAGGGGTGAATTGTGGAACGAGCTTTTTATGTATTCCTTATATGACAATGAAAACTTTCATGCAAATGCATACACAATATGTCCATACCTATACCACGCAATTAGCAACCATAGAGAATGGGCCGCTGCATTTCACCCACTTTTGGACGGGGCTTGGTTTTGATTTTTATTCGCCGCATTGGTATAACTGGATGGATCAATATTGGGGGGATACAGATCCTTTCAAGACCCCCGCAGCGAACTTAAAGTTAGACAAACCCATCGCCTTTGGGGAGCTGCCGTCGAATACTGCGCAAGGCTACACAGTCAATATGTCTCAAATACTCGATACACTCTACAACAATGGATATGCCGGAGCACTCTTTTGGAGTAGAAATGCAGGAGACGGAGTATCAAACTATGACGAAACAAAGACCGCAGTTAATAGTTGGAGCCAGGCACATAG
>CAZFWN010000317.1:0-5216 GCA_964522745.1 uncultured Ktedonobacterales bacterium
TCGACCTCGGCGCGGGTGGGCAGCGAGGGCGTGGCGCCCATTTTGGTGACGGCCAGCGCGCCGGCGGCAGTGGCCCAGTGCAGCGCAGTAGGCATGGGTTCGCCCTGTGCCAGCGCGGCGGCCAGCGCGCCGCAGAAGGCATCGCCGGCGGCGGTGGCATCCACCTGCACGACCTGGAATGGCGGGAAGCTCTGGACATGGCTGCGATTGACCCACAGGGCGCCGCGCGATCCCAGCGTCATGACCACATCCTCTGGGCCGCGCTCCAGCAGCGCTCTGGCGGCGCGCACCGCGCCATCATGGTCGCCGGTGGGGATGCCGGTGATCTGCGCAGCCTCCACCTCGTTGGGCGCGATGATGCTGGTCAGGCGCAGCAGGTCGTCGGGCAGCGGCTCAGCAGGCGCGGGCGCCGGATTAAAGAGGAAGCGCGCCCCCACCTCGCGTGCCAGCTTTGCCGCTGCCAGAACGGAAGGAATAGGGACTTCTAATTGAGCCAGCACGATAGCCGCGCCGCTGAAGGCTTCGCGGGCGGTCTCGATGTCTGCTGGCGTGACGCGCAGATTGGCGCGCGGCGTGACGACGATGCTATTCTGGCCGCTGGGTTCGATAACGATCATGGCGGTGCCCGTGCCGGCCTCTGGGTCTCGCTTCACATAGTCGCCGGCAATGCCGTTCTCCGCCAGCGTATCCAGCAGCGGCTGGGCAAAAATATCGTCTCCCACGCGGCCAATGATCGAGACCTGCGCGCCGCAGCGGGCGGCGGCGATGGCCTGGTTGTTGCCCTTGCCACCGACAAAGATGTTGAAGTCGGTGCCAATCAGCGACTCTCCGGCCAGCGGGCGGCGCGGCGCGCGGGCAACCAGATCGGTCATGAAGCTGCCAATGACGGTAACTCGTCCGGTAGGAGCAGTGGACATCGGTGGCCTCCTCTTCAGTCTCCTCGTTTTTCTTTGGTGAGCAGCTTGCGGCGCGAGACGATATACACGCTGGTCAGAATCAGCGCGCCGCCGGCCAGCGTCGCCCAGGTCAATTGGTCGCCCAGCAGCAGGATAGCGATGATCGCGCCCAGCAGCGGCTGGATAAAGAGAAATGGCGCGGCGCTGGAGGCATCCACGACGGTCAGCGCCTGGAACCAGAGGAAATAGCCGATGACGGTGGTGGCAATCGCCAGATACAGCGCGCCCAGCCAGCCGGCCAGCGAAAGGTGCGGCCAGCCCAGGCGAAGCACCTCTTCGGCGCCGGCAGGCAGCCAGAACACCAGGCTGCCGATAATCGAAGCGGCGGTAATCAGCAGCGCCGGGTAGCGGTCCAGCATCGATTTGCCCAGAATCGTATAGCCGGCTTCGATTGCCAGCGAAAGCACAACCAGCAGATCACCCAGCACCCGCGCGCCCCCGCCGACTGCTGTGGGCGCGCCCCATTGGGGCAGGACGCCGCGCTCGATAATCAGATAGACGCCGGCAAAGCCAACGACCAGCGCCATTGCGGCGGCCCGGCTGAAGCGCTCGCGCAGCACCACCCAGGAGAGCAGCGCGGTAAAGATCGATTCGGTGGAGATCAAGAGGGCGGTGTCGCTGGCAGTGGTCAGGTTCAGCCCCACATATTCAAAGAACTTGTTGAGGACCAACCCCATCAGCACCAGCAGCCCAAATTTTGGCAGCAGGCGCGCCGGAAAGCGCAGCTTGCGGCGCCCGGCAATGACAATAGGCAGCAGCACAAGCGACGCCAGACTAAAGCGCAGCGTATTAAGCAGCACCGGCGAGAGGTCGCGCAGGGCGATCTTGCCGGCGGCATACGACCCGGCCCAGAGGACATTGGCAAGGATGAGGATCGCCCAGGCGCCGGCGCGCGTGGTGGTGATGCGCTGGTAAGCGCCGAAAATAGTGGGTTTAGCCTGGGCCATGATAATGTGCAGTTCCTTTCAGTCGAGTGGGTCAGTCGAGCCGGTGAAGTATTTCTGGCAAGTGAGCCAGGCTGGCAATACAGTGGTCGGCGCCAGCCTCAGCGGCGGCGTTTCCCAACAGGACGGTACGCGCGCCGGCCTGGCTGGCCCAGGCAACAGCCTGCGGACTATCATCAAACAATAGCAGCCTGTATTGTGGTTGCAGCGCTCCCTCGATCTTGGCCCAATCCCAGGAGCAGCTAGGGAAGCCGTGCAGAAAAGTCATCCAGCCTCCCGTCCCCACAATGCGGCAGAAGATGCTGAAGGTCTGGGGCGCCTGCGCTGCGCCCGATGGCTGGAGCGTGATCGGCACGCGCTCACTGCTGGCGAACCATTCTGAAAGATTGAGCATGACGCCTCACACTGATTTCTCAAAACCAAACTTCTATACAGGCAGAACGTATAAGAGAGTGTAGCGACCTGGCCTCTGACTGTCAAGTCTGAACGTGCCGGCCAGTTTTTTCTTCCTGGCTTCTCTTGGACTAACAATCAGCCCAGTGATGTGTTAAAATTAAGGACACAGCGAAAAATATTAAGCTGAGAAACAAAAAAATAACACCAGGAGGCGCAACCGATGCAGCAACCGGCTCTTACGCCCCAGCAGCAGGCCATTCAAGAGGTGCGCACGCGCTATGAGCATGGCGACCTCTCTTTTGACCGCTTTGAATACGCGCTGAACGCGCTTTTGCAGGCGCAAACGCCAGCGGAATGCCAGGCGATTGTGCAGGAACTTCCCTCGTCACCGATCACGGCGCTGGATGTAGTGACGCCATCCGCCGCTCCGGCGCTGTCGAGCGTGCCGCGCCGGCTCAACATGGTCAACTTTATTGGCGAGTTAAAGCGCACGCGCCGGCCCTGGAAGATGGGCCAGCGCACCACCGTCTGGATGGGCATCGGCGCGCTCAAGCTTGACCTGAGCCTGGCGGCTCTGCCGCCCAACGGTCTGCTGGAGGTCTACGCGCTGATTGGCGAAGCCAAGATTTACGTGCCTCGCAATATTCATATCACCGTGCGGCAGTTTGCGCTGATTGGCGAGAATAAAGCGCTGGGCGAAGAGCGCAATGGCATCTTTACTCTGCTCAATGAAGAGGAATTTCCGGCAGAGGGGCCAGAAGCCACCTCGGCGCCGCATCTCACCATTCATACGATGCTGTTGATAGGCTCAGTGCAAGTGATCTATACTGGTGGTACAACAAGCCTATGGAGCCGGGTTGGCGCCCGGCTGAGCGGGCTGGGGATCAATGTGCTGAGCGGGTTGGGGGTCAACTTGCGCGGCATTGATCTACGCGGCGCCAACCTGGAGGGAGTCGATTTAAGCGGCAAGAACCTGGAAGGCGCCAAACTGGTTGGCGCCAATATGAGCCGGGCCGACCTGCACGGGGCCAATCTGAGTGGGGCTGATCTGCTGGGCGCTAATCTGGAGGATGCCAACCTGCGCGGGGCGGACCTGAGCCGGGCCAGGCTGGTGGGCGTCAATCTGAATGGGGCCAATGTCAGCGGGGCCAACCTGGATCAAGCCAATTTGCGCGGCACCAACTTGCAGCAGGCCATCATTGATACCCAGAGCTTCGGCAGTCTGGAGCAAGGCGCGTTTGTTCCACCGACGCTGCCGCAGCCACAATCATAACCAGCGGCACCAAGTACGCTGAGCGCGGCGACACACTTCGAGAGAAAGCATGAGGATCGAGTTATGCAGCAGCAGCCGGCTTTGACGCCCCAGCAGCAAGCGATTCAAGAGGTGCGCACGCGCTATGAGCGGGGCATCTTGACCTTCAATCAATTTGAATACGCGCTCAACGCGCTCTTGCAGGCGCAGTCGCCGGAGCAGTGCGAGGCGATTGTGCAAGAGTTGCCCTCCTCGCCCAATACCGCGCTGGACGCGCTGACGCCGCAGGCGGGCGGGACGCCAGCACCTGTCATGTCACGCGGGCCAAGCTCTGACTGGCTGGTTGCTATTATGGGTGGCAGGCAGCGCCTGAAACGTCCCTGGCGGCTGCCGCAGCAGATGAAAGCGATCATGTTTATGGGCGGCATGCAGCTTGATCTCAACCTGGCGGCGCTGCCACCACACGGTGTTATCCAGATTTTTGCCATGATGGGCGGTGCCCAGATTTATGTCCCGCGCTCGCTGCATGTCGTGGTGCATGCCGTCTGTCTGTTAGGCGGGGTGAATGTGCTTGGTGAGGGCAGCGGCGGCATTATTTCGTTTTCGAGCGAGGAGAGCCTGCCGCCTGGCTTTTCCACCGATCCAACGCCTGTGCTGGAAATTCAGGTATTTACCCTGATGGGCGGTGTCGAGATCATCCAGACCGATGGTCCAGTGATGGTGGTCGGCCTGCCTGGCAAGCTAAACCAGAGGAGGCTGCCAGCGTCGGCTGCGGTAGTTTATCCGTCTGGCGGTGATCGTCACGCCGAGGCGCGTGAGCAACGCCGGGCAGAGCGGCGCGACAGGAAAGCCGCGCGGCGCGGGGAATATGATTGATGAGCGCTCGATCTTATGGCTGCCTTGTGGGCGGCATGATCGGGTGGGGCACTGCCAGGTCGTTCAGCCCGATGATGGCCTGGATGTCGGGCGCGATATTGGCCGGCACAGCGGGATCGTTGCCCGATGCGTAGATGGTGCGGTTGCCAAACTGATAATCATTGATCTTGACGGCAAAGGCGCATTGCACCTGCTTCACCGTGCCGCTCGCGCTCATCAACTGACCAACCACCGGCTTCACTTGTAGACCCTGCGAGGTAAGAAACTGCTGCACCGGGGCGATCATCGCTGGCGTGGGACCAAAGCGCGCCTGGTATTCCTGCGGCGTCAGATATTTCTGGTAATTGGGCGAGCCTGGGTCTTGTTGCTCGCGCAGCAGTTCGTCGAGTTCCGCCTGATTGCGCACGGGAAAGCTGATCGAAAGCTGTAACTGGCGCGCCGGATCGGTGGGGTGCAGCAGCCGTGCATACGCCAGCAGCGGCGGGATATTGCCGGGCAGCACCACCCAGCCGGCAGGCACGCCGCCGGAGCAGCCGTTGCTGGCATAGGCTGGAAGCTGCTTGACCGCCGCTGGAATCGCCAGCGCCAGCGCCAGCAGCAACACTATGCCCACGCCAGAGGCGAGGTGCTGCCCCATCCATCTGAGATGTTCCATACGCCTGCTCCTTTCCTGCTGCTCCCCACACACTCGCTGTGCGGCGGGCCGCTTTTCCTCTTTCTTCCCTATAGAGCATGACGCATGCCTATATCAAGAAGTTCCGCCTGCCGCTCGCCGATTGAAATCGGCGCTAG
>CAZFWN010000318.1:0-5102 GCA_964522745.1 uncultured Ktedonobacterales bacterium
CGCCGCCCACGCGGCCTACCAGCCAGCGGCCTACGCCGCCGGAGCCGCCGCGCCGGCCTGCCGCCCCGCGCTCTTGCGCGCCGGAGCCGCCGCGCCGCCCCAAAGAACTGGCCTGGCTGACCTGGCAGTTATCCGACGCCCTGCACAAGAAGGCCAAAGAGGGTCTGCGCGAGACGCTGCGCCATCGCGCACGCCACTGCGACCCGCTGCCCCCGCCGGCTGCGCCCGTCGCTCGCTCGCGCTTTGGCCTGTGGGGCGAGCAGTTAGTGCCAGAGTCCACCCCGACGGTGCGTGCCCTGCTCTACACTGAACTGCGCGAGATGGTGCGCACCGTAGAGGCGCCGCTCTCCTGGTCACAGCGCAATTATCGGCTGGTGATGCACAGCACGCGGCTGGGCCAGTTGTGCCGCGAACTGGAGCAGCGCGGCGCCGATGATGTGCTGGAGATCATTCGCGCCGGGCTGATCCCCCTCTGGGACTGAGGATGCTTGTAGCGCCGGCATCCCTGCCGGCCTGGTGCTTGTAGTGCCCCTGCCTGTCGCGCGGGCGTCTCGCCCGCCGTACCAGTTCGCCGGCAGGGGTATCCGCCGCGCAAGAGTTCTATGAAGGGCTGAGCAGAGCAGGTAGCCCTGTTGCCCTCTGCCCATCTATCGATTGGCACGCTGCATGCTGACAATAGGGCCAAGCGTTCTGCCGATGACCCACCTCGTCTCCTGTGGGAAAAAGCAGAGAAAGGGGCGACTTTGATGCAGCGTGTCGGACAGTGGTTTGGCAACTATCACCTCCACCGCCTCCTGGGGCAAGGCAGCTTTGCCGAGGTCTACCTGGGCTTCCATCGCTATCTCCATACTCCAGCCGCCATCAAACTCCTCCGTCAGCCTCTCCATCACCAAGCGCAGCGAGCGTTTCTCCAGGAGGCTCAAACAATTGCTTGCTTGATTCACCCACATATCGTGCGCGTCCTCGATTTTGGCGTCGAGGGGCAGATCCCCTTTCTGGTGCTGGATTATGCGCCTGCCGGCTCTCTTCGCCAGCGCTATCCCTCAGGTTGGTGCGTGCCGCTGCTGGAGCTAGTGCCCATCGTCGAGCAGGTCGCTCAGGCACTCCAGTATGCCCACTGCGCCGGACGGATTCATCAGGACATCAAGCCGGAGAATCTCCTCGTCGGTCGCCACCAGGCGATCTGGCTGAGTGACTTTGGCCTGGCTATCGCCATTCCCCCAGGTCACTCCGTTACGTCAGGAGAGGCCGCTGGAACCCCAGCTTATGCCGCGCCGGAGCAACTATGCGGCCAGCCAGAGCCTGCGAGCGATCAGTATGCCCTCGGCGTGGTCGTCTATGAATGGTTGAGCGGGCATCTGCCTTTTGTCGGGTCGGCTGAGATGCTTGCCTCCCAGCATATGCTGACTCCTCCCCCACCATTGCGCCTGCATCTGCCCACGCTCCCCAGGGCGGCGGAGGAGGTTATCCTCACAGCCCTGGCGAAAGACCCCCGCGCGCGTTTTCCCAGTGTAGAAGCCTTTGCCAAGGCGCTGCGCCAGGCGAGTCAGCCGACGCCGTCCTGGTTCTGGCTCCCGGCTGCGCACGTGACACCCAGTAATGGCGCCTCAGCCGCGCCTGCACCTCTTCCCGCGTGGCCTGCGCCGAAGCGCCTGCGTCTCCTGCCGGTAGCGCCCACGATCTCGGCAAGGCCCCTGACCAGTGTCGGGAACACCATGTCCTCGCGTCCGCCGCGCTGGTCCCGGCAGCGCCCACGACGCTCCAGGACGGCCCCCCGCCCCTGGTGTGATCGAATCGTTGAAGCCGGAAGCGAGCAGAACGTCTCAGTGGCCCATCAGAGCCGGCCAGCTGCTCTCAAGGCACGCCCGCGCATTACCCCAGTGCTGGAGCGGATGGCTGTGGTACTCTTGCTGCTGACTCTGCTCAGCGTAGGGGTAGCCGCCCCCAGTCTTGCATGGGTCCACTCGGAAGTGACCCCCACGCCTGGCTCCCCGATCAAGATGAACCTGGCGACGCTCCCGCCGGCTCCGACATTCACTGCTACTCCCTCCGTCTCGGTTCCCGCTGGCCCCCCTGCCACGCCCACTCCTGTGCCTGCTCCGACGCTCCAGTTTGGCGTGACACCGCTCAGCTTTGTGGACCACTGTAGCACGCCCAAGACCACGCTCCCCCCAAAAACGTTGCTGCTGGACAATAGCGGGAGTACGGCGCCAGTGTACTGGCAGGTGCAGATCACCGACACCGATCATGGGATGTCTCCCTGGGCGACGGCTAGCCCAACCAGTGGCAGTGTGCTGGCAGGGCAAGCGGGAACTCTCCTGATCATTCCGGCAAAGCATCTCTGCCAGCATGCCAAGAACACCGTTACCTATCACGTTGTCCTCATCTATCAGGGGGCGGGCCTATCAGGCAGCCTCGGCCTTACCGATCTGGTTGCAGTTTCCTGACCAGCAAGACCCTCACGCGCTTCTGGCCCATCAGTGTCATGTTGTCGAAAGGATACAACCTGCGATTGAGCAATGTGGCCGCGTTCGCCGCGCTGGAGGCTGCGCTGGCTGAGTTGCCGGCCCACTTGACGGAACAGCGCCCCTCCCCTAGAATAGAGAAGATGCGTGAAGGCAGGGATGGCCGCGTCACAAGCAAGTTCTCCTTGAGTGGAGGGTAGTATCCGCATGCCTGATCGCGTGGGCCAGCAGCTTGGCAACTATCGCCTGGTGCGCCTGTTGGGGCGGGGCGGCTTTGCCGAAGTCTATCTAGGCGAGCATATCCATTTGGAGACGCAGGCAGCCGTCAAGGTGCTGCATACGCAGTTGGGCGGCGCCGATGTCGCCAGCTTTCAGCGCGAGGCGCGCACGATTGCCCGCCTGGCGCACCCCTCGATTGTGCGCGTCTTTGATTTTGCCGTGCAGGAGGGCGTGCCCTATCTGGCGATGGACTATGCGCCCTATGGCACGCTGCGCCAGCAGCACACGCAAGGGATGCCGCTTTTATTGGAGACGATTGTTCCCTATGTCCGGCAGGTGGCCGACGCGCTGTACTATGCCCACGAGCAGCATGTGGTGCATCGAGACATCAAGCCGGAGAATATGCTGGTGGGGCGGCGGCGCGAAGTGCTGCTTTCGGATTTTGGCATCGCGGTCATGTCCCAAAGCTCGCAGTACCAGACGACGCAGCAGATGATCGGCACGGTGGCCTATATGGCGCCGGAGCAGATTCAAGGCCATCCGCGCCCGGCCAGCGATCAATACGCGCTGGCGGTGGTCGTTTATGAGTGGCTGACCGGCGAGCGCCCGTTCAAGGGCGCGATTACCGAGGTAGCGACGCAGCATCTGGTCGTTCCGCCGCCGCCGCTGCGCGAGAAGGCGCCGGCCATCTCCCCGGTGGTGGAGCAGGTGGTGATGACGGCGCTCGCCAAAGACCCGAAAGACCGCTTTGCGACGATCCGCGCCTTTGCCAACGCGCTGGAGCAGGCCAGCCAGGTCTCGCCGATCTCCCAGATGCCCACCCAACTCATGACGCCGCCGACGATCATCGGGCCGCCGCCGGGCATGGTCACGCCGATACTCAGCCAGGGGACACCGGCCCCCTCCGGCCAATCGCCGACAAGCATCGGGCCGCTGCCAGGGGTGGCAACGCCGCCCTTGCCAGAGACGCTCAGCACAAATCCTCTCGCGCCGCCCGCGCCGGCAGCGAGCTACGCGACCAATCTGATGCCACCGCCCGCGCCAGTCGTCCCACCGCCAGGAACTCCGGCTGCCTGGTCACCTCTGCCATCCGCCGGCTGGCCGGTGGCCGGCGGGTTGGAGACGTCACCAACGGCGCGCCCGGTCCAGCCCGGCCAGCCGCCGATGTGGAGCGCGCCGGGAGCGCCGCAAAGCGCGCCGCCTGACCTGCCAACCTGGATGCCGCCATCCGCGCCGCCGCCAACTGCCGCGCCGCCGGCGCCCCCGCCGGGCGGTGTCTCGCGGCGCACCGTCGTGCTGGCCGGCCTGGGCGGGCTGGTCGTTGTGGCCGGCGGCGGCGCGCTGGCCTGGACGGCGCTCTCGCACAAACAGCCGTCTGTTGGACCGACGCCGACGAGCGGGCCGACAGGGGTGCCTTCGGCGACGACGACGCATGCCCCCGCGCCAACGGCCACGCCCGTGCCGCCCCCGCAGGGCACAACCCTGCTGACCTATCGCGGCCACAGCGATGTGCTGAACGCGGTAGCCTGGTCGCCCGATGGCAAGAAGATCGCTTCCGGCAGTGGTGATAAAGCGGGAGATAATACTGTGCAGGTCTGGGATGCCCGCTCAGGCAGCACCCTGCTGGTCTATCGCGGGCACAGCGATAACGTCTACACGGTGGCCTGGTCGCCCGACAGCGCCAGGCTCTCCTCCGGTGGCAAAGATACCACCATGCAGGTCTGGAGCGCGAGCAGCGGCAGCCTGATCTACGCCTATCACGGCCACAGCAGTTCGGTCTATGCCGTGCCCTGGTCGCCCAACGGCAAGTACATTGCTTCCTCTGGCCGCGATGATCGCTCGGTGCAGGTGATCGATGCCCAGAGCAGCAGCCTGCTCTTCACCTATCTGGGCCACCAGGATTATGTCCACAGCGTTGCCTGGTCGCCCGACAGCAGCCGCATCGTCTCTGGCGGGGGCGGCCCGCAAAACATCGATCACAGCGTACAGGTCTGGGACGCGCTCAGCGGCGCCAATGTCTTGACCTACAGCGGCCATAGCCAGCCGGTCATCTCCGTTGCCTGGTCGCCCGATGGCAAGTATATTGCTTCGGCCAGCCTGGACCAAACCGTCCAGGTCTGGGACGCCCACACTGGCAACCTCATCGTGACCTATCGCGGGCATACTGATAAGGTGCTGGCGGTGGCCTGGTCGCCGGATGGCAAGTATCTGGCCTCGGCGGGCGACGACAGCACAGCGCAGGTCTGGCAGCCCCAGAGCGGCTCGACGCTCTACGTCTATCGCGGCCATTCCAACTGGGTCTCCGCGCTGGCCTGGTCATCTGATAGCCAGCGCGTCGCCACCGCCAGCTTTGATAAGACGGTACAGGTCTGGCAGGCGGTGTAGCATCTGCTTCCAGTTATTCGCCGAATAAATTCG
>CAZFWN010000319.1:0-2212 GCA_964522745.1 uncultured Ktedonobacterales bacterium
ACTTTGGCCGGCGTGCGCGCCAGGAAGAAGACGGCCAGCGAGACAACGGCAATGGCCGTGTGCAGCAGGTTATCGGCCAGGTTGACGTGAATCAGGCCAAGCACGGTGGTGCCCTGGATAAAACCGATCACCGTGACCAGCGCGTAGACCGCGCCAAAGACACCGGCATACAGCCGGGCATATATCCCGCCCGCTGTCAGCGCGGCGGCCAGGCCAACCACCCCGCTGAGGATATGGATGACGTTATGCAGCGGGTCGATGGCAAAAATGCCCAGCAGATTACCATTCGGCGCCAGGCCAGGGATAAAGCCGACGATACCAACGAGGGTCAAGACAGCACCAAGGACGGTGGCATACAGTTTAGCCATGAGCAGCATTCCTCCCAGGGCGATTCAGTCGCCCAATGTATCAGGACACACACGATTGAACGTAGGCCAGGCCGGATAGTTCACGGCAGGCAGCTTCAACTCCAGCGAACACTCACAAGAAACATCGTTTGCACCGAAGCATGACCGGGCGCGCTGATCGTCACTGTCAGCCGCCACTCGCCAGCCATGCTGAAGAGTGGCCGGGCGAGATAGTGCCCTGTCGCCTGAGCCTGGGTCGTGACCGCCGGCGTGGTCATCGGCATGGTGGTCATCTCCGGCTGCATCTGGATGCTGGCGCCAGTGACCGCCTGCCCTCGCTGATCCTGGAGGCGAAGAGAGAGGGTATTTGGTCCGTGTACTGTCAACTGGCCGGAGTCCAGCGAAAGCACGACCTGATAGGGGCCAGCCAGCGCCGTCTGGTGCGCCACTGTTGGCGCTGGCGGGAAGAGCCAGGCTCCCAGGCCCAGATGCCCCCAGGCCAGCAGCAAGAAACACAGCACGCCCGATGCAACGATGATGCGTGGAAGAACACGCTCAGCCCGCGAGGCGGTGTGTGAGGCATCCGAATCAAGCGCGCGCGCAGAAAGCAATTTCATGGTCATCCTCCTGGCTGAGTGATCTTCCTATCTCTCTCTACACACGCGAGATGCAACTGGATCACTCTGATCTGGTGGAGGAAAATAAACTGATCGAGCGCCGGCTTCCTGCCGGCGCTACGGGCAACGCGCCGGCAGGGATGCCGGCGGTACGGGCAGAGGAGAAGCGTTATGGGTAGAGAGGGATGCGCTCCAGGCCGCAGGTCTCTTCGAGGCCCAGCATCAGGTTGATGTTTTGCAGGGCGGTGCCGGCCTGGCCTTTGAGCAGATTATCGATGGCGCTGATGACGATCAGCCGGCCCTGTTCCTCATCGACGAAGAGCGAGAGGTCGCAGAGGTTGCTGCCATGCACCGATTTGGGCGTTGCCGCCGCGCCGGGCGGCAAGACGCGCACAAATGGCTCTTGCGCGTAGGTGGTTGCGTAGAGGTCGTGCAGGCGCTCGCTGGAGGCCGGCTCGCGCAGGTGAGCGTAGCAGGTGCAGAGGATGCCCCGCGAGGTGGGCACGACATGCGGCACAAAGGTCAGGCCGACGCGGACGCCGGCGTGCCGGCTGAGTGCCTCGGCGGCCTCGACGCCATGCTGATGGGCAGCCACGCGATAGGGCGAGACGTTCTCGGCGCGCTCCGGGAAGTGGTGCGCGGGGACGGCCTTCTTGCCGGCGCCAGAGACGCCCGTTTTGCCATCAACGATGATCGAAGCCGGATCAATCAGCCCGGCGCTGAGAGCCGGAGCCAGCGCCAGTTCCATCGCAATAGAGAAGCAGCCGGGATTGCCCACCAGCCGGGCGCCGCGAATTGGCTCGCGGAAGAGTTCCGGCACACCATAGGCGCTGCTCTCCAGCAGTTCTGGGCACAGATGCGGCTGCCCGGCAACAGAGGGCTGGCGACTGGCATAGCGGGTATAGGCGTCGAGATCGGCAAAGCGGAAGTCGCCGGAGTAGTCAATCACGCGGATGCCGCGCTCCAGCAGGGCCGGCGCGTACTGCATCGCCACGCGGTCTGGCGTGGCAAAGATGACGACATCGGCATCGGCGCCGACGCGCTCGTCGGAGACCTCCTCGACCCACTGATCGCAGAAGCCGCGTAGATGCGGAAAGAGACTGCTGATCGGCCTGCCGCTCTCGCTCTTGGCGAGCAGGGAGGTCAGCGCAATCGCCGGATGGCGAAGCAGTTGTTCGATCATGCCCAGGCCGCCATAGCCGGTGGCCCCGACGATCTGCGCGCGAAATTGTTTCTGCTGCATGCTGC
>CAZFWN010000319.1:2312-5067 GCA_964522745.1 uncultured Ktedonobacterales bacterium
CAGCGTTGAAGAGTGGGAGCCTCAGCCAGAAGGTGGCGCCTTCGCCGGGCGCGCTCTGCACTCCTACCTGCCCATGATGGCGCTCGATGATGGTCTGGCTGATATGCAGACCCAGGCCCATGCCGATGCCAGAGCCGCTCTGTACCTCCACGCCCGGCACACGATAGAAGCGCTCCCAGATGCGCTCCTGCGAATCGAGTGGGATGCCCGGCCCCTGGTCGCGCACCCAGACACGCGCCTGCCCATCCTCGACGGCCAGATGCACCTCAACCGGCGTCTCCGGCGGGGAATATTTCAGCGCGTTGGTCAGGAAGTTGGTCACCACCTGCTCTAGCCGGTCCCTGTCGCCGAGGATCATCACCGGCTTCTCCGGCACAGAGAGGTGAATGGCGCGGAAGAACGCCAGTTGCTGCTGCACCTCGGTGGCCTGGCGCACCACCTCGGCCAGATCGAGCGGCTGCATCTCAAAGTCCATCCGGCCTGCCTGAATGCGCGAGCTATCGAGCAGATCGTTAATCAACCGGGTCAGCCGGGTGATTTGCCCCTCGCTGCGAGCCAACTGATCGGAGATGCCCTGAATGCGCGCTGGGAGCGCATCGAGCGCCAGGTCTGGCTCGGCTTGCAGCTTTTCCAGCCGGCGGGCGGCCAGTTGGGCGTGCATCTTGATGGTCGTCAGGGGAGTCTTGAGTTCATGGCTGGCGACGCCCATAAAGTCATCCATGCGCTGGTTGGCTTCGCGCAGGGCCAGCGCGTGCCCACGCGCCGCCTCGCGTTCGCGCCACAGCCGCTCGCGCTCCAGCACCAGGGCCAGCAGTTGGGCCACCGCGCTGGCTAGCACCTCTTCCTCTAATGTAAAAGGCAGGCTGGGGTGATAGCGCTCAACGGCGAGAAAGCCGATGACGCGCCGCCCGGTGAGCATGGGCACCAGCAGCCGCCTATGGATGCCTGCCAGATTTGGCAGGTCGGCATATTCCGGCTGATGAAAATCGAACTGGAGCGTCTCACCAGCCTGGAGGCGCGCCGCGAACGCCGGGCCATAGCGCTCGCGCATGCTGCTCCCCTCCACGTTGCTCCTCCACTGGCGCTCTTGCTCCGGGGTGAGACCCAGAGCCGCCAGTGGATGCAGGACTTCTGTTTCGGGGTCTTCCTGGGCAAGGTAGATCATCGCGGCGCCCAGGACGCTGCGGGTGAGTTCCGCCAGCCGCACGGCCACGCTCTGCTGGGCGAGCGCCGGGTCAGCTTCGGTGGGCGTCTCCACCAGGATTTCCGCCATCTGGAGCAGCGCGTTCAGGCTCTCTCTGGTCTGGCGCTCCAACTGGCGGCGTTCGGTGACATCATCAAAGACGGCAACGGCCCCGACAATCTGGCCCTCCGGGCTGCGCAGCGGCCCTCCGCTCATACGCATGTGCAGGACGCGCCCATCTCGCGCCTGCACCTGGACCTCTGCCGCTTGCACGCCCGTCAAAACCTCGCCGCGCAGCAGACGCGCCTGAGGCCACTGGTCGGCTGGCAAGGGCTGGCCTTGCTCGTCACACGGGGCATACAAGGGGACGCGGTCTTCGAGGGGAAGGTTGGCGTAGTCTGAGGTGGTATTCAGCGCAAAGGCTTCGCGGGCCGCCGAGTTGGTCTGGACGATGTGGCCCTCAGCGTCATAGACGACGACCCCATCCGTTATTGCCTCAAAGATGGCTTCCAGTTCACTGGCGCGCGCCGCTGCCTCTTGCAGCGCCGCCTGCTCACGCGCCAGCAGGTCGACGCGCTCTTCCTCTAGCCGCTTGCGCTGGTTGATGTCTTCGACCACGCTGATAAAATACTGCGGCTGCCCGGCGGCATCGCGCACCAGCGCAACGGTCAGATTGGCCCAGGTGACGCTGCCATCCTTGCGGATATAGCGCTTTTCCATTGAATACGTGCCAATCTCCCCAGCCAGCACTCGCGCGACCAACGCCAGATTGGCCTCAAGATCGTCGGGATAGCTCATGTCCTGAAAGGTCCGGCTATAGAACTCATCACAGGTGTAGCCCAGGAAATCACAGAGCCACTGATTGACGAGCAGCCAGGTGCCATCCAGCGCCAAATGGGCCATGCCAACGGCTGCCTGCTCAAATGTTACCTGAAAACGCCGCTCGCTCTCCAGGAGCGGGTTCGTCAGATCGTGGGAGCGAAGAGCTTCCTGATCTTTCTCTTGCACGACACACTCTCTAGACGCTGATGGGGAAAGGATGTACACCAGGCGGCATCCGGCCCCTCCATGCTGGCACTCTCAGTGTTATTATAAGCATCGATTTCCTTGCGCTGCAACCTACCCCGGCTGGACGCCCCAGCCAGCCCTACCCCTGCCGGCTGGAAGCCGGCGCTGCAAGTGGCGGGCCAGGTTCAGGCAAGCATCTGTCATAACCCGCCTGCGCGGGTTTTGTGGCGGCACGCCAAGAAGGCGCGGTAACGGGTGACCGACAGCAATGTTGTTTTCGCAAGTTTCCCAAGTTTTCCCACTTTGACCGCTCTGCCATCTGGAGCGCAACAGGGGCGCGTGATGTGAGTTTAGCCCTAAACCAGGGTTTTTGCCGAATAAAGGTTCAGGGCTAAACTCATGCCGCGATGAAGCGTCAAACGGTATTACTTGGCAGCCAAAAAGTCCTGGTTGCTGAAAGAGACCACACAAACGCTTGCAAAATCGAGCAAGGTCTGGTATACTGGTGGCAAGAGTCGTGATTGGCACGATTCGCTCACAACTGAATACAGCATAGCGCGGCGG
>CAZFWN010000320.1:0-3565 GCA_964522745.1 uncultured Ktedonobacterales bacterium
AACGGCTCCTCCCAGCCAATCGGCAGCAGCAGCGCGCTGGCGCGGCTCATCAGCCGCCAGAGGTCGGCATGCGCGAGGGCGCCCAGATACTCGGTAGTAGCCTTGTTTGCCTCCAGCGCCGGGCGCACCCGCTCAGCAAAATACTGCTGGTCATAGACGCCGCCGGCCAGCAGCAGCCGCCGCCCGGCGCACCGGGCAATCTCGATAGCCTCGGTCACGCCCTTTTCGGGCGAGATACGCCCGGCAAAGAGCAGAAAGCCATCGGCGTCCGCCTGCGAGCCAAAGGGGATAGCCTCAACATCGATACCATTGAAGAGAATGGCATCCATCGACGCATAGGGCGCGTAGGTCGCGGCGCAGGCGTGGGAGATGGTGAGCAGCCGCGTCGGATTGCCCGTCTCGCGCAGTTCGCGCAGCAGCAGATTGATCGATTCATTGACTGCCGGCAGATGCAGCGTATGCAGCATCGGGCGGCGCGCCGCCAGCAGCGCGCCAAAGGCAAACGCCGGCCAGTCAAACGCATGCGCGTGAATCAGATCATAGTCGTCAAGTTCCTGCTGCACCTGGGTAAAGACGCGCAGGAAGCCCTGCGCGCTGCGAAAGAAGACCGGATCAGCCGCTTCCGCGTCGCTGTCGCCGGCGCCCTTGCCAAAGAACTGCGCCGGGCGAAGCTGGCCGGCATCGATGCCCAGATCGCGCACGCTGACCTCCGGCGCCTCAATGCGCGAGCCAGACGCGGCAAACAGCGTGACCCGGTGGCCGCGCGCCGCCAGCCCCGCCGCCAGATCGGCCAGCAGCGCCTGCGCGCCGCCCAGATACGGCGGCGCTATCGGCGACACCAACGGCGCGATCAGCGCGAGACGCATAGCTTCTCCTATACAAGAGGCTGGCGGTGCAGGTGATTCAACGGGTAAAACAGGTCTTCGTCTCAGCGTACCAACGTCGCCAACTCCCGTTCAATGCACAGCGCATAGAATCGCTCGCCAATCCGCCCACAGAGCGCCAACGCCGCCTCGAATCGCTTACGTGCTTGCTCTTGCCTGCCCTGTTCGGCAAGGAATCTCCCAAAGGCATGAAGCAGGCGCACCTCTTGATGGAGATAGGGCATGCCTCGGCAAAACGCCAGCGCCTGCTCAAGCCGGGCTTCGATGGTAGCGTCCGCTGCTTTCTGACGCGCCAGCAAGAGCGCCTGAATCCGCACCGCCTCGATACGCCCAAATCTGGGCAGATGCTCGCTCACACGGGTCAGGAGTGAATTCACGATGGTCCCAGCTTCCTCCATCTCGCCCAACTCACCCAGCGCCCAGGCCAGCAGGAGCCGCTGCCAGGTCCAGCTATCATTCTCTACCGGCCCCAAACGTTCCATCGGCGCCAGAAGGCGCAAGCGGGCTGCCGCCGCATCACCGGCCAGCAGGTCGCGTTCAGACAACGCCCAATACATCACATCCAGCGACAAGACATCCTCGCCAGCCAATGCCTCGGCTTCAGAGAAATACGTCTGGGCCGCCTCTGGCTTGCCCTCAAACAGGCTCAAAATGCCCAGCCAGGAGAGTGCATTCCCGATGGCATACACTGCCCTAATCTCACGGCTGAGGGTGAGGGCTTGTTCCAAATCCTCGCGGGCCTGGCGCCACTCTCCCAGCAAGTAGTTATGGGCACCGCGCCGCCCCAAGAAGAGTACCCGATCTGCCGGATCACCGAGCCGCTCGGTGATTGCCAGCCCACGTTCCAGACACTGGCTTACCCTGGCGAGTTCGCCCCGCTGGAAATAGGCTTCGGTCACATTTGCCAGAGCAACGCACAGCCCGGCCAGGTCTGCCTCGGCTTCAAGCGTGGGCAGGGCAGCTTCAATGGCCTGAATTCCTTCCTCATAGCGGCCAAGCTCAATGCAGGCTGTCCCCCGGCGTATTTCAGCCTGGGCAACCAGGCGTGGATCGGCGGCAGCGCGCGCAAACTCCACCGCCCGCTCGGTCGCGGCAAGCCCCTCCAGAGGATCAGGGCGGTCACTGTTTGAATAGAGGCGTGCCAGGGCTGTCCAGAGCATTGCCAGCCCGCGCGCGTAGCGTGCCTCCATCTCTGGTGTGGAGAACCTTGCCAGCAGCACTTTCAGGCGCGCTTCCAGGCGCGCTACACCGGCCTGGTCCGTTGCCCGACGAATATGGACATGCCCAATCTGGGCCGTCGCACGCAGAACCCCATCCAGGTCGCCCACGCTGTCATCGTGGGCTGCCGCTGCTTCAAGCATCTCCAACGCTTCATCGTAGCGTGCCAACCGGCTCAGCACCTGTCCAAGCTGTTCGCGCGCCCGCGCTTCTCCCTCGGAGTCGCCTACTTCGAGGGCCAGTTCAAGCGCAAGCCGATAGTGGTGTTCCGCTTCCCCATGCGCGTAGACTGCTTCAGCCTGATCTCCCGCGCGAAGCGCATAGGGCAGCGCTCGCTCAGGGAGATTGCCCTCAAGAAAGTGCCAGACGAGTTCGGCGGCGCGGCGCTCATGCCGCGCCTCGCGTTCAATGGCCTCTCCTGCTGCGCGATGCAGGCGCTGCCTCCGGCGCACCGGGGTCTCCGCTGCCAGCGCCTGCTGAACGAGTACATGCTGAAACGCATAGCCCGCCCGATCTGTCTCGCGCAAGATGCCTGCTTCTGTGGCCTCTTCTACCGCCACCTCCAGCACCGCCTCATCTCGCCCGCCGACTCCTTGCAAATCCTCAAAGGTAAACTGCTGGCCTAGCACGCTGGCCTCAGACAGCACCTCTTGAGTGGTCAGGCTCAGGCGCGCAACGCGCTCACCAATCACAGAGCGGATACTTTCGGGCACGGCAATATCGGCAACAGTGCGGCGCTCCCAGTGCCCTCCCGCTCGATAGACATCACGGCGGTCAGCCAGAACACGCAACACTTCCTGGGTGAAGAACGGATTGCCCTCCGTGCGCTGGTGGATCGCCTCAGCCAGATCTCTTGAGGCCGCCTGATCCAGGGTAGCAGCAATCAGCGCGGCTGTGCCTTCAACGGGCATACGCCGCACCGCAATCCGCTCCACCAGATGCTCACGTCCAAGCGTGCGCAGGCCGGCCTCCAAGGGATGCTGCCGGTTCACCTCGACATCTCGATAGGCGCCCAGCAGCAGCACGCGCGCGCCACGTGTGTGCCTGGTCAGATGCTGAAGCAGCGCCAGGCTGGCCTCATCCGCCCATTGCAAATCATCTAGCGCCAGCATAACGGGCGCCTCCCTGGCAAGTTCCTGCACAAAGCCCGTTACCGCCCAGAACAGCCGCTGCTGGTCGTCATAGCCTCTCATCTCAGGCGGCGGCTCGATGATGCCCACACGTCGATCAGGCAGCAGGCGGGTGAGATCGGGCCAGCGGCGCGACACCTCCGTTTGAAGCGATGATGAGGCAGCCTGCAAGGCGTGGGGCAAGGCTTCCAAAAATGGATAGTAGGCAACTTTCTGCTGCGCCTCATAGCAGCGCCCGGTTGCCAGATGCCAGTGATGATTGCGTGCCGCCAGCGTGGCTTCCTGAGCGAGCCGTGTTTTCCCTACCCCCGGCTCTCCTGCCAGCAAGACCAG
>CAZFWN010000320.1:3665-5055 GCA_964522745.1 uncultured Ktedonobacterales bacterium
ATGAGCTTGTTCACACGGCGAGCAAGATGGATCACCGTTTCGCTTGCCAGAACCTCACCTGGCCCAGCCAGGCTGCACAGGCGCGCGGCCAGGTTGAGCGCCGCGCCGCGATACCCTGCCTCTACTGGTACTGCCTCCCCGGCGTCCAATCCAATGCCCACCGGAGGAAAGGCGGAATCGGTTTGTCGAACGTTCGCCACAGCCTCTTCCAGTTCGACGGCTGCCCATAACGCCTGGCGAGTGGAAGAAAAGACGGCCAGCGCTTCGTCTCCCCGCAACTCAATTACCTGACCACCTCGCGCTTCGACGACCTGGCGTGCCAGGGTGGCAAAGTTTGCCGCGAGGCGCGCTGCGGCTTCATCTCCCTGCTCCAGGGTGAACCGGGTGTAGCCGCGCAGGTCGGCGATCAAGAACGTCTGGACAGCGGAGAAAAGAGGCTCCTGATCCGTCGTGCCCATAGTTATTTCCCCTGACACCTGCATAGTGGAACTTTCGGAAAGCGGTCTCTCCAGCTATTATTCTCGCACAAGCCTCCAAAAGTGGAATGAGGGGTCTGTTCCTGCTGGGTTCCATCCAGCCAAAAAGTCCCACGCGCCAGCCACACGCTTGACGGCGCCAGCGAATGTTTGCTATACTACTACTGTTCCATTGCTCCTGGCAGGGAGCATCGCAACCCTTGTTGTTGTTCGTTTCTGGCATGACGTGCCGGCGTTATAATCGCCGGCTACGCCACTGACCCCAGCCCTGTGAGGTACAGGGGCAGGGGCTGAGGAGATTGTACCATCTGGTCAAGCTCATCAGCGGCCAGCCTCTGTGCAAGGCTGCGGGCCACTGGCGGGTGGAAGGGGGGACGGCAAACGCTGTCCCTCCGACCTCCGCGCAGCGCTCGCCATCCCTCGCAGCGGCTGGCCGTTTCGGCTGTTTCTGGCCCTCTGGCCGGCAGCCGGGAAAGCGAGGTTGTCCAATGGTGCATCTGCCCTCTTCCCAGCCGTCCATTCGCTATCTCTTCCCCCGCTCGGCGCGCCCGGTTGGCGCGTCCTTTGCGCCCGCGCCGCCCATTCCGGCGCTGCTCCTGCCGCCGGCTGTACAAAGCTGGCTGGCCGGCGCGCTGGCGGCGCGTGTCTTTCAGCGCCAGTGCCGGGGCCGCACCGCGCCGCGCTTCGATGGCGAGTCGGCCCCAGAGCTTCCCTCATTCAACATCCGCCCCTTCGTCCCCGCAGAACTCGACGCGATCACGCGAGAAGAGCAGTGCTGCCTGCTCGCCATCGAACTGGAGCGCGGCATCCGCGCCTTAGAACTGCCGCTGAGCAAGCGGCAAATCTGGGAAGGGCAGCGGCATGATATACTGGTCGCCACCTGCTATCGCATCGGGCAGCTTTACCAGGCATTG
>CAZFWN010000321.1:0-2569 GCA_964522745.1 uncultured Ktedonobacterales bacterium
GCCAGAGAGGGCGCGCGTGCGGCTCTTGAGATTGTGCAGGAGGTGGCGCGCGGGCGCTGAAGCTGGCGCCACCAGCGATCCAGGTTATTCGATCAGGCTGTGGTAGGCGGCGGTGCCGTCGGGGCTGTAGAAATCGTAGAGGCGCAGCAGTTCTTGCAGGTCGGGGCTGACGTGGTTGTAGAGACCCTGGAGCAGCCCGGTGGCAACTTCGGGCGGGAGGGTCTTGCTGAAGTAGTTAAGCTGCACATTCATGAAGAGCTTGTAGAGGTCGATCAGGGCCATGCTGCCGATCAGCGTATCCAGATCGGTCAGCGTGACCGAGCCGGTATACATGCGCACTTTCAGCCCATGCTGGCGCGAAAAGGTGTTGAGTTCCTGCTCAAACTGGCGGGCAATAGGGGTATAGCCAAAGAGGCTGAGCTTTTTATAGATCGTCTCCAGCAGGAGCTTGAAGAGTTCCACAATACGCGGCTTGCTGGGCACGGTGGCACGAATCAAGCCAGCGGTGGCGAGTATTGCCAGGCTGCGCACGACATCGAAGCGGGTCATGCCGGCGCGGGCGGCCAGCGCCAGCACATCGGAGCGGCCATCGATCTGCGCCAGCACGCGCTGATCGCGCGGACTCAGACCCTCCAGCCGATTCGGGGGCAGCATATCAAGCTGAACGGCGGGATAGAAGATCATGCGCAGCGATGGGATGATGGGGCTGATCTGGCTCCATTCATCGACGCGGCGCGTGCCTTCCATAATCAGCCGCTCGCTGGAGAGGTCCACCGGCAGGGTCGTCTCCGGGTCCAGCGGGTCCGGCTCGCCCCAATAAAAGCGAAATTCGCAATCGCGCCAGAGAAAGAGGCTGTAGATAGCCTCTTCGATCTGCTGCTCCACACAGGCATTCAGGTCTTCCTGGGAGACCAGCCCGGAGTCGAGCAGCAGCCTGGTAAAGGGCTGGCCGCTCTGGCGGCTGCGCTGGGCGAGAAAATCCACCTGCTGGGGGCTGAGTTGCCCGGACTTGACCAGCAGTTCGCCGATGCTCACCGGGCGAGCGCCCTGCGAGATATGCGTCAGGCGCCCCTCGTGAAAGAGCATGGCGCGGGTGTTCCAGCCCTGGCGCAGTTCCAGCATGCCCGTCTGCCCAGAGAGACTGAGCAGTTGCAAGACATCGATCAGTAAGAAATGGCTGAGCCGGCCTTGCAGATCAGGCTCGCGCCCGGTGGTGTCCATCAGCCCGCCTCTTTCAATCGCTGGCCGAGAATACGGGTGCCGTGAATACAACGCATACACAATTCATGCGCCTGGATGCTGCTTTTGCCGACCTGCTCTAGCAAGCTTATCTGCTGGGTATGCAGGATGCTCAGGTTCAGCAGCATCTTGTGCTGGTCAGGATGCCTGGCGCCAAGCGGCCCACTGCCGCTTTCGCCCTGGTGGGTCAGCGCGGCAGATTGTTCCTTGGCGCTTTTGGTCAGCGTCAGGCCGCTGGACAACTGCGTCTCGACCTGGGTGAGATAGGCGTGCTGGCGCTGCAAGACGGAGCGCAGATCATCCACCAGGCCGCCGATCTGGACGTTCTGCGTCAGCAGGGAGTGCAGGCGAGTCAGGAAAGGAAAGATGCGATCAGCCAGCGTATTGGTGGTGCCCAGGGCGGTGGGAGCCGCGCCGCGCGCGATGGCCGTGCAGGCATCGAACAGGTGTTGGAGCGCGCTTTCCATGCGGCGATGCGAGTCCTCCAGCTTTTGTACGCGGCTGAGCCGCTCGGCCATGATGTTGAAGCTGACGGCCAGCGGCAGCAGTTCGTTGTCTTGCAGCGAGGCGCGCACGCTGTAGTCGCCATTGGCAAAGCGCGCCAGGGCGTCTTGCATGGTTTCGATGCCATGTTCCAGCCGTTGTTTCTGCTCGGCGACCTGGCGAGCCACCTCATTGAGCCGGGCGCGGGCCTCGGCCAGTTCTTCGGCGCGGCTGGCGCGCAGGATGGCGCCATCCACGCTCCAGGAATACAGCCAGACGATGCCGACGCTGCACACCTGGAGCAAGATGGGGCCAAGCACGGAGGTATAGGCCATCTTGCCATCGATCTGCTGAATCTCCTGAATCAGCAGGGGATGAGGGCGCATCAGAATAAAGATGGCGATGCTGATGACTACCTGCACCCCGCCAACGAGCGGGATAAAGAGATTGGGCAGCACCATGCCGGCAATCATGATGGCAAGGGCAAGCAGATAGAGGTCGGCTACTGTCGTATTGGTCAGCAGCCCGCCTGGCTGCCGCACGATGTTTTCGGTGATGCTGAGATCGGCCAGGGCGATGACCACCAGCCCGCTCAGCGTGACCCGGCCAGCGCGATTGAGCAGCGTTGCCAGCACGGCCAGCACGCCTTGAATAGTGATGGCCTGCCAGAGTCCAGGAATGGTGAGGGCGCTGGGAACCAGCAGGAGCATGACCACCGCGACCAGAATGAGCAGGACGCTCACCAGCCGCGAGCGGCGCAGGCGCTCCTGGCCCGCCGTGCTGGCGCCAAAGTGGTCGGAGCGCGGGCCGGTGAGCCAGAGCCAGGCGTGCCAGATGCTCCGGCCAG
>CAZFWN010000321.1:2669-5008 GCA_964522745.1 uncultured Ktedonobacterales bacterium
GTGAGCCAGAGCCAGGCGTGCCAGATGCTCCGGCCAGGGCGGCGCGCTGGCTCTGGCGGGGGTGGCTCTGCGAGGTCATCTATTTGCGGCTGGAAGGATGTAGGTGAGAGTGGGCCTGATGGTCCGTTTATCATATTACAACTCCTGGCGCCCTCACTGAGAGAATATGAGGTAGAGTAGAAAAGGTCTATAGGCCCTCGCCCAGCCTGCGCGGGCGATTGCCAGAAGTGTAGAGGATAAAGGCACTCTTGTCAAGAAACCGGGAAGCGATGGGAAGAGAGGGCTACGCCGCTGCGCAGCCCGCCGCGAGGGGGAGCGTAAACCAGAAGGTGGACCCCTCCCCTGGCACGCTTTCCACGCCCACCTGGCCGCGATGCCCCTCGATGATGTTGCGGCTGATATAGAGACCGATGCCCAGACCCACCCCTGAGCCGCTCTGCACCTCGATACCTGGCGCCCGGTAGAAGCGCTCCCAGATGCATTTGTGTTCGGAGGCTGGCAGCCCCGGCCCCTGATCACGCACCCAGACGCGGACCTGCCCGGCTTCCAGTGTCGCGCCGACGGTGACGAGCGCCGTTTCTGGTGAGTATTTGAGGGCGTTCGATAGGTAGTTTCTCAGCACCTGTTCGAGCCGATAGGGATCGGCGGTGACGGGTATCTGCTTGTCTGGCGGCAGCATCAGATGGATGGTGCGCTCCGGCGTGGCCTGGCGCTGATCGTCAACGATGCTTTCTATCAGGGGGATCAGGTTGACTATCTGGAGGGAGAATTCCAATTTGTCGGCCTGGATACGAGACATCTCCAGCAGGTCATTGACCAGCAGGTTCAGGCGCGCCCATTGCTCCAGGGTGGCCGCGAGTTGCTCGCGCAGGGTCTTGAGCAATTGTTGGAGGCGAGCGACGCCAGTTTCGCCTCTCTCCAACAACTGCTCAACGCGGTGCTGGGCGAGTTGGAGATGGAGCCGGATGGTCGTCAGCGGCGTCTTGAGTTCGTGGCTGGTAATCACCAGGAAGGCATCCATCTTCTGTCGTATCTCTGCTTCTTGCTCAGCGCGCTGCTGGGCGACGCGCATCTGCGTATCGCGGTAGCTCACCGCGAGGGTGATGATCAGCCCACCAATGATGACTCCCGCGTTTTGGACGATGTCCACCACATCCTTCCAGAGCATAGCGAAGTGTGGTGGAAAGGCGACATAATAGAGCAGAAACGTGCCCAGCAGGGTGGCGAAGATGGACGGAGCCGCGCCCCAGGCCAGCGCGATCAATAAAATCATGATGGTGACAGGTAAGTCGTCGAATTCAAACTTGGGAAAGATGTACAGGATCCCCAGATCAAGCGCAATAGCAACGACCATCAGCGGCACAACCAGCAGATAGCCCACCAATGGATGACGCCAGCGGGCGGGCATCCAACCAGGCGCGCGGCTGTTGATCTGAAGCCACTGATACACTGTCTGCCAGAATGGTTTCCACCAACGCCGAACTGCTGTGAGGCGATCAGAGTGCATAGCTTGCGCGATCCTTGCCCGATGGAGACACCACCGCAACGCCTTACTGTCGGCGTTGGCATCATCACCCACAAGAAGAGCATATCATTCAGCCCGGCCTGACATCTGTAGGGAACGCCACAGAACAGAGGAGGCTGGCGGTTCATGACGTTTGATTTTTTCATGGGGTATTTTGTGGCAGGCAAGGAGCCTGGCGACTCAAGATCGCAGCTTCTTGACCTGCGGCCACAAAACCCGCCTTCGCGGGTTGGGACGAGCGCTTGCCTCAGCCCAGTCCGCGCAGGCGGCCCTTCGGGCAAGGCCGCTTGCGGGCGCCGGGCGCCCGCACTCTCGGCTTCGCCTCGCGCGGCCTTACTTCGTGGCCCGCAGGCTAAAAAGGCGCGGCTTTCAACCGCCAGCCCGTACCAGTTGGCGAGCCACAAAGCTAGCCCTTTAGCCGGCCCGTCCTGTGTAGCGCCGCCGTCCCTGGCGGCCCGTCCAGGTGCGGCGCTCGCAAGGCTGGCGAGAAGCTGCCTCGCGGGGCAAGCATGGCGGCTCCCCAACTGGACGCCCCCCCAACTTCCCCCCGCCTGCCGGCTGGAAGCCGGCGCTACAAGTGCCAGCCCTACCCCGCTTGCCGGCTGGAAGCCGGCGCTGCACGCGGATTCGCCTCGGCCTTCGCTAGCCAAAAAGTCCTGGTTGCTGAAAGAGACCACACAAACGCTTGCAAAATCGAGCAAGGTCTGGTATACTGGTGGCAAGAGTCGTGATTGGCACGATTCGCTCACAACTGAATACAGCATAGCGCGACGGTGAAAAAACACCAGTTCGCGCCACTATCCCCAAGTCCTGA
>CAZFWN010000322.1:0-2016 GCA_964522745.1 uncultured Ktedonobacterales bacterium
GTGAAATGGGATGAAACAAAATGGTCTCCCAGCGCCCCTTACTCTCGTTCCACCATTGCGATGGAACGCTCACTAGCGGAGGCCCTATGCGATCCCTTACTGTCTATAAAGCCGTTGTACTGTTTGTTGTCGTTGTTCCCCTCCTCGCCACAGGTTTTGCCATGCGCCTGCTTTGGGCACGCGCGGTGCATTGGTCTGATCTGGCGTTGTTACTGACCATGTATGCTCTCGTGGCCCTTGGGGTCACTGTCGGATACCATCGCATGTTGACCCATCGGAGCTTCCGGCCCCATCCTGTCGTCAAATGCCTCTTGCTCATCCTCGGCTCGATGTCAGTAGAGGGGCCAGCACTCCAATGGGCAGCAACACACATCAAGCACCATGCCCTGGCTGACCGGGAGGGCGACCCGCATAGCCCCGTCGATGGCTTCTTTCACGCGCATATTGGGTGGATGTTCGGCGATGGCGATGCCGAAGGCGATCCCAATCGGTACTGCCCTCATTTGGCAAAAGACAAGCTGGTCGTCTTCATCAGCCGGACCTTCCTGCTCTGGGTCGTTCTGGCCCTGGTCATTCCTTTTCTGCTTGGCGGATGGACTGGCCTGCTCTGGGGTGGCCTCGTGCGGATCTTCCTGACCCATCATGTCACCTGGAGCGTCAACTCGGTCTGCCATACCTTCGGCAAGCGGGCGTTTGAGACGCCTGACCGGAGCCGCAACGAGTGGCTGGTGGGGCTGCTGGGGTTCGGTGAGGGCTGGCATAACAATCATCATGCCTTCCCCCGCTCCGCCTTTCACGGGCTTCGTTGGTGGCAATTCGATCTCTCTGGCTATATCATCTGGACCCTGGAGCGTTTTGGGCTGGCCCAAGAGGTCTATCGTGTCCCATCTGCCCTGATGGCGCGCCGTTCCACACGCCAGACGCTCCCGGCACCGCTAGCCCCCGTGCCAATTGATGAGCCTGCTTAGCCCTAAACCTTTTTGGGCGCAAAACCCTGGTTTAGTTCTAAACGATGGTCGAGTGCCCATCTGGCACTTCAGATGGCGGGGCGGAAAAACCTGCGAAACTTGGGAAACTTCGCCCCGCACGCCGGCCAGCGTCCGGCGCTACGCAGGCGGCGTCTTCTCTGCCTGCCAGCAGTGCGCCGAGCCACGTAGTACGAGCCGGCTGGAAGCCGGCGCTACAGGTAGGAGCGCTTTGCTTGTACCGCCGGCATCCCTGCCGGCGCGGCCAGTTCGCCGGCAGGGATGCCGGCGGTACAGGCAAGGAGCATTCGCTGTTCTTATGTGCTTTCTGGTTCGTTGTAACTGATGAGAAGAAGCACGTTGAAACGCGAGTGTCTATGAAGGGGTGGCCCATGTCGTATTATCCGCCTGAGCGGCGCTGCCCGCGCTGCCGCGCCCCACTGATCGAGGGTGAGCCGATCTGCCCGAACTGCGGGCTGGCGCTGGCCGGACAGGGTAGTCAGTCCCGGCCCTCCGGGTCATTTGCGCCGCAAGGATGGCAGCCGCAGCCAGGCAGCACCTCTGGCCCGCTTCCGGGCGGCGAGCGCTTTGGCGGCGAGGGCTTTCACAGCCCAGGCGCCAGCGGACCTGTCCGCTTTCGGGCCAGCGGCCAGCCGATGCCGGGCAGGCCGGGCAACTTCTCCGGTCCGCAGAACCCGCCCGCCGATTGGCGCAGCGCTTCTGGCCCGCAGACCGGGGGCAGCGGTAGTGGCTGGGGCAGGCCCGCCGGCCCGCAGATACCTCCTGGCCCGCGCAGCGCGCCTCCAGGCTGGAACAGCCCGGCCAGCAACCAGGACGCCGGAGGCGGCTGGGGTGGATCAAGGAACACGCAAGGCACCGCTCCGAGCAACCAGAGCGCTACGACTGGGTGGGGTCCGCCCGCCGGCTATCGGAACGCTCCTGCTGGCTGGGCGAATGCCCCTGGCTACCAGGACGCGCCCGCTGAGTATCCTGAAACGTCTGCTGGCTTCTACGATAATGAAGCAGCGCCGCCGTATCCCGTCCAGCAAGC
>CAZFWN010000322.1:2116-3599 GCA_964522745.1 uncultured Ktedonobacterales bacterium
CCTATCCAGGTCAGCAGGGCTTTGGTGGCTACGCGCCGCCCGATCCGTTGATGGGCGCGCCGGCGCCGACGCCGCCTCGCGGGAAAAAGCGGCTGGTGCTAAGCGTGCTGGCGCTGCTCTTGCTCCTCGTGATCGCCGGAGGAGGGGTCGCGGCCTATCAATTGACCCGGCCTAAACCGATACTCAACCTCACCAGCATCTACGCGGTGGGATCGATGCCGGCGGGCGCGGCGACTACCGTTTTTCACATCGCCGGCTCGCAGTTCGCCGGGAATTCGGCGGTGAGCTTCCTGCTGGATGGGAAGCCGGAGCCGGGCAATCTGACCATCCAGAGTACCTCCAATGGAGCCATTCAGGGCGAGATGACCGTCACCACCGATTGGGCGTTGGGCAAGCATCTCCTGACGGCGAAAGATGCCAGCGGCGATGTGACGCTGGTGGGCAAGAGCGTTTTCATCGTGGCACAGGGCGAGGCTGGCACGCCCGGCCCCAATGGCGCCCCGGCGGATGATACGCCTTCCTTTAGTATGAGTTTGACCGTGCACGCCCATTCCAAGGATACTGGTCAGGACAGCAGCTACCCCTACAGCCTGGTCGTCACCGGCCAGCCCGACCCGGCTGGGGGCACAGTGTGCAGCCCAGGCCGCGATACCAACCAGCCGCAGAGCTTCAACGGCACAACGAGCGGGCACAAATACCGCGAGACGTTTGTTGTGCAATGCAGCGGCACGTATAAAGGTGGCAAGATCACCTACACGCAGACCGTCACCAGCGACAAGGTCGTCTATGATACGGGCCTGACCTGCGCGACCACCGGCCCGTATGTCAATCAAGAACTGGATGGAAGTTTTACCAGCGCGACTGAAGTGAGCGGCACGCTTAGCTCTGGCGCAGCCACCTTTACCTGCAACAATGGCCGCAGCGGGACATCGAACGGTATGGATGGCACCTGGAGCGGCTCGATTTCCTCCTGAGCGCGGCGGTTCATGTGATAGGGGTGGTTTTTCTATGGCATTCAATCCTTCTGGGCAGCGCTGCCCGCGCTGCCGTTATCCGCTCGCCCAGGGCGAGCCAACCTGTCCCAACTGCGGGCTGGCGCTTGCTGGCGCAGGTGATGCACCCCGCGCAGCCAGATCGGGTCCGCCGCCGTCCTGGCAGCCAGCGGAGCCTGATTCCTATGGCGCGCCCCCCACTGGCGGGCGTTTGGGCAGCCCCAGCAACAGCGGCCAGGCGATGTATCGGCCAGGCGGGTTCGACCCCTGGGCCGAGGACGCGGGCGCGTCATTCCAGCAGCCCCCTCCCGATAATCAGCGGCAGCCTGGCGCTTCGGGTGGCTTCTCCTCTGGCGCTCGTAACAGGTCGAGCGGCTTTGGGGATGCGCCTACGCGCTCTCAGGGGCCAACCTTCGGCTCGCGTCCCACGCCGCCTGGCTGGGAGGATCAGCCCCCCAGCTATCAACGCCCATCCGCTGGCAGCCGCGATA
>CAZFWN010000322.1:3699-4973 GCA_964522745.1 uncultured Ktedonobacterales bacterium
GGCTATGAGGGCACATCTTCTGGCTATCGCAGCGCGCCCGGCGGTTGGGGCAGTTCCGCCGGCTACCAGGACACGCCCGCTGATTATCCTGAAACGTCTGCCGGCTTCTACAATGACGAGCCGGCGCCAGTGTATCGTGGGAGCCAGGCATTTCGCGGCGCGCCCGGCCAGTATTGGCAGCCGGACGGCCAGACCTGGCAGCGCAACTACGGGGGCGCGCCAGCCGCGTATCCTGCCAACCAGTACGCCTATGGCGGGGCCTACGCGCCAGCCGACGAGGAGATGGCGCCCATGCAGCCAGCGCCGCGCCGGGGCAAGAAGGTGGCGCTGATATGGCTCATCATCCTGGTGCTGCTGGGCGCAGGTGGCGGCGGAGCCTATCTCTTCATCCGTTCAAAGCCAGTCATCACCGTCACCAGCAAGTACATGGTAGGCACGACGCCGGCGGGCGCGGCTACCACGCAGTTACACCTGAGCGGCTCGAAATTCGCGGCGCGCTCGGCGGTAAGCTTCCTGCTGGATGGGCAGCCGGAGCCTGGGCATCACGCCTTCCAGAGCGATGCGAACGGCGCCCTCGCGGGCGACCTGACCGTCACGACTGATTGGCCGATGGGCCAGCACAGCCTGACGGCAAAAGATGCCAGCGGCAATACGACCGTTCTGGGCAAAACGATCATCATCGTGCCGCAGGGCGAGGCCAACACGCCCGGCCCCAAAGGCGCGCCCGCCGACGACACGCCCTCTTTTAAGCTCAATCTGGTTGTCAACGTGCATGACAATAATAGTGGCGAGAATGGCACCTACGCCTATACCCTGACTGTCACAGGCCAGCCTGACCCTATGGGCGGCAAGGTCTGCAACCCTGAGGAAGATACCGATCAGCCACAAACCACGAAAGATTCTTCAGGCGACACCGAGACTGGAACCATACAATGCAGCGGCACCTACAAAGGCGGCAAGATCACCTATACTCAGACCATCTCCAACTACAAACTTACCTTTCATAATGGGATAACTTGCACAGCAACGGCACCATTCGTCAACAGAGAATTGGATGGCGCCTTTACCAGCGCAACCGAGGCCAGCGGCACCCTTAGCTCCGACACCCCTACCTTTACTTGCAGTAATGGCCGCTCGGTTACAATAAAGAGCTTCGATGGCACCTGGACTGGTTCGATCTCTTCATAGAAGCAACCCGCCGATTAAAATCGGCGCCAGGGCCTTCGGCCAGGATGTCCCTATGGGACAGCCACGCCAGCCAGTCCCGCAGGGAC
>CAZFWN010000323.1:0-4961 GCA_964522745.1 uncultured Ktedonobacterales bacterium
GCTCTTAGGGTTTGAGGCGCAGCCGGAGTTCGCCTCCCTCTCGTGGCAGGAGCGGTTCTGCCGCTATGCCGCGCGCGATGCCGAGGGCCAGCCGGTTCCCCTCGCGCAGGTCACCCCGGCTCGGCTGTTGCGTGGGGAGGTGCTCACCGGCGCCCAGGCTGCTGAGGAGCGCCTCGAGACGCCCGACGGACGCGAGGTGACGTTCGGCGTCACCGGGCGGCCCCTCCGCGATGCCGAGGGACACATTATCGGCGCGGTGGTCATTGGGCGCGATGAAACTGAGCGGCGGCGTCTGGAGCGCGAGGTAGCGGCGCGGGCCAGGGAACTGGAAGCGATCTTTGAGGCGCTCACCGATGGCCTCCTGGTCTATGATGCTGAAGGACGCATCCTACGCTCCAACACAGCAGCCCGCCAGCTCTTAGGCTTTGAGGCGCAGCCGGAGTTCGCCTCCCTCTCGTGGCAGGAGCGGGCCGTCCGCTATACTCCGCTCGATGCCGAGGGCCACTCCGTCCTGCCGGAGGACTTAGCCCTCTCTCGTCTGCTGTGTGGAGAGGTCCTCACCGGCTCACAAACCGCCGAGGATTGTCTGCATACGCCTGACGGGCGCGAGGTAGCGTTCAGCATGACCGGGCGGCCCCTGCGCGATGCCGAGGGGCGGATTATCGGCGCGGTGGCCATTGCGCGCGATGAGACCGAGCGGCGGCGGCTAGAGCGCGAGGTGGCCGAGCGTGCCGCCCAACTCGAAGCGATCTTTGAGAGCATCGCTGATGGCATCAGCGTGACGGATCGAGCGGGGCGGGTGCTGCACATGAACCAGGCCAATCGCACCCTCCTGGGGATTGAGCAGGACCCGACTGGCTTGACGCCTCCTCAGCTGGAAGCGCTGGCCGGCTATGCGGCCTACACCCCAACAGGCCAGCGCCTCATCGAGGGCACGGACCCCATTCCTCGCGTGCTCCAGGGCGAGATCCTGACCAACGAGCAGAGTGTCGATAACATCGTCCGCACGCGCGCGGGCCGCGAAACCCAGGTCAACACGACGGGTGCCCCTATCCGAGACGCGACCGGCCAGTTGCTGGGCGCGGTGTTCGTCAGCCGGGATGTGACCGAGCAGCGCCGCCTGGAGCAGCAGACCCGCGAGGTCCTCGAGGCGCTGCTGGCGATGGCGGAGGCCCTGGTGCAGGCGCCGGGCGAGACCAGCGCAGCCCCCGCCGCCGGAACACAGCGAGCACCCTCCGAGCCAGACCCCGCGCTGCCCGGGGTGGCGCGTCGCCTGGCTGAACTGACACGCCGTGTGCTGGGGTTCGAGTCGGTGAGCATGGTGGCGGTGGACCCCACCACTGAGCAAATGACGCCCATCACCATCGTCGGCTTTTCCCCGGAGCACGAGCAGCAGTGGTGGGCCAGTTGGGACCGGCCCTTCCGCTTGGACGAACGCCTTCCGCCCCACCTGGCAGCCAGGTTACTGTCGGGCGAGCCCGGGCTGATCGAGTCCACCGAGCAACCCCAATGGTGGCATCCGCTCTTTGCTGGGATGACCTCGCTGCTGGTCCCGATGCACATGGGCGACACCCTGGTAGGGGTGCTGCGGTTGGAGAATCATCGGACTCATCCTGCTAGGACACGCCAGCAGGAGAAGGCGGTGACCCAGGCCGTTGCCCGGCTGGGGGCACTGGTGCTGGAGCGCGGGCGCCTGCTGCGCGAACGCACGGAGGCGCGGGCGAACGAGCTGGCGCTGCGCGAGACCCAGGCGCAGATGGAGACCTTCCTGGGGATGGCAGGCCATGAACTCAAGAACCCGCTGACCGGCATCAAGCTCTCCTTGCAACTGATCGAACGGCGCATCCACCGCAGAGCCCAGGACGAAAGCGACAGGTCACATCCGCTGGCACCTTTCCTGGACCCGGTGGCGCGGGCCGAACACCAGGCCGACCGCCTGGAGCGGCTGGTGAACGACCTCTTGGATGTCTCGCGGGTGCGGGCCGGCAAGCTGGACCTCCATCCGGAACCGGCTGATCTGGCGGCCATCGTCCGCGAAGCCGTCGAAGAGCAGCGAGAGATCCACCCTGAACGCACGCTCATCTTCCAGTTCGCACCTCCGCGCGTGGTGCCCATCACGGCAGATGCCGACCGCCTTGGGCAGGTGGTGACCAACTACCTGACCAACGCGCTCAAATACTCCCCCGCCGATCGCCCCGTCACGGTGGGCCTGGACCTGGACGAGGGGCAGGCGCGGGTCTGGGTGCGCGACGAAGGGCCAGGGCTGCCGCCGGAGGAGCAGGACCGCATCTGGGAGCGCTTCCATCGGGTCAAGGGCATCGAGGTGCAGAGCGGCTCCGGAGTCGGGCTGGGCTTAGGCTTGCATATTTGCCGCACCATCATTGAGCGGCATCAAGGGCAGGTGGGCGTCGAGAGCGCGCCGGGGCAGGGCTCGACCTTCTGGTTTACCTTGCCGCTCGGCGCTCCGTGGGCGAATTAGCTACAACCACCGAGGGGAATTGTGTCTCCTAGAACTGCCGCTGGGCGTCATCAGCAGCTTCCGCTAATGCATCCAGCAGGTCAAAGAAAGCGTCGCTCTGGCCCCTGAACAGCCCATCAGCCCTCAGGCCCGCAACCGCGCCTTTCGCCGCACCCTGGGTGTTGGTCGGGCGAACAATCGACACTTTGGGGAACTTGCGGCTGAGGAAGAAGGTCGGCTCCGGCATAATCAGTGTCATCTGACGGATAAAGCCATCACTTTTTTCTTTGGAGAAAAGAACGGTGGGGTGAGGAAAGCAGCTCGCTCTTCGATCTTTCCACCCGCAACGACGACACGAGTCATCGCTTCTGCTTCTCGTGCGTCGGTATCAGGAGCCAGACGAGGTGAGAACACTGGGCGGTAGCATAGGGGAAAGAACGTGGTCAAACTCGCTCGTTCTTTCCATTCTTTCCCAGGCGAATTTTTCTCCAAAGAACACCGAGGCGAGGATATGGGGTCATAGACACTTTTGGTGATACCGGTAGGTCGCTGACGAGGCGGCGGAGGGCAGGAACAGGGAGAAGCTCTAAGGCATCTGGAATCAGGCCGTGTTCCTCTGAACGAGGCCGGCGGCTAGAGCGCGTGGAGGACACGCTGGCGCAGCAAGGGAAACCCCGCACGCCCGTACATAGTACGCTTGATGAGTTTGAGCTTGGTGTTAGCGCCCTCGGTCGGTCCATTGCTGGCTGGGTGGGTCACGGCAGCGATCACCCACTCGCGTTCCCGGAGGAGCCCGGTGGCGAACTGGGAGAGTTCCGAGATGCCACTCGCCTGGCAGTCCGCGATCCAGCCCTCCAGGGCCAACCCTTGGCGCTGCTTGAGCAGGCGACGAAATGCCTGGACCAGGTCGTAGAGCCGGGCCAGGGTCGGATGGGACTGGCAGAGCCAGAACAAGTGGGCGCGTTCTGCCTCCAGAAGCGCTGCCTGATCGCGCACCAGGAACCATTTCATCTGCGTCAGGGTGAACTCCTCCAGGCGAGCACGTGGAGGCGGCTCTGGAGAGGTGGTGCCAGTGGCTGGTGTGGCCGAGGGTGCCTCCTGGCTGAACACGGGCACAAAGCCGTTGCGCAGTGTCTTGAGGTAGCGATACACGCTGCCAGTAGAGCCGGGATAGCCCAAGGCTACCAGTCCCTCCCACAGGTGGCTGGCTGTGCGGCACCCCGTCTGCCAGCGCTCCCACACGTAGGGGGCAAACGCATCAAAGGGGCTCTGGCGCTTGCGACGGTGGCTGTCCTGCTAGAGCGTGCCGCACCCAATCGCGCACCGTACGCGCCTTCATCCCCAGCCGCTCGGCGATCTCCATCGAGTTGCAGCCGGCTTGTCGCAATGCCAGAAGCTGCTCATATTGGGCGAGGCGTGGCTCCTGCCGTGCCGCGCGCGCCCGCTCGACGTGGGGGGAAGGGGTTGGTTTCCACTCGGCAGCCGACGCGGGAGGATCGCCCGGTCGTTTCGGGCGCGGATGCCCTCGGCGCAATTCGGCGATGCAGCGCGAGACGACGACATCGACCTGCTCCACCAGGTTCTGCATGAGGTGGAATCGATCCAGCACCTGCACCGCCTGGGGAGCGCCCTGCGCGATCGCCGCCGCGAATTCCTTGGAGCGATCCCGGCGGAAGGGCTCGATTTCGGGATGCGCCTGCATCCAGGTCGCCGCCGTGGCAGCAGAGCGGTCGGGCAAGAGATCGAGGATCCGATGGGTCTCCAGATTCACCAAGATCGCCCCGAATTGTTTCCGGCGGAGAAACGACCAGTCGTCAAGGCCAAGCTGGGAGACCAGCCCAACCGGGGGCGTGGGCACAGCCATGATCCGACGCAGGATGGTCATCCAGGAGGTCGGCATCCAAAGCCGCGCAGCCAGGCGGGCGCCCAGCTTGCCGCAGGTCGCTCGCCCAATGTCAAAGAGTGCCTGCGCCAGCCGGGTCGTCATGCGTGCCCAGGGCTCGAGGAAGGAACCCAGGCGCTCTGTGAAAATCTTGCGGACACACCCCGGCGCGTCACAAAAGAACTTACGAACCGTGAACTGAAGGCACACCTGGCGCCCGCCACAGGCCACATCGGCCACGGAACGGTGGTAACGACTGTGGATGCGCGTGGCGCTCGTCCCACAGAGCGGGCAGGTCGAGGTAGGAAGCAGCGAGGTCACAGAAATCGTAAGCGCGGTGGCAGCAGCATCGATCTGGTCGATCTCCAGACCAGTTGGGAGCAGCAGCAACGCAGCGACATCCATGAGGGCAGCCCTCCAAGGAAGCTAGCGCACACCAGACTGGCGTGGTGCCTTGAAGGATAGCTGCTTAAATTCAAGCGGTCAATATTCATCACCAAAATGGTTTAAGAGCCCATATCTCCCCTTTTTGGCGAATTTATGGGTCAAATTACATTCATCTTCTACGGGCGCAACGGCGAAATTGCCACCAATCGCCTGGATGCTCAGGAGATCGCCGTC
>CAZFWN010000324.1:0-4958 GCA_964522745.1 uncultured Ktedonobacterales bacterium
GTTTTGCCCGCCCCATTGGGGCCAAGAAAGCCAAAGACTTCGCCCTCTTCCACCTGGAAGGACACATTGGTAATGCCGCGTTTGCTGCCGTAGCTCTTGGTCAGCCCTTCGACTTCGATAATAGCCGTCATGTTACTGCTATCCTCCTCTTACTGAGATTGCGTCATAATTTCGTTGGCTTGCTCCAGCCACTCGGCCATGATGTGTTTGCCCGCCGCGCTGTCGCTGGGGAGGTGTTCAGGCTCCAGCCAGCGGCGCATCAGATCGCTGATCGCCTCGGTAAGCTGCTCTGTTGAAGGCATACGTTCCTGGTCCGTCAGGTCAGACACGTGGATGAGGCCAATCTTCAGCGCGCCGATCAGAAACGTGATGACAGGAACCGGAAGATCGGTGCGAATCAGTCCGGCCTGTTGAAGCTGAACGATATGAGCATCGGCATTGCCCACAAGCTGATTGAGCGTCTTCTGGTCAAGTGTATCTAGCAGTCCCTGAAAGATGTCCGTCCTGCCTTTCATGAGGGCGGCTATGAGCGGATTGGAGAAGATAGCGAGCAGACCATGCGTCCACACGCGATGAAATAGCCCGCCCTCCGGGTCGGCAGCAACCCGCTGCATCATGTCGTCGCTCGCCTGTTTGCTCGCGCGCCAGATGGCCGCGAGAAAGAGCTCGTTTTTGTCCTTCCAGTGCAGGTAAATCGTGCCCTTGCCCACGCCTGCCTCGCGGGCCACGTCGTCAATCGTCGTTTTGCGATAGCCCCAGCGCACCAGCAGCGCGACGGCGGCATCCAGAATGCGCTCCTCGCGCTGCTGGCGCTCGTCTTGCTCTGGCTGACGCTCAGATGGCTGGCGGGGAGGCCCCTTGTCGGTTAAGGTGTGATGCCTGGTTTTGCTGCTCGTTGCCATAGGTTTCCTCGTTCTAAAGGTCTGCCGTGACCAGAATGAACAATTGAGTCATCTGGTCATAACATAGGCCGAACAGCGAGAAAAGTCAAGAGTACCGCCTCTACTCAGTCAGCGCGGGGATAGATGCCCCTTCCACCGTCTCTCCGCGTTTTTTCGCTTGCTTCGCGGCTTCAAGCGCGGGATCGCGGCCCAGGAAAAGCGCCAGCACCGTGCAGAGAACGCAGCCGATCAGCGAAAGCAGGAAGGTGTCATTCAGGCCCATCGTCAGGGCGTGCTGCGCCACACACGCCTGGAGCGCCGGCGCGTGCTGGCCGACCTGCGCCAGACAGGTAGCAGCCACACCACCGGGTGGCCGGGTCAGGAAGCCGGCGGCAATATCCTTCGCGTGGGCGGTACTCTGCTGCGTCAGGTAGGTGGTGAAGGCAGCAACCCCTATCGCCCCAAAGACCGTCTTGGTCGCGCTGATCAGCGAGGTTGCCTTTGCCATTTGTTGATTGCTGACCACCGAGACGGCCAGCGTTTGCAAGGATTGACCAACCAGCCCCAGACCGAGGCCACGCAGGATGAGCCAGAGTTGCAGATCGGCTCCCGTCGTCGTCACCTCCAGGCGTGTAAAGCCAATCATGGAAATGGCAACAATGGCAACGCCTGCAACTGACAAGAGACGCGGCCCCACCTTGTTATATAGTTTCCCGCCAATCGCCAGCCCAACGGCCATCGCCAGCCCTTGCGAGATCAAAATCTCGCCAGCAGTGAGCGAGGACAAGCCTTCTACACTCTCAAAGAAGACGGGCAAGAGAAACAAGCTGCCGAACAGGACAGCAACGGTGGCCCATTGGAGGAGGTTCGCCATCGTGAAGGTGTAACTGCGAAACAAGCGGACATCTAGCACCGGGTCTTTGACCAGCAGTTCGACGATGATGCACGCGATGAGCAGGGCGCCACCAGCACTCAGGAAGCCTATCACCGTAGCATCACTCCAGCCGCGCAAGCCGGCCTCGGTGATGCCATACACAAAGGCGCTGAAGCCGGCCATCGACAATGCCAACCCAGGCAGGTCAAATCCTTTTGTCCCCAACTCGTCACTTCCAGTGGCCTCGCGCTCTGCGGCTTTTCCACGCAAGACCAGGAACGTCAGAACGAAGGCGACAACGCCAATGGGCAGATTGATCGTAAAGATGGCATTCCAGCTAAAATTGGTCGCCAGATAGCCGCCCAGCGTCGGGCCGAAGGCTGGTCCCAGCAGCAGGGGAACCATCAACAGCACAATGGCGCCGGCGCGCTCCGTCGGCGCAAAGAGGCGGAAGATCACGGCCATCCCAACGGGCACCAGGGCGCCCCCACCCAACCCTTGCAGGATGCGGAAGGCGATCAACCAGGGCGCACTGGGAGCAAACGCGCACAGCGCGGAACCAACGGTAAAGAGTCCCAGGGCAAACAGAAAGACGGTTCTGCTGCCCACGCGATCACTGAGATAGCCGACAACGGGGATGACCGCTGCATTCGCCAGGAAGTAGCCGGTGCCAACCCAGGTGATCGTCTGGTAATCGGTCTTAAACGCGGTGGCGATCTGGGGCAGCACCACGCTGACAATCGTGCTATCAAGAATAGCCATCAGCAGACCGAGCGCGATTACCAGCGTGGCCTGCCAGCGATAGGTGAGACGCATTTGCTTTCTCCTTTATCCTCAAATCAATTTAAGCCTTGCCTCAATAGTACCAGAAGGGATTGTCCGCTGTCAAGGTCTAGCAAAACCAATTTTGAGGCAAGGCTTAAATAGGGCGACTCTCGCCCAAACTGGCTGGATAGCCAGCACCGGGGATTGCCCTCTTGAAGTGTGCCCGATTAACCGCTATACTACTCAGCAGGCTGGCTGCCGACCCATCGGAGGGCCATGCCGAGGAAAACACTCTCCAGGAGGAACCGATGCGACTCTTTTTCTGGCGCAAACCCAAACCTGCGGATGAGACACCACAGCCCCGAACCTCGTGGTGGGCCTGGCTGGGCGGGCGCCGTGTCCTCACCAATACGCCCTATATCTTGCCCAAAGACAAAGCCGAGGGTGACCGGCTCGATTTGCAGCATCATCTGCTCAAGGTCGCCGTGAGAGCCAATTATTATGCCCCCGTTCGTCAGCCGCGTGCTATTCTCGATGTCGCCTGCGGAACCGGCATCTGGGCACGCGAGATGGCCCAGCAATTCAAGCGCGCTCAGGTAATCGGCATCGACATTGATCGCACCCCTCTGGAACGGGCGTTGGAACTGCTGGGGCCTGGCAACCAGTTTCCACCGAACTTTCGCTTTCAGCAGGCAGATGCCCTCAAGCCCCTGGACTTTGAAGATGAGCGCTTTGATTTCGTCCACAGCCGGCTGATGATCGGGTTTGTTCCCTGGAATCAATGGCCGGGCGTTGTTGCTGAAATGGTGCGTGTGACCAGGCGCGGCGGATATATCGAGATTGTCGAGAGCGAGGGGCAAGAAACCAAAAGTGAGGGGTTCATCCGCTTGTATGAAGCAGCAAGATTGCTCTCTATCAAGCGCGGCATCTTTCTCCCAGATAGGCGTCTCCCCGACATCCTTGAGTATCTGCGCCAGGCAGGCATCTCTCGCGTACAAAATCGACGCTTCGTGCTTGGGGTAGACCAGCGCGGTCAGGTAGACCCCCGCCAGCAGCGGCTCCTGGTCACTGACGTCCTGGCCGCCTATGCAGGCATGGAGACGATTATGGTCAAACTTGGCATCATGTCGGCAGCCGACTTCCAGGCCGCGCTCGCAGCAGCCAGAGAGGAATTGCCTCGGCTTGGCATCACCATGCCGATGAACTTTACCTTTGGCCTGAAACTCTAAGAGAGAATCCGGCTATGAAACGCTTAGATGGGTGTTATCGCTGCGGGCGACCAGCGCAGGGTCGATGTCTTGACTGTGGCAGGCCAATCTGCGATGAGGATAAGCGGACCAGCAGGAGCGCCAAAGGCGCCAGGGAAGATCGCTGTCCACCCTGCGATGACGCATCCTACCAGCGATATATCATCATGCTCAACAAACGCTGAGGAGCATGGATTACACCGGCTGCTCCTCAGCGTGAGAATGCGGGCATAGTTTCTGCAAACAGGAGGCTTCTGGCGGAGCAATCTCTTCCCCTCATTGTCGCGCCAACGGGCAGCGCCTCTGCACAACGTCGATGCAAGCGCTGCCCGATTTTTATCTTTCGAGCGCGCAGCAGGCTAGCTGGTGACGACCTGAAACACTATCACCTCGCTGAACGTCGGTCCATCGATCTGCAAGCCATAGCAGCCAGGACCGTGTACATGCAGGTAGACATTCCAGGTGAGCCAGCCGCCGGCCATGCTGGCACTCTCCGGCGCGATCTGCCAGAGCGCCGGGGGCGCCGGATCGTCGCCTCCGCTGAAACGCACATCCATGCTGCCATTCAACTGCCGCCCTCGCACCAACGCCTGGCCCTGAAAGCCGGGCGGCGCCGTCAGCAGCGCCAGCAGCGCGTAGTCGCCGCCATCCCTCCGCCCAACCGGCACCTTCACCGTCCCATGATCCCCCAGCCCGACGAGATAGATCGGCCCTTCGCCCAGCGCGGCCCCCAGGCTTGGGTTGATCTGCCGTCCCGGCACCAGCGGGCATGACGCACCCGTCGCAATCACGGGCACATACATGGGCCGCTGCTCCAACACTATCCAGACGCTTGGCGTGCGCGTCGCCCCCAGCAGGATCGGCGAGGGCGTCTGGGACGCGGGGCCAGGCGCGAGCGCACTTTCGCAGCCGGCAAGCCCCACTAGCGCGAGCAAACTCATCAGCGCCAGGAGCCATTTCATCGAGTACCCCCTCCTTTTCTCGCGTGGCTCATTGCACACACAAGGCCACCATCGCAGCTAGAGGGAACCTGTAGGGATAACGCTTCAGCCAGCGCCAGTATTCAGGCGCCGGCGCCCTGCGTGCCCGTCTGGCACCACTGGCGCACCGGGCAGCGCCGGCATTGGGGAATGGTAGGCAGGCAGATGGCCCGGCCATGCTGCACCATCAGCCGGTTGATGGTCAGCCAGT
>CAZFWN010000325.1:0-3226 GCA_964522745.1 uncultured Ktedonobacterales bacterium
CTTTGGGGTGAGCGCTGGCGTCGGTTGATGAACAGGCGCATCAGGATGAGGAAGGCGGCGGCGTCGCCGGCGCCGGCGTAGAGGCCGCGCATCCAGGTCTCGCCGGTGTCGCTGCCGGCCAGGATGCCATGCAGCGTGACCAGGGCAAAGGTGGCAAAGCTGGCGTAATGCAGCACGCGCCAGAAGCGATAGGGCAGTACGCGGCGTATCCAACTGCTGAGCAGAACGATCACCAGGCTATAGAGCGCCAGCACGCCCAGGCTGACGGCGAAGGGCCGGTATGGCTCGCTGAGGGGAGTCAGGAGATTCGCCAGGCTGAAGGGCAAGAATGGGTCATAGAACAGCGTAATCAGGTGTATGATTACCAGGGCAAAGAAAAGCGTTGCCAGTGTTTGATGCAGTTCATCGGTCATCCAGGAGAGGCGCTCGCCCGATGTCCGCGCCACGCTGCGCAGCATGCCTAACAGGACCGTCACCGTCAGGACGATATAGGCAGCGACGGCTGCGGCTCTGGTGAAATACCACAGCAGCGGGCTGGGCGCCGCGTCGGCGACGCCTGCCAGGGCGCGCTCTTGATGGACGATCAGGCTGCCAAGCAGCACAGCTAGAGCCATACCATGCCTCCTCCGGCGCAGGTATTGAGATACTCCTGCATGTTGCGTGACATGAGCATCTCGCCGTTCCCCAGGATCAGCAGGAGCGCGACCTCTTGATCCGCCGGCAGGTGAGCATGCCTGGTGTTGCGCTGCTCCCAGGCGTGTTCTACCGCGCTGAGCGCCTCAGGATAGCCGCGCAAGATGGCGACCTTGGCAGCCACTTCGGCCCGCGCCGCGCTGGGCGCCAGCGCCGTAGCCGTTGCGATCAACTGCGCCGGATTAGTCGCGTCGGGGGATTCACCGTTGGGATGTATCCAGAGCGAGGCCGGGCGGCCAGTGCGTGGGTCGAGCAAATGATGCTGGCGCGTCCCCGCGTGATACCACCAGCGGCTGGTGGCGCCAGAGGTTGCCAGGCCGCCCTGACCAAAGGCAATGATCGCGCTGTTTGGCGCCTGGCCTGGTAGGTGATCGTACTGTGGGTCGCGGATGCCAACGGACCAGGGTTCACCCTCTTGGCGCTCCCCGCGCAGGTGCAAATCGCCGCCAACATTGACGATGGCGTTGGCAAAAGCGCCCAGGCATCCTTGCAGCGCCACATCTGCGGCCCAGCCCTTGGCGATGCCGCCCAGGTCCAGGCGTGCGCCGCGCGGCAGGCGGATGCGCTGCCGTTTGGCATCTAGCTGAATGTCTCGCCAGCTTCCGCCGGGAAAGGGAGCAGCGGTGAAGCGTGCGGGGCTGTCTGCCGCGCTGTGGGCAATCTCGGAGAAGTCTCGGTCATACCCCAGCGCCTCCAGTTGGGGCAGCAGCGTGGGGTCAAAGAGGCCATCGCTGCTTTCGGCTGCGCTGATGGCCTCCTGTACTGCCGTGAAAAGCAGGTCAGAGACGCTGTGCCACTGGCCGGCGGCGCGGTTTAACCGGCAGAGATCGCTCTCAGGATGAAAGCGGGTCAACTGCCGCTCCACCTCGTGCAGCCAGGCCATGCCTGCCTCGATGGCAATCTGTGCGGCGCGTTCTTCCTCTGGCGAGACTGCCAGATGGATGCTCACATCGGTTCCCATGATGCGGTTGGTCTGCTCAACCAGGACGAGTTCCTGGAGTGATCTGGTTGCCATCGTGCGCTGGCGCCTTTCCGCAGCCTAGTGGCTTGGCTTGCTGGTTCCTGTTTGAGTGGTCGGCGTCGGCGCCGGTGGCCTGGGCGTTGGTGTGGCCTGCTTCGCAGTGGGAGCCGGTGTCGGATTCGTTCCGTTTGTAGCCGGCTGACTTGTTGGCGTACTTTGCGACGTTGCCGGCACAGTGGGAGTAACCCCCGGTGTCGTGCCTCCTGGCGTAGTAGTCACTCCCTGTGTCGGCGCCGCGCTGCTTTGGCTGTAGAGGCTTGCCGGCTTGTGATTGGTCAACATCCAGGAGCCAAAAAAGAGGCCGCCCACCGCCAGCAGCGAGGCAAAGCGAATGCGTGTAGCTGCCAGGCGACGCGCCACAAGCGCCGTGCCAGGCGCGGCAGCCGGGATCATCCCGCCTGCCGGAGCGCGCCCGCCAGAAGCAAGAGTGACATCTCCCAGCGGCATGGCAACGCAACTGAGGACGTAACCTGCCCGGCGCTCGGCGGCGCTCAACGCCTCGCCTGCGGGCTGCGCCTGCCCGGCCAGCACGCGCAGCTTACAGGTGCCACACGCGCCCGCCCGGCAACTCCAGTCGGGGCGGTAGCCCTGCCGCTCCAGAGCGTCTAGTAACGTTTCATGAGCGCGCACATCGAGGGTTGCGCCCGTCTCGTCGATCTGGAGCCTGGAGGTTCTGCCGGTGGCCTGGCTGAGACTGCCGCTGGCCCTGGACTGGCCGCTTTGCGGCGTGAAGACTTCGGCATGTACCTGCTCATCGGGAACGTTCTCTGCTTCCAACTCGGCCATGACATCGCGCTTGAGCGATTCTGGCCCGCAGGTATACCAATGCGCCTGGAGTGTAATCAGCCGGGCGCGAGCTAAGACGGTCTCTGGGGTCAGGCGATTGCCATCTGAGGCAAGGTAATACCACTTGCGCAGCCAGTGTTCCCTGGGGTCGAGTCGCTGGAGTTCTGCCCGATAGATCATCTCAACCGGCGAGCGCGCCGCGTAGTGCAACTGCACCTGGGGCCGATGTTCCGGCGACAGCCGCGCCAGAGCGCTGAGCATGCCCATAATCGGGGTAATGCCGCTGCCCACTGCCACAAAGACCAGCGGAGTGTCTGGCTGGAGGTTGGCGGGCAGGGTGAAAGTTCCGCGTGGCATGCTTGCATACAGCAGCATGCCCTCTTCCACTTGATCATGGAGGTAGGTGGAGACCGCGCCCTGCTGCAAGCGCTTGACGGTAATTTCCCAGGGCTGATCGGGGCGGCCATCGCCGCACAGGGAGTACGAACGATAGAGCGTCTGGCGCTGTGTTGGGAAGGCCAGGGTCACAAACTGACCGGGTAGATACGGCGCTGGAGCCTGCCCGGTGCCGGGCAGCACGAGAAAGAGCGTGACCGTCTCTGGCGCAATGATCTCGCGGCGCAAGACCTGTACCGGCAGCAGATGTGCCGGCGAGACGATTGGCAAGCCTGATGTGTCATCATCGTGTGTGTACATGGATGGCCCCTTTCAGAAGCTTGCTCAAGT
>CAZFWN010000325.1:3326-4942 GCA_964522745.1 uncultured Ktedonobacterales bacterium
GTGGTCTGGGCGTGCTGGACGCAGAAGCGTCAGGCGTGGCTGTGGAAGCGCCAATGGCTGCCAGGCCAGCTTGCGCCTGGATGCTGGCAGACGAATTGGGAGCGCTCTGAAAGACGCTAGAAAATGGGAAGGTGGCGATGAACGCGCCCATGCTCCCAAACAAGACGGTCCCAATGATTGCCAGCGCGACCTTACTTTTTAGAAGGAGGATCAGGGTATGCACGGGTGGCAGCCCTCCTTGCGTACTAAAGGACGAATAACGTCCTCTAGCAATGGTACTTGCTCCCTCACATACCTGTCAACGTGCGTAGCCACTCTTTCCTACAGCGGGATGTTGCCGTGCTTCTTGGGAGGGTTGCTGTCGCGCTTGTTTTTGAGCATTTCCAGAGCGCGGATCAGCTTGGAGCGCGTGCTGCGCGGCTCGATGATTTCATCAATGTAGCCACGCGAGGCGGCTTCGTAGGGGTTGGCGAACTTTTCCTGATAGTAGGCGATGAGGTCCTGGCGGCGCGCCGCCGGGTCTTCGGCCTGCTCGATCTCGTCTTTGAAGAGGATATTGACGGCGCCCTCTGGTCCCATCACGGCGATCTCGGCGGTGGGCCAGGCGTAGTTAATGTCGCCGCGCACATGCTTACTGCTCATCACGTCGTAGGCGCCGCCATAGGCTTTGCGCGTGATGACAGTGATCTTGGGCACAGTGGCCTCGCAGTAGGCAAAGAGCAGCTTGGCGCCGTGTCGGATGATGCCACCATGCTCCTGGCCGATGCCGGGCAGGAAGCCGGGCACATCCTCAAAGGTAATCAGCGGGATATTGAAGCAGTCGCAGAAGCGCACAAAGCGCGCCGCCTTGTCGGACGAGTTGATGTCCAGCACACCGGCCAGGTGGTTGGGCTGCTGGGCGACGATGCCGACGGAGCGGCCATTCAGCCGCGCAAAGCCGACGACGATGTTGCGTGCGTACTGCTCCTGCACTTCAAAGAAGTCACCGTTATCCACCACCCGGCGGATGATCTCTTTGATGTCGTAGGGCTTGTTGGGATTATCGGGGATGATGTCATCCAGCGCCTCATCCACGCGATCAGGCGAGTCGGTGGGTTCGATGCGCGGCGGGTCTTCCACGTTGTTGGAGGGCAGATAGCTCATCAACTGGCGGATTTGATGCAGGCAGGCGGGTTCGCTGGGCGCGGAGAAGTGTGCGACGCCGCTTGTGGCGTTATGCACCGTCGCGCCGCCCAGTTCCTCAAAGGTGACATCTTCATGCGTCACCGTCTTGACGACGTTGGGGCCGGTGACGAACATATGGCTGGTGCCCTCGACCATAAAGATAAAGTCGGTGATGGCCGGCGAATAGACTGCGCCGCCCGCGCATGGCCCCAGCACGGCGGAAATCTGCGGGATGACGCCGGAGGCCAGCGTGTTGCGCAGGAAAATATCGGCATAGGCGCCCAGGCTGACGACGCCCTCTTGAATGCGCGCTCCGCCGCTGTCGTTCAGGCCGATGACCGGCGCGCCGTTTTTCATCGCCATGTCCATCACCTTGCAGATTTTTTCGGCATTGGCCTCAGACATGGTGCCGCCAAAGACGGTGAAATCCATCGCAAAGACATAGACCAGCC
>CAZFWN010000326.1:0-4894 GCA_964522745.1 uncultured Ktedonobacterales bacterium
CGCATCCGCAGCTTGCTGGGTCGGTAATGATCGCCTCTTTGCCTGTAGCGCTGGCATCTTGCCGGCGTGTTCCATGCGCCGGCTGGAAGCCAGCGCTACAGGCAAAGAGATTACTGCCCGCTCTGCTCGGCGCTGGCGCTTTCATCCTCCTGATTCAGCAGGCCAGCCTGGCTCTCAGGGTCAAAGTTCAGTTCAGAACTGCCGCTCTCTTCGTAGCCAGCGGCCCCCAGATCGCCCTGGCCCCATGCGGACTCGCTGCGAAGGGGGGCATCGGGCGACGCACCCTCAGCATCAGAGACCCGATAGACCCCTGACCGGCCTACCTCATCGCGCCGGCCCTGGCCGCCACCGGGCAGCCCGCTCTCGCGCCGCGCTTCTTGTTCTCGAAGTCGCTGCTCCTCACCATTCTGTTCGCGTTCCATAGCTGTACCCCTTTGCATGTGAGCGCGGCGACCCATCCGCGCGCTCATCAAAAGCCGTGCAGGATGTGTACCAAAAAGGTACGCGCATGATATAGTGCGGGGAAGCGTGAGCGAGGAAACGCCAAGGCTCTCGCCCTATTGTATGCTGCATTGCAAAGCACAGGAGGGTTGTTCGATGAGTTTCACCAGTCGGCTCGTCAGTTGGTGGATGCGCTTGCCACCAGCCGAAACCCATGACATCGTTGTCAGGCGTGATGTGCAGGTCGCCATGCCCGATGGCGTGGTGCTGCTCGCGGACCATTACGCGCCGCGCAGCGGGCCAAAGCGCCCGACGATCCTGGTCCGTTCCCCCTATGGGCGGCGCGGCTTCTTTGGCACCATGTTTGCCCTGCCCTACGCCGAGCGCGGCTATCAGGTCTTCATCCAGAGTTGTCGCGGAACGGCTGGCTCCGGCGGCGATTTCGTCTATGCTCGCAATGAGCCGGCTGACGGGCTGGCGACCATTGCCTGGATCAAGCAGCAGGACTGGTTCTCAGGCGAACTGGCGATGGTTGGCGGCAGCTACCTGGGCTTTGTCCAGTGGGCCGTCGCTAACGAGGCCGGGCCGGAACTGAAAGCGCTGGTGCCCTCGATCACCTCTTCCGACTTCAACCATTTTCGCTTCCAGGGCGGCTTCACCCTGGAAAGCTCGCTGGGCTGGTCCACCATGATGACCCAGCAGGCCGCCACCGGAATGCGGCTGAGCAGTGTGCTGACGGCAGGCCAGCAGCAGCGCAAGCTGGCGCGGGCATTCAATCATCTGCCGCTCCAGGAAGCTGATCGCGTCGCCATCAACCAGCCCTCCCGGCATTACCAGAATACGCTGCTGCACGGGCCGGAGGACGATTACTGGAAGCCGATTGACTTCAGCGCCAGGGTCGGTGAGGTGACAGCGCCCATCTATCTCCAGGGCGGCTGGTATGATCTCTTTCTCGACTGGCAACTGAAGGATTATCAGGCGCTGCGCGCCGCGGGACGGCAGCCGCATTTGCTGATTGGCCCCTGGGCGCATGGGGATTTGCCGAGTATGCCCGTCACGACCCGCGAGTCGCTGGCCTGGCTGCGCGCTCAGCTTCATGGCGACCAGCACGGCCTGCGCGAGCAGCCGGTGCGGCTGTTGATCATGGGCAGCAACGAGTGGCGCGACTTCGCCGACTGGCCCCCGCCGGCCCAGAGCGAGCGCTGGCACCTCCAGCCCAGCGGCGCCCTGGCTCCCACGCCCCCGCCCGACTCGGAGCCGGATCGTTACCGCTATGACCCCGCCGACCCGACGCCGGCGGTGGGCGGCAATTCGCTGGGCGATAAGAAACATATGGGGCCGAAGGATAACCGCAAGCTGGAGGAGCGGGCCGATGTGCTGGTCTACACCAGCGCGCCGCTGGAGCAGGATATGGAGGTGATCGGCCCGGTGACTGCCGATCTGTATGTGCGCTCCAGCCTGGAACACACCGATTTCTTTGCCCGGCTGTGCGTGGTTGAGCCAGCGGGCAAATCGATCAACCTGTGCGATGGTATTTTGCGCCTGACGCCCGGTAGTTCGACCCCAGAGGCGGACGGCAGCCGGCATATTCAGATCGACCTCTGGCCGACGGCCTATCACTTCCGGCGCGGCCAGCGGGTGCGCGTGCAGGTCTCCAGCGGCGCGCATCCGCGCTTTGTGCGCAACCTGGGCACGGGCGAGCCGCTGGAGACAGCCACCAAGCTGCTGGCCGCCGACCAGACCGTCTATCACGACCCACAGCACCCTTCGGCTCTCCTGCTGCCGGTGCTGAGCGCGAGCGAAGCGGCTGGCGGGCAATCCGCCGATTAAAATCGGCGCTAAGGGCTTGCGAGCCAGGAAGCCTGACTTCGCAGGCTGGGTTCAGGCGAGCGTCTTCTGCTTGTAGCGCCGGCATCCTTGCCGGCGTTCGTGCGCCGGCTTCCAGCCGGCCCATCCAGTTGGGGAGCCGACATCGCCGCCCGCCTGATTTTTTATTAGCCATACATCTTCTGTTTCGCGTGAATGCCTGATGCTTTCTCTCTGGTAGTCTCGTCAAGGAGAACATCCTGCCTGGCAGGTTCCTCAGAAGCCAGGCATACATTCCATCGTCTGTTAGTATAGTGATAATCTTTACCGCCGCGATCATTTATTTACCAGACTTTCACCTGCTTCACCCCCTGTTCCTCCTCCTTCTAGCCTTATCCTGCTCTTAGCAGTACACCACAGCACGTTTTGGCCGGCGCGTTGCCTCAGCATCTATCCAATTCAGCACTATTAGCAAGCAAAAAAAGTATGGTCTCACACATGACTCTTAAAGCAGAATGGAGTAGAAAAATATGCTATCTCTGCTAAACGTCACTTTGTCCTGGCGGCGGACGCTCTTGCCGCTCACGCTCTTCTTGACCCTTGTAGTATCTATAGCGACGGGCGGCGCCACGTCGCAGGCCCGTGCGGCCAGCGATGCCCACAAACAACCAGCGTCATCCACCTGTAAAACGAGCAGCACACCGCCAGCGCCGTCTAGTTGGAAGACGAATGGAACGCAGATCATCGGGACAACCCAGACCGGCCAGCAGTCGTTCACCATCGCGGGCATTAACTGGTACGGCTTCGAGACGAAAAGCTTTGTCGCGCATGGGTTGTACTCACAGGACTGTACGACCATTCTTACTACGATCAGGGAGTTTGGGTACAATACGATCCGCTTCCCTTTCTCCAATCAGATGTGGGAAACCGATCCCATCCCCCGCCCCAACGCCATCAGCGCTTGCCCAAGCTGCCAGGGCTTGCACAGCCGCGACATCCTGGCGAACATCATCAACTACGCCGGCTCAATCGGTCTTCACATCATCCTGGACAACCACCGCTCCGAAGCAGGAAACTCGGCTGAGGCCAACGGCCTCTGGTACACCTCCTCCTATCCTGAGCAGAGTTGGATCAACGATTGGCTGCACATCCAGCAATGGGTGCATGGTGTCACACAGACGCAGGGAGCCACAGACACGATCACCGTCAACCTCACTGCAAGCGATGGCTTGCCTATTGTGCTGGGCTATGATTTGCGCGACGAGCCGCACACGCCTTCCAGAACCCCCTATCTACAAGGAGCGACCTGGGGGACCGGCGATGGCATCGTCCCTACTGCGAATCCCAACAATCCAAACCCGAACCCCTTTGCTCCCGCATGTGTGGCGTCCTCGACCTGTCACGATTGGCGGCTGGCCGCTGAACGGGCGGCTGATACCACTCTGGGCGACCCAACCGCATCACAGGCCCCTCCGTTGATCTTCGTCGAGGGCACCGGCCAGTATCCCAAGCCGGGATGGACCAACGACAACAGCGGGCAGTTTGACTTCTACTGGTGGGGCGGCGATCTCCAGGGTGTCAACGGCAACACTGGCATCAACCCCACCACTGGAAAAACTGTCACCAATCCCGGCGCGCCTATCGTACTGAATGTGGGTAAGAACCCTCAGAGTTCTATGGGCCTTGGGCTAGATGCCGACAGCCAGCTTGTATATAGCGCGCACGATTATGGTCCCTCAACATTCGTGGAGGGATGGTTCAATCCCAGTACCTGCTACGTGAGCATGTGTTCTTCATCAAGCCTGGCGGATGTCTGGAACAAGCACTGGGCCTATATCAATGTGGGAAACGTCCAACCTTACAACACGCAGGGGAGCCAGTCTGCCTATCCCTGGAGCAACACAGGCAGCACGGCCTATTCCCAGACGCCGGTGTACCTTGGGGAGTTTGGGACTGGGAACGCCGACAGCGATCTCATGCTTGTTGATGACGGCGACAGCAGCAACTTTCCCGTGCCTGATGGTGATAATGACGCTGATGATCCCGGCTCGGAGGGCCAGTGGTTCACGGATATGGTCAACTTCATCCTGAGCAGCTATAACGGCAGCGACAACTCGCTCATTCCGGTAACGAATCTTCAGTGGACATACTGGGCGCTCAACACGGAGGACAGTTTCGCGCTGCTGGGGAGCGGCTACACCGGGCTGGCGAATCGGAAAAAGGAATATACGTTCCTCTGCTCGATCCAGCGGCCACCGTTTGCCATCTCGCCAGGACAAGGATGCGGGTCCACAGGCTCCCTGCCAGGCCCCATGTAACCGATGTGGGTCTTTACAAACGCGCCGGCACGGAGGCCGGCGCCCTGCTTGTAGCGCGGGCGTCTCGCCCGCCGTACCAGTTGGGATGCTGGAAATGCCGGCATGGGGTAGCGCCCGCCGGCCAGCCGCCTGCCTGTAGCGCCGGCTTCCAGCCGGCAGGGGTGGGGCTGGCTGGGGGCGTTCAGTTGGGGAGCTGACACCGCTGCCCGGCAAGGCGGCGTTTTACCTGAAGGGCGAGCATGCCAGCCGGCCAACTGGTACGAGCCGGCTGGAAGCCGGCGCTACAGGTAAGGCGTGCTACAGGCGCAGTTTTCCCACTTTTCCCACTT
>CAZFWN010000327.1:0-3174 GCA_964522745.1 uncultured Ktedonobacterales bacterium
TTGAGGAAGCTCCTCTGTCCTATGCTCTTATCAAGAGATATGTACCTGCACACAGCAAGAGATTGAGAGCATCTGGTATGGAGACACCCCCTGAGCGTTTCCCCTATATCTCCCGCCGCGTCCTGCTCAAAGGTCTGGCCGCGGGATTGGTTGCGGCAACCACCAGCGGCTGTAGCCTCTTCGCCCCACACCTCAATGCGAGCCTGCTCTACACCTACGGCGAACACACGAACGGGACGCACGCGCTGGCCTGGTCACCCGACGGGACACGCATTGCTTCCACCTCGTTCGAGCACTCCCCAGTGGCAGGCGGTACACGTCCCTCCTCTCCCTGGGATACCACTATCCAGGTCTGGAGTGCCGCCACCGGGCGCCAGCTCCTGGTCTATCGTGGTCACACCCAGCTCCCTCACTCGATTTCCTGGTCTCCAGATAGTACGCACCTTGTCTCCACCGGCCCCGAAAACAGCATCCAGGTCTGGGATGCCGCCGATGGTCACCAACGCTGGACCTATCAGGATCAGTTGTGGGAAGGTTCTGCCTCGATTGGTGCCGCTGCCTGGTCCCCTGATGGAACTCGTATCGCCGTGACTGGGGTTCCAGCGCCGCAGCCGGTGGTGATTACCGGGACCACCCAGATTTGGGAGGCGCTTGACGGCCAGCATCTCCTGACCCATCAGGGAGATCAGTTCGCGCGGGTGCTGGCCTGGTCTCCAGATAGTACCCTCCTTGCTACCGGCGGGTATAATCAGGCCATTCGGGTGTGGCAGGCAACCTCTGGGCAGGAGATCTGGAGCTATAGGAGTGAGGGGGCCTATGTCAATGCGATAAGCTGGTCCCCGAATGGGAAACAGATTGCCTCCTGTGGAAGCAAGCCCATTGTGATCTTCGCCTCTAATGGCGGGGTGCGTATCTGGGATGCGACTGGTGGCAAGCGCGTGCTGACCTACACCGGCCATAGCCAGTCGGTGGACCTGAGCGCTCTGGCCTGGTCCCCTGATGGGAAGTACCTTGCCTCCGGGGGAACTGACCAGATCGTGCAGATTTGGGACGCGACCACAGGGGACACGCTGCTCACCTATCAGGGCCACGTCAATCAGACTGCCATGCCCGATTTCGCTTATCCCTATGCCATCTCTGCGCTGGCCTGGTCCCCAGACAGCACGCGCCTTGCCTCCGGCGCGGCTTCGGGTCCGATTCATGTGTGGAAAATTTCACCATAACCTTCGTACCATAGCCGCAGTCAGGTTTTTGCGAGGGGGTGTCATGAAGAAAGGAAGGGGAGCATGGCAGAACTGGTGATGAAGAAGCGGCACGCACGCTGGGTGGAAGCCGTGGCGTGGTCGCCAGATGGGCAGCGGCTGGTTTCTGCCTGTGAGCGAGACCGGGCGCAGGTCTGGGAGGTGGCGACCGGCCAAACCCGCCTCACCCATCCCCAGGACGGCTTGCGCCAAGTGGCCTGGTTTCCCGATGGGGCGCGCATTGCGACAACTGGGGTGGATCGGACCATCGAAATCTGGGATGCCAGCACGGGCGAGACCCTGCTCAGCTATACCGGACATGCTCAGGGTGTCTGGGCGCTGGCGCTGTCGCCCGATGGGGCACGCATGGCCTCTGGCGCTCAGGATAAGACCGTGCAGGTCTGGGACACGGCCACCGGGCAAACGCTGCTCACGTATCGGGACCACACCGACTGGATACAAGCGGTGGCCTGGTCGCCAGATGGAACGTATCTGGTCTCGGCGGGCGATGATTACGTGGTGCGCGTCTGGGACGCTGCGACGGGTGCCAGCGTCTGCACCTATCAGGGGCATGCCCAGAAGGTGCAGGGCTACGGCAACCCTAACCGTATCGAGTCTGTCGCCTGGTCGCCAGATGGGCAGCGGATAGTCTCTTGCTCGCAGGCGTGGGTGCGGGTCTGGGAGCCGATGACGGGCAAGACGCTGCTGACCTATCGTGACAAGCTGGATCATCGTGGCCCGGTGGCCTGGTCGCCTGATGGCACGCGCATTGCCTCGTCGGAGGGCTGGCCCGGTGTGGTGCAGGTTTGGGACCCATCCACCGGAAAAACTGTTGCCAGCTATAGCGGCCACACCAGCCATATCTTTACGCTGGCCTGGTCACCTGACGGGCAATTCATCGCTTCCGGTGGCCGTGACCGCACTACCCAGGTCTGGAAGCCTGATTGATGGCTTTGACTGCCCCTTCTGCCGGGCGTTTTTTTTGCCATCATTCGTGGCGAGGTTTCAACCGCCCGCGTCCTTGCTGCTGGCAGACGGCATAGATCGTGGCGTGCCCGGCACAATAAGCGTGGCCCTCGATCACCCCCGTCGCCGGATAGGGACAGCCCGGCCCGCTGCAACGCGCTGGCACGCCCAGCTGAGGTTGGGACAGCGCCGGGCGAGATGACGCTTGGGGCGACTGCCGGGCGATGGTGCGCAACTCTGGCACCAGCAGCGCCAGCGCGTAGGCCGCCCCATCGCGCTGCCAGCGCGGCCAACTGAGGCGCTCCTCGGCTTCGAGCAGGCACATCGTCGTGGTGTAGAGGCGATAGTCCTGGGCGTAGGCCACCACCTGCCGCAGCGTCGTGAAATAAACCGCCGACCCATCGGGCAGCGGCAGGCGATACCAGCGCCCGCTGTGGCTGGGCCGCTGCTCCTTGCCCTGCAAGACGCCCACCGGGTCTAAGGCGGCATTCCTCAGGGCGGAGATCGCTTGCAATTTCCTACGGCTGTAGCTGAGCCGTTCCGCCTCCGTGACATTCAAGCGCGCTGCCATGCTGCCCCCTCCTCTGCTGGCAGCCGCTTGACCAGCCCATGCTGCATCAAATAGGCAAGTATCTGAGCCACCTGGATAGGAGGGTAAAAGGTTTCCTGGCAGAGCAGGGGAAGCGTGGCGCCATAGGTGCAGAGGTACAAGACCTCGTGCTGCATCAGAGTCAGCGGGCGCGCGTGGTAGCGGGCGCCCGGAGTGCAGATATAGCGAACAGCAGATGTGGTCATAAGCGAGCATGGCTCCTTTCATCACTTGCCATGCCCACGCGCCGTATGCGAGAATAGAACTACCGGCGCGTGGGTTTCGTCAGTGTTACCTGGGGCTGGTGCTTTCCCGCCAGCTTAGTAACCGCTAAGCGGCGGGCCGTTCTTCCTCTGCTCTTTGCCTCCTTTCTCTTGC
>CAZFWN010000327.1:3274-4839 GCA_964522745.1 uncultured Ktedonobacterales bacterium
ATTTGCGCAAGAATATGTCTCTGGAAAGATCACCTGGGGCCAGTTTGACCGCTGTATCGATGCCGAGCGCGACCAAGCGATGGCAGCACTGTTGAGAGAGGCGAATGCGCTAGACCCTCAACACTTGCTTCCCACCCTGACCAGCACATACAAAGAAAGTACGCAACTTGAGGCGAGACCGATGGACAGTCACGAGGAAGAACGCTGATGAGTGATCTGTTCACGATCATGTGGAAGGAATGGAAGGACACCCTCTTTCAGGGTGGCTGGAAAGCCTGGATTCGCCCGGCGATGTTCATCGGCGTTCTGGGCGTTGTTTTGCCTTTGGTGGACAAGCCCACCTGGATGAGCCTGAGTCCAACTGAGCTGGTGATCTGCATCTGGTGCGCTTTTTTCGTCATCATCTCCTTCGTTGGCGATTCCATTGCTGGCGAGCGCGAGCGGCATACGCTGGAAACCCTTCTGGCAAGCCGCGTGCCTGATAGTGCCATTCTGCTCGGAAAAGTGGCGATGGTCGTTCTCTATGGCTGGGGCATGATGGCCGTGAGCCTGTTCGTGGGCGTGGGGGTCTCCAACGCGACGCCGGGGCAGGAGCAGTTTGCCTTCTATCCCATCGATATGCTGCTGTTCACGTTGGTGCTGGGCCTGCTCGTTGGCACGCTGGGGGCCAGCGTGGGAGTGCTGATCTCGCTGCGTATTTCGACTGTGCGGCAGGCACAGCAGGTGCTGAGCATTGGCACGCTGGTGCTGGGCGTAGCCATACCCCTGCTCGCTCAGGTGCTAGGCAATTTTTTCCAGAACTTCACCCCCGACCAGATTTTGCTGATGGTGGTGGGCGTGGTGGCCCTGCTGGATGGGCTGCTGCTGGCCTTTGCGCTGGCGCGCTTCCAGCGGGCAAAGCTGATCTTGGGCTAGCTGACCGATGCTCTGGCTGCGACGTCACTGCCGTTGCCTGGTTGCCCGATGGGAGCCTGCTTACCTCCCACACCCTGGCCGTACACCCGCTTGAGGACTGAGCAGGCGCGCAGCGTTACCCACTTACTCGGCTGCCCTTGCGGCTCCAGATCGACCCACGTTTTGCCAGTGTAGGCATGCTCATTCCGCCAGCGCCCAGACGCATCTTGCTGGCCGAGCAGCCAGGTCAGGGCCGGGCGAAGCCGGGCATCGTTGGCGAAGCCTAGCTCACAGAGGACGCTCAGATTCTGGAGGACATCGGCGTCATAGCCGATAGGGAAGCCCGGTTTGAACCACAATGGACTGGGCTGCCCGTTGCCCTCGCCCATCGGGTAGGCTGCGGTGGCGGGGTCGCAACTGAAGAGGAAGGCGACCCCCTGCTCAATAGCGCGTTCCACCTGGGGCGTGCGCGCTTCGGGCGGGATGCGCGCGAAGGCCGAGAGTTCCTTGATGGCGCCCCACGCGCAGGGAAGCTGACTGTTGGACCCACACCCAAAGCCAGGCCCACTCGTCCCAGAGCGATAATACCGGCTGCCCTCTGCTCCCGTGATTGCGCGGGCAGCCCAGTCAATCGCGCGCTGCACGCGCTCATCCTCCAGCCAGCCAAAACC
>CAZFWN010000328.1:0-3611 GCA_964522745.1 uncultured Ktedonobacterales bacterium
ATTCGGCGAAGGCTTGGGCAAGCGGATACCCTATCTACAAGTCAAACCTCATCATTCGCCGGCTTACTCGCCGGCGGGGCGCTCCACCAGGCGCTTGAGGTCAGCGCCGGAGAGCATTGGGGCCATCTGGCTATAGGTGCCCTGACCCTGGAGTTCCTGGGCCACCAGGCGCAGCTTCCCCAGCGCAGCACGCAGCAGGCCGGAGGCGAAGCTGACCCGCCTGACGCCTAGCCGCGCCAGGTCTGGCAGCGTGAGCGTGTTTGGCCCGGCCAGGATGTTGACCGGCGCCGGCACGGCCTGCACAAAACGCTCGATCAGCCCGGCATCGCTCAGCGTGATGGGATAGACACAATCCGCGCCGGCCTGGCGGTAGGCGCGGGCGCGAGTGACCGCCTCGTCGAAGGCGGCGGCGTGGTTGCCGCCGGCCAGCAAAAAGGCATCCACGCGGGCATTGATGACCAGCGGCAGACCCAACTCATCGGCCAGCCGGCGAATGGCGCCGAGCAGGTCCGTCTGATAGGCGACCTCGACCAGCGCCTTCGTGCCCGCGCTGCTCGAATCTTCGATGTTGATGCCTACCACGCCCACTTCGATCACCGCCCGCACTGTCTGGAGAATGTCGTCGATGGAGGCGCCATAGCCGGCCTCCATATCGGCGGTGACCGGGCAGCGCACCGCGCTGACGATGGCCCTGGTTGCCGCGAGAAACTGCTCCCGGCTGATCTCCTGGCCGTCGGCAGCGCCCAGGGCAGCCGCCACGCCAGAACTGGTGGTCGCTATCGCCGCAAAGCCGGCGTCCTCAAACAGCCGGGCGCTGAGAATATCCCAGGCATTTGGCAAAACGAGCAGCGCCGGCCCCGCGTGCAGGGAGCGCAAGCGCGCCGCCTGCTCTTGTCGATCTGAAGCGCTCATACTGCCTCTCTCCTTTTCCGCACATTGTATCACCAGCCCACGAGGCTGGCGGTTCATGAAATTTGACCCATACAGCCGGTCTTCGTCCTCGCCAGGCCATCGCCGATTAAAATCGGCGCTACGGGCCTTCGGCCAAAATGTCCCTGTGGAACTGCTGGCTGCTGGGCGGCCAGTCCCATAGGGACTTCCTGGCGCCGCAGGCGCCCCTAGCGCCGATTTTAATCGGCGAACGGTTGGAGCGCCGGCGTCCCGGCGGCTCGTACCAGTTGGGAGGCTGGCGAGGACGGGCCGGCTGGAAGCCGGCGCTACGAGGAGGAGGCTGCCCGGCTATGCCAGCAAAGGCAGCGTGAGCCAGAAGGTGGCGCCGGCGCCCGGCGCGCTCTCGACGCCCACCTGGCCGTGATGGCGCTCGATAATCGTCCGGCTGATATACAGGCCCAGGCCCAGCCCCACGCTGGAGCCAGACTGCACTGCTACCTGCTCGACCTGATAAAAGCGCTCCCAAAGCAAGGTCTGCTGCTCCGGGGGAATGCCCGGCCCGTGATCGCGCACCCAGAGGCGCGCCTGCTGCCGGCTTGCCTCCAGCCCGACCTCTACCGGGGCATTCTCCGGGGAGTATTTCAGGGCGTTGGTCAGATAGTTGATGACCACCTGGGCGATGCGCTCGGCATCGGCGGAGACCATCACCGGCGCCTCGGCAGGCAGATCGAGTGTGATCTGGCGGCCTGGGAAAAGTTCGCGCTGCTCGGTAACCACCTCGCTGAGCAATCCGGCCAGGTCCACCGGCGCCAGGCGCAAGTCCAGCCGATCCGCCTGAATGCGCGAGACATCGAGCAGATCGCCGATCAGGCGGTTGATGACATCAACGCTGCGCCCGGCCCGGCCCATCATCTCCAGCACCGGCTGGAGGAGCTTGCTGGCGTCCGGCTCCTGGCGGAGCGCGCTCTGGGCGCGATGGGCGGCCAGTTGAATGCTGGTCTTGACCTTGGTAAGCGGCGTGCGCAGTTCATGGCTGGCGATGCCCAGGAAGTCATCCATGCGGCGGTTGGCCTCGCTGAGCGCCAGAATACGCCCGCGCGCCTCCTCGCGCTCGCGCAGCAGCCGCTCGCGCTCCAACACCAGTGCCGCCATCTGGCCCACCGCCCCGGCCAGCGCCACTTCCTGCTCGGTAAATGCCTCAACCTCTGTCCCATAATCCAGCGTCAGCAGGCCCAGCAGCCTTGTCCCCAACCGCATCGGCACGACCAGCACGCGCTTGGCTTGGTAGGGATTGGGAATGCCCCGGCGCTCGGCCTCCTGCATATCGTAGATCAACGGCTCCCCGGCGCGCAACGAGCCGGCTATCTTTCCAATCAAGCGCTGTGGTCCGGCCACCTCCCACTGCTGCGCTTCCTCCGGCGAGAGGCCAACCACCGCCAGCGGAGACCAGGAATCGGTCTCCGGCTCCAGCGTGCGGAAGGCCACGCGCTGGCAGCCGACCACTTTGCGGATCAGCTCTCCCAGGCGCTGGGCCACCTGCTTGAGATGCTGCTGGTCGCCCTCCGCTTCTTCCTCTGGCTGCACGAGCGCCTGGGCCATCTCCAGCAGCGCTTGCAGCGCCTCGCGCGTGCGCTGCTCCAGGTGCCGCCGCTCGGTCACATCGTGGGCAATCTCCACCGCGCCCTCGATCTGCCCCTGCCGGCTGCGGATGGGCGCAGCGCTCATCACCAGCAGGCGCTCCGACCCATCGACCCCTGGGGCGCGCAGTTCGACGCTGCGAAAGGTCTCGCCGCGTAGGGCGCGGCTGATGGGAAGCTGATCCAGGCTCAAGGGCTGCCCATCGAGCGCGCGAATCTGGTCAATGCGAGGCACCTCTTCCAGCGGCAAGGGCAGCGTGGAACCCCGTATGGCATTGCGCTGGGCAGTAGGGTTGGCACGAACAATGGTCCCTTGCATATCATGGATGGTCAAAATATCGGGAATGGCCTCAAAGACGGCCTCCAGCCGCGCTCGCTCGCGCCCCAGCGAGGCGGCCAGTGCCTCCGCCGAGCGGCGCGCTCGCTCGGTCTGAATAGCCAACCGGCTGACGACCAGCCCCACCAGGACAAAGAGGAGGATCCCGGCGAGGTCGCCACTATTTATCAACCAGGCATAATGAGGAGATGCCACCACATAATCGAGGAGCAGCGCGCCCACCAGGGTCGTCACCAGGGCTGGCCCGGCGCCCCAGGAGAGCGCCACAATGGCGAGCGCCAGGAAGGAGAGTACCCCAGGAAAGTCAAAGCCGGGAAACACCTTGGCGAACAGAAGCGTTACCAGGGCCGCGATGGCCTGGAACAGCACGGCAGCCAGATAGCCAACGGCAGGATGACGCCAGCGGTCCGGCAGCCAGATGGGCGCGTAGGTGTTTGCCAGCAGCCAGCGCCACAGGGCTAGCTCTGTTCCGGCTTTTTGCTTTTCAGATGCAGCTGCCAATGGGCCAGAAACCTGCTCAGATTCAGATGAACGCGACATAGCGACAGCAGCCTCCAACATCTCATCCGGCTACCTGCCAGGAGAGCAGGGAGGCAGCCAGCAGCGTATCAACATGAGGGCAAGCGTGATCTGTTTCAGTCGGCTCCTGCATGATAAAGAATAAGCGCGCCCCGCGCAAGAGTCTTCCTCGCAGCAATGATGCCAGAAGCGGGCAAGACGGCGGCCAAAGCAAAAAGCCGCCGAAT
>CAZFWN010000328.1:3711-4837 GCA_964522745.1 uncultured Ktedonobacterales bacterium
CGCCGAATTCATTCGGCGGCTGGCTGTCAGGCTAGTTGCCCAGCTTCTTCTCGATGTCCTGGATGGCTTGCTCGGCGCCCTGGAGCGAACTGATCTGTGCCTCCAGCGGAGCCAGCGCGGCAGCCACCGTCGCTGCGTCAGCCTTCAACGCGGGCACATCCAGCCCAGCGCCGGCTTGTTGCAGCTTTGCTTGAAGCTGCGCCACCTGCTGCTTGAGCGCCAGCCGGTCCTGCCCCAGCCAGATGATATAGAGCTGCCCTTGCAGCGCCGGGAACTGCGGCGGCGGGTTGTCGGCCCAGGCCAGGCTCGTCAGGCGGAAATCCTGGCGCGTGCCGGGGCCAATCGCTGGATTGCCCTCTTCCAACGAGTCCAGGTGCTGGGCAGCATCCAGCGGCCAGTCGTAGCTATCCCACCCCTGTTCCATAATATAGGCGCGAAACGGCCCGCTGACTTTGACGCCATTGGGAGCCGTCAAGCTCGCGCCATCATCGGTCCATCCAACAGGAACGCCCATCGGTTTGCCCCTCCCTCCCGGCAGTGCCGGCCCGTTGACTTCGATCAAATCATGAAATTTAGCGGCCTGGAAGCTGGTCCAAGAGTAATCAGCCGGTTGGCCGTCTGGGTCCGCCCGCAGCGGATCATGTACAATCACGGCCTGTTTGTCGGTATCATAGCCGACGATGATGAGGACATGCCCCAGGCCCGGCGGGTCAGTCCATTGATACGGGTTGCTGCCATCGACCAGGCGCAGGCTGGCGTAATCGTCAAAGCCGCCGATGGCGATATGCCCGCGATTGATGCAATTGATCACATCTTGAAAGCCCGGCCAGACGATGTCGCCCAGCGTGATCTGGCTGCTGCTGTTCTGGCGCAGCCAATCGCCAATCCACGAGGCATTCTCAGGCACGCTGTTATCGCTGCCATTGTTCAACCATTCTGTGAAGGCATACATAATCTGTTCGGCGCTATCGCCGGCCTGGGCGTGCGGGCCGATCTTGTAGGTGGTGGCAATGATCGCCCCGCACGCCTCGGTGCAGCGATCCCCACCACTGCCAGTGCCGGCCTTCGCGTTGGTCATCTGACAACATTTGGTCGCCCGCAGGATTCTCCTGCTCATAGATACTCC
>CAZFWN010000329.1:0-4834 GCA_964522745.1 uncultured Ktedonobacterales bacterium
ATCCACCTTGTTTCCAGCCCGACCAGTGACGGGTGCCCTGGCTGAGGATCAAGGCGTTTCAAAAGTCGAGAGGCCAGGATTCCGGTTGAACAACTGGGAGCGGGGAGGACGTGGAGCGCCGCCAAGATAGCGGCGCTCCACGTCCTCCCCACTCCCAACCCCCTCCTAGACCGTTGGCTGGACGGTGAGCTGTTCCTGCCTGGGATGGCCTTCCGACTTTCGAAAAGCCCTGGCAGCCACAGCAGGATGATAGAAAGGCCGCTCGTGGTCGAGCTTGAATGCTATTTGCGCAGGAATGGCAACAGGCCACTGAGGCGGCTTTTGCGCGGGACGGCCAGGTATCCCTCGTGGGCCTGTCGGAGAATCTCGCGCATTTGCTCCAGGTGTTCATCTTCGTGCATCAGGCCAAGCAGAAAGCGGGCGGGCGCATTCAACGGTCCATACGTCACAAATCCGGTGGAGACGACATCAAGATGGGGTGGAGACGGCCAGGTAGCGAGAAAGGCGTGACGCATCTGGCGGCTTTCTTCCAGTCGCGCTCGCACCTGCGCTACCCCACGAATCGTGCGCCAATCCGGTTCATAGCGCAACCTGCCCTCGAACTCAATGCCCCGTGCCAGCGTGGAAGCCAGGGCCGCCGCCTCCTCGGAAGAGGCCGTTGTATGGAGAATGACATGGCCCAGTGTCCAGGGCAGGTTGATCTCGGCGCTAACACCAGAACTATCACGGGCGTCAGGGTCTTCGGGCACAAAGACCACATCAGCGGCAGTCGCCTCCGCAATGATCGCCAGCACGCTATCGATTATCTCATCGGTCAGCCGGTGCAGATCAGTCGGGGAAAGATCACGGGCAAGACCGGCCAGCGTCTGCTCACCCTGGCGCACCTTCTCAAAATCCAGCATGGTCGTCCCTCATTCCACAAATAAGATAAGTGCTTCTGCTACAGAAGTAGCACATTTCCTACTCGCTCAGCAATGGGGCCGCGCCTCAGCAACTTTTGCATCGCCCGAAGCAGCCATCCACACGGTAGTTGCCAAATAGGCAGGGCTGTGATACCATGTAGATGAAAAGCCAGGATGTATACCGCTGTTCCCGCCTGCTTTTCAGCAACCATCCGCGTTGTAGCAGCAACCTTCTAGTATCCACGTGACCCGACCATTTAGTCACACCATGAGCGCCAATTATCACTCCACACGAGGGCACCAAGATGACCAGAACAACTGAATCCAGGCAGAAGATGGTTGTCGGCGTCCTTGCCCTGCAAGGCGATTTCCGCGAGCATGCCAACATGCTCAAGGAACTCGGCGCGGAGCCGCGCGAGGTGCGTCTACCAGCCGACCTTGAGGGTCTTGACGGCCTGATTATCCCCGGCGGCGAGAGTACGACCATCGGCAAGCTCATGGTGGCCTACAATTTGCAACAGCCAATCCGTGAGCGTATCGACGCAGGCATGCCCGTCTGGGGCACCTGTGCCGGCATGATCTTGCTGGCGCGCGAGACTGATAACGCGCTGGCCGGGCAGCCGCTTCTGGCAACCATGCACATGCGTGTCAAACGCAATGCCTTTGGCAGCCAGGGCGACAGCTTTGAGACGGATCTGCCGGTTCCGGCACTGGGCGAGCCAGCCTTCCACGCGGTCTTCATCCGAGGGCCATCGGTGGAAAGCGTCGAAGATGGGGTTGAGGTGCTGACGACCCTGGAGGATGGAACCATTGTCGCCGCCAGGGAGGGGCACCTGATGTGTACCGCCTTCCACCCGGAGGTGGCCGGCGATCCCAGGTTCCATGCCTATTTCTTGCGGCTCATCCAAGAGAGCAAGAAGTAGTCAGCGACAGGGCATCAGGCGACAGCCAGGCTTACGAGTATTGGCAGGATGAGATTTTCAGCTCAGCCCATATTGGGCCAGAGATAGATCTTACAGGGTACAGGATGATAAGGCCGGTCCTATACGTCGATCTTCCCGGCATTATCTACGCGATTGACCGCAGGGCGCGGGCGCGCAGCAGTGAGTTTGCTCACTTCATCTGCACTCCCGACGCTGAGGAACCTCGCGCCCCCCTTTCTACGCTGCTCGGAAGCCTATTTCCCATCAACCCGGCTGCGCGCACCTGGCTCTGCGAGGACCACTGGCGTATCCTGGGCGTCGCCCAGGCTCGCCGCCGGAGCGCCGGCTCTGCCTGGGACTTAACCTATCTCGCTTCCTTGCCCAATCGGTCCGGCGATAGTCCACCAGATGCCGATGTGCTTCTGGAATTGCTAGAATATGTCGTCAACGCTGCCATCACGCATGGCGTACAGCGTGTGTTTGCCAAAGTGGAGGAGGACACCGATGATTTGGAACTGTTTATGCGCTGCTCGTTTCAGCGCTACGCCCATGAGCTAACCTTCTGTCTGCCGCCAGAGGCGCCAATCAAAGCACCGCCAGAGCAGCTTACCCTGCGCCACTGGCACCGGCACGACCAGTGGGGCTTGCTGCGCCTCTACAGCGCCAATGCCCCGCATATGGTCCAGGTTGCCGAAAATTTTGACAGTAACGAATATACCGGCCTGCGGGTCGGACATACGCATCGCTGGCAGCTACCGCTCCTGCCGGCACGCGAACAAGGCTTTGTCTATGACCTGGGCGTCCGCCTGGGAGGATGGGTACAGGTCCGTCGTGGCTACGGTCCCCATCCGCATCAGGTCTCGCTCATGGTTCATCCCGATAATACTGATCTCGCCACTCCGCTGCTTCGCTTCGCGCTCTCGCTCCTGGGGGAAGGAGGCGATGCCCGGCCAGTGTACTGCCAGGTACGCGAGTACGAGGGAGCAGTGGTGTCTGCCCTGCGCGATAGTGGCTTTGAACACGTCGCAACGCGGGCGCTGCTCGTGCGGCACCTCACCATCCGTGCAATGCAGCGGCGTTTCGTCTCCGCGCTGGAACAACGAGTGGCGTATGGTGTGAAGGGCCTGGGGACGGCCCATACACACTACCAGAGCCATGCTCAGCACCCGGCAAACACTGAGCCGCTGGCCCGCATGAGGTGATGAAAACATTTATGCAACAAGTGATCACTGACGATCTGGACGCTCTGCTGGAGGCTCTGCCTCCCCGCATTAAGGAGGCTGCCTTCCGACTGGAGGACCGCGCCGAGCTACTGGAGATTGTCATGGACCTTGGCCGGCAAGCTGAGGCCCGGTTCCCAGAGAGGGAGGTGATCCTGTGCGATGAACCAGTCTCAGAAGCAGACTTGCACTATGTCGTGGATCGCATCGGAGAGTTCGGCGACGATAATCGCGCCGGCATCGAGCGCACGCTGCATCGCATCTCGGCCATCCGTAACCGCAAGGGCAAGGTGGTTGGGCTGACCTGCCGCGTGGGTCGCGCCGTCTACGGCACGATAGCGCTTATTCGGGACATCATCGAAGAGGGCAAAAGCATCCTGATTCTGGGCCGGCCTGGCGTCGGCAAGACCACCATGCTCCGCGAGACCGCCCGCGTGCTGGCCGATGAGCTTGGCAAGCGCGTGGTCATCGTAGATACCTCCAACGAGATTGCCGGCGACGGCGACATCCCGCACCCCGGCATTGGCCGGGCGCGCCGGATGCAGGTCGCCACGCCCAACGCGCAGCACTCCGTGATGATTGAGGCGGTGGAAAACCACATGCCCGAAGTCATCGTCATCGACGAGATCGGCACCGAACTGGAGGCCCAGGCGGCGCGGACCATCGCCGAGCGGGGCGTGCAGTTGGTCGGCACCGCGCACGGCAACACGCTCGACAACCTGATGATGAACCCGACGCTCTCCGACCTGCTGGGCGGCATCCAGACCGTCACGCTGGGCGACGAGGAGGCGCGCCGCCGGGGCACCCAGAAAAGTGTCCTGGAGCGCAAGGCTCCACCAACCTTCGATGTCGTCATCGAACAACAGGACCGACAGCACCTCATCATTCACCGCGATGTCGCGGAAACTGTGGACGATATTCTGCGCGGCTCGCCCCCAGTGGCGGAAGAGCGCATGCGAGATAACGAGGGCCGCATGGCCTCGCGGCGCATCAGCGTCGCGCCGCTGGAATCGCCGGCCTGGGGCGGTGGGGGCGCCAGCACACCCTATGGAGGGCAGTTCTCCCCTTTTCGGGGAGCGGGCGTCAGCCCGCGCAATGGGACGGCAGCGAACGGAACTCGCAACGGTCACGCGGGCGGCGCAAGGCTGAGCGCCGTGAACGGCAAAGGGAATGGCTTCGTCGCGCCTGATTTCGTCCATCGAGTCAAGCGCAACGGCAACGGCAGCCAACCTCCTGCTGAGCCAGCATTTGTGCCGCTGGAGGCGCCCGGCGCGCCTCCAGCGGCACAGGCACAGATGCCGGAACTGCCCCAGATTCGCATTTATCCTTTCGGGGTCAGCCGGCCCCGACTGGAGCAGGCCATCCGGCAGATGGGCGTGCCGGCAGCGATTACCCGCGAGCAGGAGGACGCGGATGTCATCGTCACGCTCAAGAACTACTATCGCAATCAGCCGGAGCGTCTGCGGGATGCAGAAAACGAGCGCAAGCCCATCTACATCCTCAAGAGCAATGCAGTGGAGCAAATGCTGGAATGCCTGGCGCACCTCTACGACTTTGACCTGTCGCCAGAGCGTGTGCCCGGCAGCGGGGGCGTCCTGGACCCGACCACTGAGGCCATCCAGGAGGCGGAAGATGCCATCAACCACGTCCTGACCAACGGGGCCAACGCGGTGGAGCTTTCGCCCCAAAACGCCTACGTCCGCCGGCTCCAGCATCAGGTCGCAGAGCGCTACAACCTGGCCTCGCGCAGCCGGGGCAAGGAACCCAACCGGCGCGTCAAAATCTTCAA
>CAZFWN010000330.1:0-4793 GCA_964522745.1 uncultured Ktedonobacterales bacterium
GCTGCCTCGGTGTAGGAGGCACCTCCGGCCACCGCCAATAGCGCCTTAGCACGCGCGACCTGGCCCGCTGGGGCGCGTAAGGAACGACTGAGCTGCGTGAGCCCGGTGTGTTCAGGTTCGGTGAGTGGGCGAAGAGGGTCAAGCTGGCGACGAGTCATGGAGAGCCTCCCCAGATGAGTGTGTCAGGCATCCGTGCCCGCTTACTCTACCAGAATGGCTATCCTCATGACAAGTGACCCACTAGTTGGTTGAACATGGCCGAAATCGAGATTGGCATCTTTGCTCAAGGGTGTCTCTCTCGGCGCGTCCCCGACGAAGCCACCTTGCAGGAGCGGGTCGGCACGCTGGAAGCCGAGCGCAACACGCACCGGGCCACCATTCATTGGCAGTTTACCTCCGGCGAGGCGCGTCGCAAGCTGGCGCGCCTCTATCCCCTAAGACAAAGCTAATCGGACTGCCCACTAGCGCCGAATTTATTCGGCGAATGGTCTCACCCATCCGGCAAGAGTTCTGCCATCCGCTCGGACAGATGGGAAGTGCTGATGCCCAGCAGGTTCGCCGCGCGCATAGCGTCATAGTCGGTCTGCCGCAAGGCGGCGCGCAGCGCCTCGCGCTCTACCTCGCGCAGCATCTCCGCCAGCGGCGTCTTCTGGCGTACCCTCTGGTCCACATCCAGCACGTAGCGGTTGATCTCATTGGCAAAAATAATATGCTGGGTCGTAATCACCCCGCCCCGGCTCATCACCACCGCGCGCTCGACAATATTCTCCAATTCGCGCACATTGCCGGGCCAGTCGTATTTCTCCAGCACGAGCATCGCGTCTTCGGAGATGCGTGCTGGCGGCGTGGTGGGGCTGAAGCGATGCTTATCCAGGAAATGCGCCACCAGCGCCGGGATGTCGTCTTTACGCTCGCGCAGCGGCGGCATATGCACGGCGATGACGTTCAGACGATAGAAGAGATCATCGCGGAAGCGCCCGGCGCGCACCTCCTCGCCCAGCGTCTTATTGGTGGCGGCCACCACGCGCACATCCACTTTCACCGGGATGTTGCCCCCGACGCGCTCAAATTCGCGTTCCTGCAACACGCGCAGCAGCTTTTTCTGCGTGCCCAGCGTCATCTCGCCGATCTCATCCAGAAAGATGGTGCCTTTGTGCGCCGCCTCAAAGCGCCCCTTATGCTGGGCGATGGCTCCCGTGAAGGCGCCCTTCTCGTGTCCGAAGAGTTCGCTTTCCAGCAGCGTCTCCGGCAGCGCGGCGCAGTTGACCTTGACGAGAGGACCCGCCCGCCGGTCCGACGCCAGGTGGATGGTCTCGGCCATCAACTCTTTGCCGGTGCCCGTTTCGCCGGTAATCAGCACCGTCGCCGGATTGCGCGCCACCAGCCCAATCGTCTTAAAGATGTCGATCATGGGGGCGCTGCGCCCGACCATCCGATCCGTCGGGTCGCGCCCCTCAACGCGGCGCCGCAGATCGCGCACCTCCTGCGCCAGCCGCTGATGTTCAAAGACCCGGTTGATATTCAGCAGCACATCGTCCAGTTCATCAAAGGGCTTGGTGATATAATCGAACGCGCCCAACTGGATCGCCTTGATCGCCAGGCTCGATGTGCCGTAGGCCGTCATAATAATAATAGGAATTTCGATGCCCTGCTCTTGCAGGCGCTGTAAAATCTGGATGCCATCCTCCACCGGCGGCTGGCGAGAATCGCCGCGCAGCAGATCTGCCGCGTCGCGGGCTGGCATGCGTACATCCACCAATGCCAGATCAGGCCGTTCTTCTTCTGGGCCTGTCAGGAGAGCGAGAACCTCGTCTCCAGTCTCTGCTTCCTGCACCTGATAGTTTTCAGACTCCAGCAGAGTCTTGAGCAAGGAACGAATATCTGGCTCATCATCTGCAACCAGGATGCGACGTTGCTGGCCGGTCTCTGCAACGACGGCTTCGACACTGGACCGGGTCGCTTGGTTGGCATTGCCCATTCTTTAATCCTCCGACTGTATCCACTACAAGGCTGCCGCGCAGCACACCCCGTATGGCTTCCTTCCTGAGCTGCGGCTGGGTGTCTCTGCTGCGAGGTGTCCGGGTGCCAGCAGCTACAGAAGGTGAGTAATCTCCCTGGCTACCTCGGTTACCATCGCGTCCAACCGCACATTTTCAATATACTCCTGCGCCTGGGTTAAGACCTCATCGGCCACGACGGCGCTGCTGCTGACGCACACCAGCCCCAGCGTGGCAATTTGCCAGCGATCCTGATCGTCTACCTCGGCTACAGCCAGATCAAAGTGATTCCGCAGTCGTGCCAGGAGGGAACGCACGACCTGCCGTTTATCTTTTAACGAGTGGCTCCCCGGTAGGTGGAGCGTCACCCGACACGCGCCAATGACCATACTACGTCCCAAATAGTGGTGTGATCCATCGCTATTATATCATTCTTCTGCCCCCTGAACCGGGGTCAGCAACTCCGAAATCAGCAGATTTGGGACCAAATTTACGGTCATCCTCCAACAAATTCTAGCTTATTGCCCATCGCGGGGCCAGATATGCTACAATTACAGCGGGACGTATAGAGATGCTGCCTGCCGCTTGCCCGGCGGGCGGAATGCACCTTTTGCCCTCCTGAGACGTATACTCTATTGGGAGTGTCAAAACGTCCCTGCGCGAACGAGATCGCGCGTTCTCAGGCAACGACGCAGCGCGAGATGTCACAAGTGCGCGCGGCGCGTGCCTGAATGGGAGAACTGGCAATGGCGAAAAAACCTACATGGTATAAACGTGATCTGCAATTGTCGGCGCGCATGCTGCTGACAATGTTTTTACTTGGCGCTGTCTATACCGGCTTTCTGCTCTTTCTCTGGTATCTGCACGTCAATATTATTCTGCTGGTCATCCTGGCGGCGGTGATCCTGGGCGTGCAGTTCTTCTTTGCCGATAAGATCGCGCTCTTTTCGATGGGCGCGCACGAGGTCAGCGAAGCGGAAGCACCGCAGTTGCACTCGCTCATTAACCGGCTGGCGGCGCAGGCCAACCTGCCCAAGCCGCGCGTGGCGATTGTCAATACCAACCTGCCCAATGCCTTCGCCACAGGTCGCGGCAAGCGCAGCGCGGTGGTGGCCGTGACCACTGGCCTGCTGGACCGGCTCAATACTCAGGAGCTTGAGGCGGTGCTGGCCCACGAATTGACCCATATTATTAATAACGATATGTTTGTGATGACGGTGGCGACCTTCCTGGCAATGGTGGCCTCGCTGCTCACCAATTCGCTGATGTGGGGCGCGTTCTATGGTGGTGGCGGCTATGGCCGGCGCGACAACCGTAATAATGATGGCGGCCTTGGCGTTATTCTCTTGTTGGTGTCATTAGTGGTCTACGCGGTCAGCTTTGTGCTGATTCGCGCGCTCTCGCGCTATCGGGAGTACGCGGCGGATCGTGGCTCGGCGCTGATAACCGGCGCGCCGGAACATCTGGCCTCGGCGCTGATGCGCATCGAGGGCGTTATCGAGAGCGGGCGCATCCCCGACCGCGATCTGCGCCAGGCGCAAGGCGTCAGCGCGCTAATGATCATGCCGGCCCTGCGCGGCCAGAACGTGATGGAGTTTCTCTCCACGCATCCCTCGCTGGAGCATCGCGTCGAGCGCCTCCAGCGCATGCAGAAGCAGATGGAAGCGGCAAGCTAATGGGGTTTTTTGAGACGTTGTTTGGTCGCCAGAAGCCGGTCAAGATGAGTCCAGAGCGGCTCTTTGCCATGTCTACAGGGGAATTGACGCTGCGCACCAGCCTGGACCTGACGCCATCGGGCAAGGCGGGCATCTGCTTTCAAGGGCTGGCCTCCGGCCCTTTTAAGCAGTTGCAGAAAGAACTGACCCAACTGATGCAGGTTGCCAGCACGGGCGGCGACACCCAGGCGCGCTCCTGGGAGGATGACCTGGGCTATAAATGGTTTCTGATGGAGGGCAACAACTTCCAAAGCCTGGTGGCAACCGTACATATGGTCAGCCAGAGCTTGCTCGAAGAGGGCTATGGCGACCAACTGCTGGCCTCGATCTTTCGCTTCAATGATGAGCGTGGCCGCCCAATCTACTGGATTTATAACTATAAGCGCGGCATGTTTTACCCCTTCGTGCCGCGCCCCGACAGCCACAGCCACCAGCGCGACAACGCCGAAGAGCTGCATCTGAGCGCGGCGATGGACAAAGAACTGCCGGTGGAGAAAGACCTGGAGCGCTGGTTCGCCCTCTGGGATTTACCCTTCTAAATCAGCGGGCGCTCAGAAGCACCAGCAGCGGGATCAGGGCATTCCAGAGGAGCGCGCTGCTCCACAGCCACCAGCGTCGCCTGCCGGTCAGGCGATCAACGCTGGGTAGGCAGGTGCAGGCTGCCAGCACGACGCCGATGGTCACGCGCTCCGAGCCAAAAATCTCAATATAGGGCGGCGGCGCCAGCAGCACCACAAAAAGCAGGACATTTGCCAGCAGCGCCCAGACCTCGACCTGAGCGGCGCGCCTCCACAGCGCCCAACAGCCCATGCCGGCGCAGATCAGCGCGGGAGCGATGATGCAGACGGCGGCGGCGATCTGGTTGGTCTGCCAGGGCCAGAGGCTGAGGATACCCCAGAAAGGGATGGCTTGCGGCGCGAGATCAGCCGGCAGGCCAGCAGAGCCAAGCCAGAGCAGCAGCAGACCCTTGTAGAGCAGCAGCGGCAGCAGTGCCAGCGCGCCCAGCAAAGCGGCCCGCCGCCAGTTTGCCTTGCATCGAGCCAACCAGCCTCCCTCGCTGGTGTTTTCGAGCAGCAGCGCC
>CAZFWN010000331.1:0-4773 GCA_964522745.1 uncultured Ktedonobacterales bacterium
TATCAGGTGTGCCTGGCGCAGCCAAGAGGATACCTGGCAGGCCCGTAAATAGTGTGGCAAAATAAAGGGGAAATGCAAATTGAGAAGGGAGCGATGAAAGCAATGCAAGAGCAACAGACAACACAGAAGGCAACGTTTGCAGCGGGATGTTTCTGGGGCGTGGAAGCCGCATTCCGGCAGGTGATAGGTGTCGTTTCGACTGCCGTTGGCTATGAGGGTGGCTCATTTGACAACCCGACGTATAAGGATGTCTGCACTGATAGAACAGGGCATGCGGAAGCGGTAGAAGTAGAGTATAACCCGGAGCGGGTGTCCTATGAGGATTTGTTGCGCGTCTTTTGGGGAGAGCATGACCCGACACAATTGAATCGCCAGGGGCCTGACGTTGGCACGCAATATCGTTCGGTGATCTTTTATCATAGCCCTGAGCAGCAAGCGACAGCCCTTGCCTCCAAAGAGGCGTTGGAGCGCTCAGGCCGCTACAAGCGCCCGATTGTGACACAAATTGTGCCGGCTGCTCAGTTCTATCGCGCAGAGGACTATCACCAGCAATATCTAGAGAAGCGCGGACTCTCTAGCTGTAAGATTGGCCTCTAGCTTGACGCCTCGATGGATGGCGCGCTGTCCTGGCCCACGATCAGAATGATGTCTACCCCTGAGGGGGGAGCGGCACCGGGGTCTGGCGTTGAAGTGAGGACGCCAAAGAGGCGCTCCAGCACGCGGCTGGACCCCGCCGTCTGGGTGTTGAAATTCTCGATCTGGGTTGCCAGATAGGTATGGTCTGCTGGCTGTACGCCGGTGACAGTGAACCCATCAGTGGTCAGCAGGGTTTTGAGTTTGTCGCCGGCTGCCGGGTCGTTGCTGCCATTCTCGATGAGGATGTGTGCCCCCTCCATCTGGACCGTCTGGCGGTCCGTTGCTGAAAGCGACTGGAGGCTCACCTGCGTCGGAGCAACAGATTCAGGGAAGACCTGATGGATGGTCTGCTGGATGGCATCCCACAACGGCTCTTCGACCCACTTGACGCCGTCGGGCGTACTGACGTCTGCCCCATAGCCATAATCAGGCAGCCCCAGAACCATCTGGGTAAAATCGCTTGAGGTCAGCCCGCGAGCGAAGTTTGCCAGTTGCAGCACTTGCTGGATCGATAAGCTGGTGAGGACACTGCCTTGCAGGTCTGCTGCAAGCGTATCTAGATTCCCAAAAATCGCCGGGTTATCCAGCTTCTTCTTGAGCGCCAGCAGCAGTTCTCGCTGGCGGGCGGTGCGCCCGACATCTCCGAGCAAATCAGCATGCCGGGAGCGGACATACTCCAGCGCGGTCTTGCCATCGAGATGTTGGAGGCCGGCGGGAATGTAGACCCGTTGGTAGTTATAGGGGTTGTTGGGGTCGCTATCGGCAGGATAGGAGTCATCCACCACCGGATGGAGGACATCGACATCGACGCCGCCCAGCGTATCGATGACCTTGACAAAGCCATCGAGACCCACCCAGGCATACGCATTGATGGGAATCTGGAAATCTTGCTCAACCGTTGCGACGGTATGGGCGAAGCCATGCAGCTTGGCCTCCAGCGGCGTGGTGGCATTATCGGTCTCATTGAGAGAAATCTCATCGAGTTTGGCGCAGCAGTAGCCCTGGTCAGTCGGCACCCAGAGATCGCGGGGCAGCGAGAGCATGGTGACATGATGATGAGCGAGATCGATCCGCACCACAATATCGGTCTGTGTCAGCACGCGCCCACCGTCAAATTTGGCATCAGTATCGCTGCCAAGCAGGAGAAGATTGAGATGATCCAGGCCGGCCAAATCATCGGGCAGCGATGTAGGTGTTGGGATGGGCTGCCTGGTAGACTTGACCTGTGGAAGCGTTTGACTGGTGCTGCTTTTGGCGACGGTATAGAGCCGATAGAGCTTGGGCAAGACGATGGCGCCCGTGATGACACTCACCAGGAGGATGAGCGCCAGGATCGCCTGGAAGACCCGAAATTTCTTTGATCGAGGTCTGCGAGTAGCGCTCTTGCGCCTCCACAACAGGCGGGTGTGCGGCTGCGCCTGGGACTTAGCAGCACTCGTTTGCTCTTCAGCTTCTTCCGCTGGAAGCGCGCTTTCAGCAGTTTCTACCAGCTCAGATGGAACTTGTTGAGGGGTCTCCTCGGTGCTGGCGGCAGGGTCGATTTGCTCCTCCAAGGTGGCGCTTTCCACATTTTGCTCATCCACCTCTGGCCTATCGTTTGCTGCCTTCTCGGTCCCTGGTGCTGACTTCCGGCTATTGTGTCTGCGTTGTTTGTTTGCGCTCATTTCACCGCCCGTTTACAATGCCTATATGAGAATGAAATTATGACTGCTTATCTGGCGAGAGGCCGCGCAGGCGTGTTTGCCCATCTTTACTTAGTTTTAATCTAAAAAGCGGCAGAACACAAGAACGCTTTTCTCGCCTTCCTGCTAGATCGACTACGTAACAAGGGTGTGAACGTATTGTTAAGATAACATCATATTTATAACACGCTGAACAGTATCATTGCGCTTCATGTGAGCGGCGGCATGTTATACTTGGCGAAGAACGAAGAAAGAAGAATTCCCCTCAACTACCCGCTTGCCACTTGGAGGACATCGATATGCTTGAGGCGTCTCATGTCACCCCTGAGCAGCTTCGCTCGCTCTTTCATCCGCGAGGCATTGCGCTCGTTGGCGCCACAGACCGCTCTGGCTGGTCACAAAGCGTCTTCGGCAACCTGCAAACGTTCGGCTCTGGGCCGCTCTACTGCGTCAATCCCAGGTATCAAACGGTGCATGGGCTGCCCGCGTTTGGCTCGCTGCGTGACCTGCCGGAGCCGGTTGATCTGGCCTTTCTGATGGTTCCTACCGCGCAGGTCTATCCACTCGTCGAAGTGGCGGCGGAGTTGGGCATTCGCCATCTGGTGGTCCTGACCTCTGGATTTGGCGAGATGGGTGCCGAAGGAGCGCGCATGGAGCAGCGTTTGCTCGCATTGGCGCGGGAGCGCGGCGTGACCTTGTTGGGGCCAAACGGCAACGGGTTCGTCAACGCAACCGCCCAGGTTGCCCCCTATGGATTGCCAATCACCCCGCCGTTGCTCTCCGGGCCGGTGGGTGTGGTACTCCAGAGCGGCGCCCTGGCAAGCGCTGTCCTCACCTTTGCGCAGGCACACGCCATTGGCCTGAGTCTGCTCGTCTCGATGGGCAACGAGGCGATGATCTCGGCGACAGATGTGATTGACTACCTCATTGAAGCGGAAGACACGCGCGTGATCGCGCTGTTCCTGGAATCAATCCGCCACCCGGACGAACTGCGCCGTGTCGCTCGCAAGGCGCTGGAGTACCAGAAGCCCATCGTCGCGCTGAAGATTGGTCGCAGCGCGCTCAGTGCGCGTACCGCGCTTGCCCATACGGGCGCGCTGGTGGGAAACGATGCCATCAATGATGCTGCTTTCCGGCAATTGGGCATCATTCGCGTAGACTCGGTGGAAGATTTGCTCGTGACGGCTGGCTTGCTCGGCTCTACGGGCGCGCTCCCTGGTCGGCGGATGGGCGTTGTGACCCCTTCTGGTGGGGCCTGCGATATTCTCTCGGACCGCGCCCAGGAGGAGGGCATCGAACTCCCGACGTTCGCCCCAGAGACGGTTGAGCGGCTGCGCGCCGTGCTGCCACCATTTTCCACTGTGCAGAATCCGGTGGATGTGACTGGCTATGTGGTTGTTGACCGCTTGTTGACGCAGCGCGCGCTGGATGTCGTGGTGGATGATCTACAGCTTGATTTTGTGGTCTGCCTGGTGGACCCGCCGCGTGTTGCGCCTGCCCAACTGGAGCCGCTGCTGGAGCGCTTTGACCTGCTGGGCAAGACCGTGCGCAAGGCGCGCCTGCCAGTCATTGTCCTCTCCAATACCTGTGTCGATCTGACGGCTTTTGGGCACGCTATCGTCGAACGGAGCGGCGTTCACTTTGTTGCCGGCATTGAGCATGGGCTGACCGCGCTGGGCAAGGCGCTCTGGTGGTCCGAGACATATCGGACGTTACGGGCATCTCGCCCGCCCGACAGCGTGCCGCCCGCGCTGAGTCTGGAGGCGCCCGCTCGCGGCGTCTGGTCCGAATTCCAGGCGCGTCAGTTGTTGCAGGCGCAGGGGATTCCAGTCGTGCCAGGGGTGCTGGCGACTGATGCAGAGATGGCCGCGCAAGCCGCGCAGGCGTTGGGAATGCCTGTCGCCCTAAAAATCCAGTCGGGCAGCATCGCGCATAAAAGTGAGATTGGCGGCGTGCTGCTGAACCTCGCGTCGGCAGAGGAGGCGCGCAGCGGCTTTCTGACCGTGATGGAACGAGCGCTTGCACACGTTCCATCTGAGGCTATTGAGGGTGTGCTGGTCAGTCCGATGCGCCCGGCAGGCACGGAACTGCTGGTAGGCGTCCTGCGCGACGCCGTGTGGGGTCTGGTCCTGACCGTTGGGCTGGGTGGCATCTGGACGGAGGCGCTCAAGGATACCAGCGTGCGTGTGCTGCCGGTGGGCGTTGCTGAGATTCGCTCGATGCTGCTGGAGCTGCGAGGAGCGCCGCTGCTGCGCGGGATACGCGGCCAACCGCCGGTAGACCTGGAAGCACTGGCCTCGGTGATCTTTCAGGTGAGCCAGCTTGCCCTGGCGCTGCCAGCATCCCTGGAGTCGCTGGAGATCAATCCCCTGCTCATTTCCAACGCGGGCATTGAGGCGCTGGATGTGCTGCTCACCTGGCGAGACTGACGCCCAGCGCGGAGCCTGGCGATTAA
>CAZFWN010000332.1:0-4719 GCA_964522745.1 uncultured Ktedonobacterales bacterium
TAGTGTTCAGGTCCAAACAGTCGAAGCGGTTTCGTAAGCTCTTTGCTGACCTTCCTCCAGAGGTCCAACACCAGACTCGCGCTACCTATCGACTGTGGAAAATCCCCATCACCCCAGCCTCCGATTTAGTCCGGTCCTCACCGCTTGGGCGAATGCCTGGAGCGTACGCATTGGAGAACACTCATAGAGAAGCCTCCCTATCACCCACCTGCTCCCGCTGCGGCAAGCAGGAACAGGGCGAGCAGCCCTTTCGCTTGCTGCCAGGAAGCACGCATATCACCCTCTGCCCGGCGTGCTACGATATTATCTGGGGCTGGAAGGAGCAACCACCCAATCCTGCCTCTGATGCGAAGCCAGGAAAGCCCCGGAGAAAGAGCGCAACATGAGCGAGCCTACGACAAGCTGGAGCCGGTATATCGAGTCGCTGGAAAACAACACCGGGCGCTTTGGGGGAGACGACACGGTCTGTTGCCAAGCTTGCGGCAAGCGCATCGAGACAAGTACGGCCCAGTTTAGCCGCTATGATGGCGAGCCACTCTGCGGCAGATGTGCCGATACCGAAGCGACTGAAGACTAACCGCCGCCGCTGGTACACTTCTTGCACGCCTCCCTGCATGTCTCTGTGAGAAAGAACCTGTCAGGAGTCCCCTATGCGCCAAGACAGTCCCTACACCATCACCCTGCGCTGGAGTGAGCCGCAACACGTCTTCATCGCCCAGGTGCAAGAACTCCCAGGGTGCGAAGGCAGCGGCGCCACCTATGAGACCGCGCTTGCCTCGGTGTTGGAAGCGATCCGTTGGTGGCACGAGGCGAGCGGAGAAGGCGAGGCCTCGCCGTTTTCCCAGATGCTCAGCGAAGAGGAACCTTCCGCACCTGAGGGAAAATAATCGGGCCGCCCACGATCACCCGGCAGTCTGGCGCACCCTGTACTCAATGGCTCCTCCAGGCACAACGTCTCGCCAAGAAGGAGCATCCAGATGAGTGAAGGCCAGCCATTCAACATTACTTTGCGTTGGGATGCCGAGCTGCACGCGTATATCGCTGAGGCGACGGATCTCCCCGGCGTGACCGGGAAGGGCAGCACCCGTGCGGAGGCGCTCGCCGCCGTGCAGGAAGCGATCCGCTGGCAGGCGGAGGCGGCTACTGAGGGCATTCCCCCCACACCACCGCAATCAGAGGGAGAAACCCAGCGCTCGTCGTAACCGGTGCTTCCCATCGGCATCTCGGCTCAGCACCCCTCGGCTCCCCTCGTCCCGGCCTCTCCAGGAGGCGCCAACGGGAGGATGAACCAGAACGTCGCGCCCTGGCCGGGGCTACTTTCCATGCCGACCAGCCCGTGATGCTGCTCGATGATGGTCTTGCTGATATGCAGCCCCAGGCCCAACCCGATGCCAGAGCCGCTCTGGACCTCAATGCCCGCTACCCGGTAGAAGCGCTCCCAGAGGTGTGCCTGCTCTTCAGGTGGAATGCCTGGCCCCTGGTCGCGCACCCACACCCGCGCCTGCTCGCCCTCCACCTGTACGCCCACCTCTACTGGGGCCGCTTCGCCGGAGTATTTGAGGGCATTGGTCAGGTAGTTGGTCACCACCTGTCCGATGCGCTCCGCATCAGCAGCCACCGACACTGGGCCGTCGAGCGGGCGATGCCACAGGATGGTTCGCTCCGGGACCGCCTGGCGCTGCTCCTCGACGGCCCGCTCAACAATGGTCGCCAGGTCCACCGGCTTGAACGTGAACTCCAACCGCCCGCTCTGGATGCGCGAAATGTCCACCAAGTCGTTGACCAGCCGGTTGAGCCGGCCCAGCTGTTGAATAGTCATCTCCAGCGCGCCCTGCGACGTGACAAATGCGCTCTCGCGCTCCCTGGCAGCGTCTGTCTGGATGCTCGTCTGGCGCTGGAGGCGTCGCTGGATCATCTGCAGGCTCAGCAGCATCGAACTGAGCGGCGTCTTGAGTTCATGGCTGGTAATGCCCAGGAAGGTTTCCAGCCGACGATTGGCCTCGCGCAGGGCCGATTCATTGGCGCGGGCCACCACCCGCTCGCGGCGGAGCGCGTCGTTTTCCAGCAAACTGATCGCCTGGCGCGCCGTCACCAGGACCAGTAACCCGAAGGTCACCAGGAGCGAGGCCAGGGGACTGAGGGAGCCCAGCGGGGCGAGCAGCGCGCGGGCCAAAATGATCCCGCCAGCCAGCAGAGCGGCGACAAAGGGGACCAGGAAACGCACCGTCTCAACCGTGCGCCCCCGCTGGGAGACCTCCTCTGAGAGCGCTTCGACCTGGCTCCTCTGCTTGCTGAGCAAGCCGCGCTGGGTCAGACGATACTGCGTCAGCGCCGCGAGGGGCACCAGGAGCAAGGCCGTCACCCAGAACAGATCGGGTGGGGTTCCCGCCTGGTAGCTGGCATGGAGGGTGAGCCAGGCATACCAGGAATCACCCACGATCAAGCAAAGGGCAGCCAGCAGCAGCAGGCGTAGGGCAGCGCGTTCAGGCGGCTGATGCCACCGGCGCGTGAACACGAAAATCAGAATTGCGAGCCCGCCAAGATCGCCCACGGGATAGGCCAGATTCATGACTTTGACCAGCCACGGCTGCGCGCTGGAGAGATAGAGCGGTGCCAGGAGGTACGAGTAGGAGAGGGCGGTTGCCGCGCCCATCAGGAGCAGGCTGTCTAGAATGACACGGGTGCGGATCCATCCTGATCGGTGCGCCGGGAACCCGGGCATGAGGGGAAGCGAAAGGTAGAGGCACACAAATTCTAGCAGATAGAAGAGATCCGGCCACCAGGGCAGCGGCAGGTGGTGCTGGAACAGAAACTGATCCGCGACCACCGCCAGGCTTTTCCCAAGGGCATTGATCACCAGTGCCGCGCTCAAGAGCCACCAGGCGAACCTTCCCGGTCGGCGGGCGCGGGTGAGCCAGAGGCTGACCCAGACCAGCACCAAGACGCCCGGCCAGGCGGTTGCCACACGGAACCAGTTGGTGACGGGAGACGCCCAGGGTGGGCTCAGCACCGTCACGGCCAGTTGATAGCCCACCAGCAGTCCAGCGATCAGCCAGGCGAGTTGCAGCAGGGGATCACGCCAGAGGGGCTGAGCCAGTCCTGGACGAGCATCTAGGGGAACTCCCCCTGGTCTCCAGCCACCAGGAGGGTGTAAGGAGCGCGTCATGACGTGCTCAACCCTCTCTAGGATGCGCGCAATCCCTGCAATCCCTGGCAGCCGCCTTCTCAGGGGACACCCCAAGAATACTATACAAGAAGGACACCAGAAAAATCTGTAGTGGGCGCTACGCAAGCGGGGGGAGCGAGCCCAACAGGGTCGGCTCCCGTGCTGCGCGAGCTGGTCGGAGGGAACGACCAAGGATGAATGGCCAGTCGACAAAATGAATACGTTCGCGCTCAGGTGACCCAGGACAATTCCTCCAGGCGCGTTGTGCAGCGCGGCGACCGATGCTCCTGGCGCATCTTCCACCCCCGTTCTTTGCCGGTTGCAGCAGAGCGGATCGTCTCGCGTCCGAAGTGCTTGTTGCAGGCCTCTCTGTCATTGATGAATATTAGGATCTGTTGACGTTTCACCGTAACCATAGGACACGTCGTACACTTGAAGAAATCATGACCTGCTCATTTGAACCACTCTGAGAGCGCATAGACACCCAGCTCTCCCCGCCACTGAACCGATCGTTGCGATTACAATGGGTACGTAGATTCCGGCCCATTCCATAGTGCTTGGCAAAACCCTGACACGTCTCAGCGCAATACTCGTGCATGCGATGCAGCTACCCAGCAACAGCACGATGGCGTTCCTCCAACGATGTTCACTGGGGAATTGCCCGCTCTCCATACCATAGCCTTCCTGCGAGAACGCTCAGGAAGGTCTCTCTCTCCCTCATCCCTCCAGCCAATTTCACACAAAAGCCGACTCACCGCTCTCTCATTCGCAAACACCTGCGAGTAGCGCCCAACACGGCGCTGCTGGTAACCCACCGGAATCGGGCCGATGTTGCAGGCTGTGGTATGCTCAAGGTGATCTCACCGGGGGAGAGGTGTCCAGCGGGCAGCCTCTGCGCCAGGCCGCCCAGCAGATGCGAGCAGAAGGAGTACTGAGGATGATCCTCCCGAAAGACCGCGACCCTCGTTTCGTGACGATCCGCCGCGGTGGGACCCTCACCGATGCGGATCACCAGCTCCTCGCCCTGTGGGCGGCAGCGTGCGCGGAGCATGTCCTTGCCCTCTTCGAGGAGGCTCAGCCTGCGGACCCGCGACCGCGTCAGGCGATCGAGCAGGTCCGTGCCTGGGTGCGTGGCGAGGTCACGATGACCCAGGCGCGTGCGGCGGGCGGCCATGCAATGGGCGCGGCCAGAGACCTGAAGGGGGCAGCACGGCATGCCGCCTACGCTGCCGGCCAGGCCGCGGTCGTCGCCCACGTCGCCGCGCACGAGCTTGGTGCGGCTGCCTATGCGATCAAGGCCGCACGTGCTGCCGCGCCGGAAGGCGAGGGCGAGCGCGCGGGGCGACTCGAGTGCCGGTGGCAGCGCGACCAGCTCCCGGAGGCGATTCGCGCGCTCGTCCTCGACGACCAGCGGGTGCGGAACGACATCTGCTGGTCGGTGTTCGACGGCTGAGAGCGCGTCGGGGTGCCAGCACGGCCCAACCAGTGCATCGAGCGGACGCGCGCGCTAGACTCGTTCCATCGCGCATGAGCGGCGCTCATGCGCAACACGT
>CAZFWN010000333.1:0-4681 GCA_964522745.1 uncultured Ktedonobacterales bacterium
GCGGTTAATCGAGAGATCGCCCAGTGTAAACGAATAGCTCTCCTGCCGCCCTTCCTGGTAAATGACCTCAAGAGTCTCGGAAAAGTGCCCCGAAGGATGGAAAGAGAACCCAAAGGTTGGAAATTGCGCGCCACATTAAAGGGGCGCACGGGCAGCGTGCCCGTCAAGACCGGGCACGTCTCTACCCCCGCAAAGGGCTGGGCGATTCCCGACGCCACCAGCGCGGCGCCCTCCGAGGGCTGCGGCGCGGGCCGGAGAATCGTGAGCGGGGGATCGGTGGTCACGGTGGTCAGCATGTGGTATCCTTTCTGTGGATCTAGGGCGCGTACGCGCCGGAAACAGGAGAGCGCTGTCAGATGCAGACTGGCAGCGTTCTTTTTGGGGGCTGATGCGCCACCAGCCCCAGGTTGCTCACGCGGCGGGCCAGTCCCGTCTCGTTCGCCAGTCCAGGCCCCGCGCGCGCAGCCCGGTCAAGCTTGGGGCCCCCGCAGGGGCACGCTTGACCGGGCGAGCACGTGGGGTATCCTTGGCGAACGACGAGACGGGACGGCCAACGCCCCCTTTAGGGCCTTTCAGGGGTAGGTCTTTCACACTCATGTCTGAGGGACACGTGATTGGGGCAGTCGCGCTGATGCCTGCTCGTCAGGCCATGCCTCCGGGAGAAATTGCCCCAAAGGCACGGCTCGCCCCTGAACAAGCTGTGCTGTAATGAGCACGAGTCCCCGACGAAAACAACTGAGCTGGCGTGTAGATAGGAGCTCGGCTGTACGACGCCGGGCCACATGCGTCGGTGGCAACTTCTCAAGACCACTCGTAGGCTTGGTTGCATCGGCTTCTCCCCCAACGCTGACCACCCACAGGGTGGCTACCGCCATTGCCAGCCACAGCCGACTGGCCCGCTCGGGGTCAGTCATTTTCGTCTGGTGCCACTGCCATCCTCCCCGTTTAACGTCCTTAAAGCCTGCTTCAATCCAGGCTCTTAAACCATACCAAGCCACCTGTGCCTGCTCTGCAGCAGGTCCGTCAACACCAGCCAGCGGTCTTGATGCCCCGGTTCGAAGCCTGCCACCAGGGTACAAGCCAGCCGCCGCTTCGGCTCCTGAAAGCAGACGACTTCTCCACACCAGCGCTTGCCTACCACCTGCACGGCGCTTCCGAGTGGGCGCAGCCCACCCCCAGCGGATGGCCGATAGGTCCCGCCCGCATTGACCCGCAGGAACGGATGCCAGCCCAGGTGCACAATGGCCTCATAGAGCCAGCGGGCGTAGAGACCACGATCCGCGAGCACCAGGACCGTCCAATCCACTGGAACACTGGCCTGCAAGTGGGCGAGGAGGGCTTTCCAGTGCGGCTCCCACGCGCCCTTCGTTTGGGCACGCACGAGCTTCCAGGCCACCGGGATGGCACAGCCACGATACAAGACACTGATCGCCAGCACGGTGAACCGATCCGAGAGGGTGCTGGCATCCAACGCCAGTGCCAATCGTCGTTCGGAGCTTCCCCACCAGGCTAGGATCCAGCGGAGCAGCGGGCCAAAACAGAGACTCACCTGGACGGCTTGACGCTGGGTGCCGCGTTTGTCCGCCGCCTCGTAGCACCACTCGCGCAAACGCTGGCGGACGGTATGTTCTCGCTGTCCGAGGAGGTGAGCCAGCAAGACCACGACGGTGGTCATCCCGCAGGTGTGCGTCAGCGCGATGCCGTAGCTCCACAGGGCCAGTACCTGTGCCTGTGGTTGGCTTAGGTGGGGAAGATGGGTTGACACGGTTTGGCTCCATTGTGATACTGCGTTGTGACGAGACATGGCCTTGCTCCTGTAGTCGGATGGGATCGGTTCCTCCATGCTACAGCATGGTCAGTCTCGTTGTCTCCTCATCTCTTCTAGCTATCTTAGATTGCCTCCTTAAAAAGTCTATCCTTGAAAGCCTGAGAGCGCCCAGGACGGGGCGGCCGCCGATCCCACCGGATGAGGAGGGCATGGCTTCTGCAGTGACGGCCTCTACTACGTGCTCACGAGCAGGCGGTTCCTCCGATGAGCCGAGAACACGTTGTCACGAGGAAAAAGGGATCAGAGGAAACACTCGCTTTGTTTCGCTCTTTCCGTCAATGTACTGTCCACGTGATCACTTGGGGTCGTCGTTGTGTGCCCAGGCTCTGTCGTCAAAGAGTGACCTTTCCAGCTGGGAAGAGGACCCAGGACGACCCACCACGAATACGCCAGAACGACACGCACGGCTCCCCCGGCCCCCAAGAAGCGGGAAAAGAAAGGAACACGGAGATGAGTCCCTCCAACCTCAGCACGGAAGATCGCAAAGCCTTCTATGAGCAGTTAACCGCGGAGAATGCGGCCGTCCTGCTGGTTGACCATCAGGTCGGCCTGTTCACCGGAGTCGTCGATAGTGATGTGCTCACCCTCAAGCATAATGTTGTCGCCTTCGCCAAAGCCGCCAGGGTACTAGGCGTCCCGACCATTCTGACGGCAACCGCTCCCGAGAGCATGTGGGGACCAACCATTCCCGAATTGCTCACCGCCCGCCCTGACCTGCAAGTCCTGGCGCGCACGACGGTCAACCCCTGGGATGACCCACGGTTCACGCACGCCGTCGAAGCCTTGGGTCGCAAAAAACTGATCATCGCCGGGGTTTCCACGGAAGTCTGCCTGGGATTGACCGCCATCAGAGCCGTCAGTCGGGGGTATGCTGCGTATGGGGCGATTGATGCCTCAGGAACCTTTAGTCTGACCAAGCGCGAGACCGGTCTGCTGCGCCTCATGCAGGCTGGGGTCATCGTCACGGACTATGCCACCACGATGGTGGAGATCCTCAAGGACAACGCCAGCCCGCTGGCCAACGACCTGTACGCCGCGCTGGATATGCCCTTCGCGACCCTGGTCGGGCAGATCTTTGCGGCGAACACGAATAAGCCCTCACCAGAGCACCGCCACGCGGTGAGGCGATAGGAACAACGCGCTGTCCCTTCCAGCGCGGTCTTCGACCTGGGATCCCTCCCTCAGCCTCCAGAAGCCGACCCCGCTGGGGTCAATTCAAACTGCGGAATCAGAGTTGATCACGTCCTTTCTCAAATACCTACCCCTGAGAGCCCTTTAGGGCGGGGTGGGGCGTCTTGTTGCGGTCAGCGTCACCGCTGCGCGAAGGGCGCCGGGCCACAGGAGGCGGGTGGTTGGCGGCTCGGAGCGTTACCCTGGCAGCGGAGGCTGCTGCCAGCCTCTTGGCTGGCAGCGTCCGCTGCGGGGCGGGAGACGGCTGCTGCCGTTCGAGCGCCTCCTGGCCGACCACAAAGCAGCGTGAGCGCGGGGCGGCCAGCACCCTGGTCGATGGCCTCCTTTTCCCGCCAGGGCTATGTAAAAGTCAGCGTCGCCAACGGATTTTTATCTAGCTCTGACAGGGTAGTAGGCCATTGACCAAAAGACGCATCAAGAATGAAAAGTCCCTCAATATCGAGACAAGGGATCAGGAAGGGATCCTTTTGCACCGTTGACGCATCTCAAGTGCGATGTATCCCGTTGGTGCCAGCAGCCTATCACGTGGACAATACAGCCGCGCCCCGACGCTCACCACCAACTGTCAGCCATCTGGCAAAGCGCCATTACTGGCATGCACCTGGCCCAATTGCGTATCAGTGCCCGGTTACTGAAGACACGCACATCGAGCTGTCCTTCGTTCGACGTCTTCGTGATCCACCCGATGTGCAGCAAGACCTCACGCGAGATCCTCCACCGTGCCGCATGCGGAAGACGACCGCCTCCGATTGCCTGCTGGGCGCAGGTTGGTGCTGGGTAGCTCCGGTGCCCGCCGTCCCACTGTACCTGAGCACCTATCCGAGGTGGTCTGAACCCTTGCCATGACTCCTCACGGGCCTCGCTCAGGCAACAAAGCACGAGCCGTGTCGGTCTTGTTCACCCGCTTCCCCGAAAGGATGAAGACCGATTGCGCGCTCATCCGGCTTTCACTGCTCAGGACGCTCCGCCAGGGCATCGGAGAGCGCTTCCTCCAGCGACAGCACCTGGCCGTTCGCCCAGGCCTGCTCAAAGCGTCTGTCCCCCAGCGCTGTGTGTGCGGCGGCAACGGTCTGGTCATAGTGTTGCTGTTCGACGGGAGGCCTGGGCGAGCGGGCCTCTGTGCGTAACCGTTCTGCTACGGCGCACAGCTGCGCGGCTTGCTCAGGCTGGTCCAAAGCGTAGGCGGCTGTTGCCATACCCTCGAAACACCAGGCGATGTAGCCCTTCGTGCCGAAGGTGCGCAGCAGCACCAGGCTTTCACGATACCGGTCGAGGGCGAGGCGATAGTCCCCTTGCGAACCCGCCAGATGTCCCAGGCTGGTGAGGGCAATCGCAACGGCCCAGGTGAGATTGATCGCCCGATGCTGCTCCAAGGCCGCCTCAAACATCTGCCTGGCACGGGCGTACTCGCCCAAGGCCCGGAAGACATGCCCCAGACTGACCATAGCCCGCCCTGCTCCGCCGATGTCTCCTGCCTTCTGGCAGTGGGCGATCCCCTGCTCCAGAAAGCTGACGGCGGTGGACAAGTCTCCGCGGTTTTCGGCGACCATGCCTAAGTGCGCCAGCGCGTTTCCCATGCCGCTCTCATCGCTGACGCGCTCAGCCAACTCTAGCTCCTCCCTGGCAAGCGCTTCCACCCGGTCATACTCGCCACGTTCCATG
>CAZFWN010000334.1:0-4676 GCA_964522745.1 uncultured Ktedonobacterales bacterium
CGCCACGAAGCTCATACGGAGCTTCCACCAGCATTTTACCTTGCTCGCAGAACACCCGCAGCTCGGCCAGGCGCGGCCTGACATCGCCCCAGGACTCCGCTACTTTCCCATGAAGCGGTATCTGATCCTGTATCGCCAGACACCAGATGGGGTAGAGGTGGTGAGAGTGGTACACGGCAGCAGAGATCTCGGCGCGTTGTTCGAGACAGAAGACAGTGACTAGCCTCCGGCCACAGTGAAGCCCTCTGGGTCAGAGACAACATCAGCGGAGATGATGGAGATGAGCAATCTGGCAAATGAACGCCACGCGGTTGAACTGCCGCTGATCGAGCAACTGAAGGGCATGGGTTGGCAGCACCTTGAGGGCCATACCGGCGTCCCTTACCTGACCGAGCGCCAGAGCTTCCGCGAGGTCTTGCTGACGGGGCGGCTGCGCGAGGCCATCCGGCGCATCAACCTGGATGAGGCCGGGCAGCCCTGGCTGGATGAGCGCCGCGTCACCGAAGCGCTGAGCGCGCTGGAGCGGCTGGGCGCGCACCGCCTGATGGAGGCTAATCAAGCCGCCACCACGCTGCTGCTCACCGGGACCAGCGTGGAGGGCGACCCGGCGCGGCACGGCGGGCGCGAGCCGACGGCGCGCTTCATCGACTTCGAGCATCCGGAGCGCAACGACTTCCTGGCGATCAACCAGTTTCGCGTGGACCTGCCTGGCGGACAGACCTTCATCGTGCCCGACATCGTGCTGTTTGTGAATGGCATCCCGCTGGCGGTGATCGAGTGCAAGAGTCCCTGGGCCACCAACCCGATGGAGGAAGGCATCACCCAACTGCTGCGCTACTCCAATCAGCGCGCCTGGATTGAAGAGCAGGAGGGCGTTGAGCGGCTTTTTCATTACAATCAGTTGATGATTTCCACCTGCTTTCACGAGGCGCGGGTGGGCACCATCGGCGCCTCCTTCGAGCAGTACCTGGAATGGAAGGATACCAGCCCGGTGCCTCAGCATGAGGTCGCCGCCGCGCTGGGCGTGGACCGGCTGAGCAGCCAGCAGTTGCTGGTAGCCGGGATGCTGCGCCCGGCGCATCTGCTGGACCTGACGCGCAACTTTACCCTCTTCCAGCAGTCCGGCGGGAGCACGATCAAAATCGTGGCGCGCTATCAGCAGTTTCGCGCCGTGCAGGAGGCCATTCGGCGTCTGGAGCATGGGCAGACGCGTGCCCAGCATGGAGACACCGATCAGCGCGGCGGCATCATCTGGCACACCCAGGGATCAGGCAAAAGCCTCACGATGGTCTTCCTGGTACGCAAGCTCCGCACGCTCTCCGCGCTGCGCGCCTTCAAAGTCGTGGTGGTCACGGACCGCACCGCGCTGGAAAAACAGCTTGGTGACACCGCTGCCCTGACAGGCGAGACGGTGCGCAAAGCTCGAACCACCGACGCCTTACAGCCGATCCTGCGCGAGCCAGGGGCCGATCTCGTCTTTGCCATGATTCAGAAATACCAGGAGCGCGACGACGAGCCGGCTCAGGCCGAGCAGGACGTGCTCTTTCCCGTGCTGAACGAGTCCGAACACATCCTGGTGCTGGTGGACGAGGCCCACCGCTCGCAAGCGAGCAAGCTTCATGCCAATCTGCTGCGCGCCCTGCCCAACTGCGCCCGCATTGGCTTTACCGGCACGCCCATCCTCATGGGCGAGCGCAAGCTGACCCAGGACATCTTTGGTCCCTTTCTGGACATCTACACCATCCAGCAATCGGAGGGGGATGGCGCAACCGTGCCCATTCTCTACGAGGGCCGCACCGTCAACGCCGAAGTGGCCGATGGGCGCCGTCTTGACGAGGCTGTGCTGGCCGAGTTCCCCGACAGCAGCCCCCGCCGCCTGGCCGAAATCGCCGTCCGCTATGTGACCAGCAACGCCGTGCTGGAGGCCGCCCCACTCATCGCCGCCAAAGCCGAGGACATCCTGCGCCACTATGTGGCAACCGTCTTGCCGAACGGCTTCAAGGCGCAGATCGTGGCCTCCAGTCGGTTGGCCGCCACGCGCTACCAGGCCGCACTGGTGACCGCCCAGCGCGCGTTGGTGGAGCGGCTGGAGCAGCTTGACCTGGCGCTCTTGGCGCTGGGCCAGGAGGCGCTGGAGGCGCGCAATCCGGAGACCCAATTCCTGGTCCGGGCGCATGCCCACCTGGAGACCATCCGGCGGCTAGAGTGTGCCGCCGTGATCTCTGGCAGCCACAATGACGATCCCGCCTGGCGAGCCTGGAGTGACCCGGCCCGCGTGGATGCGCTGATCGAGCGCTTTAAGAAGCCGCTGGCACAGGACGGGCTGGCCTTCCTCTGCGTCAAGAGCATGTTGCTCACCGGCTTTGACGCGCCAGTGGAGCAGGCACTCTACCTGGACCGCTCGATGCAGGGGCATGAACTGCTGCAAGCCATTGCGCGCGTCAACCGCACCAACGCGCAGAAAACCTGTGGGCTGGTGGTGGATTACTTTGGCGTGACCGACCATCTCACCGAGGCGCTGGCCGTCTACAGCCGCGAAGAGGTGCAGGGAGCGCTCTTTAGCCTGAAGGACCAGCAGCCCGTGCTGGAGGCGCGCTATCGGCGCGTGCTGGCGCTCTTCCGCGAGCGGGGTATCACCGACCTGGGCGAGAGCGCGGCCTGTGTGGAGATGCTGCGGGAGGTGAAGCTGCGCGCTGAGTTTGTGGTGCGGTTCAAGCAGTTCATGCAGAGCCTGGATCAACTCCTTCCTCGCCCGGAGGCGCTGCCGTATCTGCGCGATGCCCGCCGGTTGGGCCTCATCAATCAACTGGCGGCCAACCTCTACCGGGACACCCAGTTGAACCTGCTGGGCGCGGGGCAGAAGGTGCGTCAACTGATCGATCAGTATGTCCTCTCCACAGGCATTGATCCCAAAGTGCCGCCCATCTCCATCCTGGATGCCAACTTTGCGCAGGTGGTGGACGCGCATCCCTCGCCCCGCGCCAAAGCGTCGGAGATGGAGCATGCCGCCCGGCACTATATCAGCCAGCACCTACAAGAAGACCCGGTGTATTATCAGCGACTCAGCCAGCGCCTGGAAGACATCTTGCAGGCGTTCCTGGACCGCTGGGAGGCATTAGTCGCCGCCCTCCAGGAACTGACCGAGGAGATACGCGCTGGCCGCCCCGCCGACCAGACGGGCCTGGACCCGCGCACGCACGCGCCCTTCCTGAGCATTCTGGTGGAAGAGACCGGGGCCGATGCTGAACGAACACCGGAGCAGTTGAGCCGGCTGGCAAAGCTGACCGTCGCACTGGTGGACTCCATCCGCCGGCAGATCAGGATGGTCGATTTCTGGCGCACGCCGCACCTGCAAAACGAACTGCGGGGCTGGATCGTGCAGTATCTCGATCAGCAGGATGTGGTCCCCTTTGAGCGGCAAGCGGCACTGGCAGATCGCCTGATGGAGCTGGCGAAAGCGCTACACGCGAGGTTGGCGGCATGAGCGAAACCCTGGCGATTGGGGAATTGACCTTTGCTCTGCGGTGGAGTCCACGACGAACTACCATCGGGATCACCATTGACCGGAGCGGCGGCCTGATTCTGACCGCCCCGGAGCAGTGCCCCCGCGAGCAGATTGAACAAGCTGCCAGCAAGAAGCTGCTGTGGGTCTATACCAAACTGGCCGAGCGCGAAGAGCTATCCCCGCCAACCAGAACCAAAGAGTATGTCAATGGCGAGGGCTTTGCCTATCTGGGCCGCAGCTACCGGCTGCGTCTGATCGACCCAGGACCGGAGGCGGCTGATCTACCGGCGCTGCGCTTACAGGGAGGCTGGTTCTTGCTGCGTCGCGACGAGCGCCCGCGCGCAGAGGAACACTTCATTCACTGGTACAGCCAGCACGGCCAGCCCTGGCTGGAGCGCCGGGTCGCGCTCTACGCCGAGCGCATTGGGGCCACGCCCACCTCGGTTGACATCCGCGATTTGGGCTATCGCTGGGCCTCGTGCAGCCGCACGGGCGCGCTGCATTTCCACTGGCGCGCCATCTGCCTGCCGCCGCGCATCATCGAATATCTCGTCGCGCACGAACTGGCGCATCTCTGCGCCCCTCACCATGATAGCGACTTCTGGCGGCGGCTGGAGCGGGCCATGCCTGACTATGCCGCGCGCAAGCACTGGCTCGCCGAACAAGGCGGGCGGTTCTGACCTCCACACGCAAAAGCCATATATCGCCCGTTGCAGCGCAAGCCAGAACCTAATAATACTGGTCGATAGCCACCGCGTCAGAGCGCTTATTGCGGCGCTTCCTGGACCTTTTCTCGTACTGCTTCTGGTATACCTTCCTCAAAGAGCGGGAATGAATAATGTAGCCTATACATATCTCCTCTGTCGGTGAGAAACTGAACATCAAGGGGCGTCCCCTGGTCATCAAAGGAACGCCGTAGGATTTTAAGCAGCGCTGATGGGTCATCTGGTGAAAGACCAAACATGACCCGTTCTTTGCTACTAGCTTGCACAATATCAATAGTTTCGGTACACCACGTTGGTTTTTTGCCCAGTTGGCGCATAAGTTGATAAATATCGCTATCAGGCTTCTCAAGTTCCGGCGTCATCTCAGCAAACCAGAATAGCTCAGGGATAGAAGAAAGCAAAGAGGCGCCGGGAACGCTGGTTCTTGTGGCGTGGCAGCAACAACA
>CAZFWN010000335.1:0-4649 GCA_964522745.1 uncultured Ktedonobacterales bacterium
TGATCTTCCAATCGGCCAGATCATGCGTCAGCGCGGCCAGTTCGCAGAGAAAGACGTCGGCGCCTTCTTCTTCGGCCAGCCGCCGCGCCAGGCGCACCACGCGATCAATATGCCACCAATCGTGCCCGCTGCTATCGTTCGCCAGCCGCTCGCGCACATGCGCCCGCGCCTCGGCCAGCAGTTGTATCCGATCCAATATATTACTCTCCTGAAAGACGGCTGCGCTCCTGCGGCGCCATGCCACGCGTGATGAAATCGAGCAGGGTGGCAAAGACGCGCTCCGGCAACTGTGGCTCCTGGTCGTTCGTTGTGCTGGCAGCTTGAGATTTCGAGACGCCATCCTGGGCTGCTCCCTGTTCAGACGCGCCGCTCTCGTCCTGCGGCCAGATCAGCCAGCGCAGCGCCAGGAAGTGCGCGATACCCATCAGTCCGTAGGCCAGCGCCTCCGGGTCCATTGAGCGTATCTCTCCTGCTTCCATTGCCGCACGCAGCCCGCGCTCGTAGCCACGCGCAATGCGTGCATAGTATTCTTGATAGGTCGGCTGATCGACGCGATCCGCTTCCTGCACAATGCGGTACAACTGGCGGTGCGCGCGCGCGAACTCAAAAAAGGCTGCGAAGCCATCGCGCTCGATCTCCATGCGCCCGCCGGAGTGCCGCGTCGCGGCGCGAATGGCGGCGCGCAGTTGCTCGCCCAGGTCATCCACCAGTTGCAGGAAAATCTCGCGCTTGCTGTGGAAATAGAGATAAAACGTGCCCTGCGCCACCTGTGCCCGCTGCGTAATCTCCGTCACGCTGGCCGCGTGATAGCCCTTCTCGCCAATGACCGCCTCAGCGGCATCCAGAATGCGGCGGCGCGTCGCTTCGCCGCGTGCCGTCACCGGCATCAGGGTCGTACCCGGCTCTTGCTCGCCGTTTGAGGTTGTTGATCGCTGCCGCAGCCCCCGCCTGGTCGTTCGCTCATCATCCATAACGCCACTCCCTCAAGAAACATCCAGAAGTACCTCCACTATAGCCGCTCTGAGAGCGGCTTGCAAGGGTCTGGCCTGCTCTTCCAGGGGGACGCGAGCGTCATCCCAAATTTTCCTCAAGCAGCGACGCCAGCCGCTCAAGCGCCAGGGCAGCGTCCTCACCATCAGCCTGGAGGACAACGGGTTCCCCTTGCTCAGCGCCAAGGGCGAGGATGGAAAGAATAGACTTTCCGTTCGCTGTTTTCCCATTTTTGGACAGCGTGATCTGGCTCTGAAATTCCTTGGCGGTCTGCACAAACAGCGCAGCCGGGCGCGCGTGCAGCCCTGACTTGCTTGCGAGTGTGACTGTTCGTTCCATATGGCCCCATTTCAGGAATGTGCTTACCACAGGCATGCAAGACAACGACAAAAAGCCTGGCTCTGCCTGGCGGCAAGCAGCGTCACCGCCAGGCAGAGCAGGACCATCAGACCTCCAGGACAAAGAGAACGTCGCGCCCAGCCTGGACGGTTCCGCTGGCCCGGTGCACAATCGTGCCGGCGCCAGAGGAAACGACAGGGCTAAGGATCACCTTGCCTGCGCGCTCGATTTTTTTGCGATCAAAGCGAACAATGGGGTCTCCCGCCTGAACAAACTGGCCTTCAGTGGCAATGTTCTCAAACCCTTCGCCGCGCAGCTCGATGGTATCGAGTCCGATATGTACAATCAACTCGACGCCGAGGTCTGCGGCGATGCCAAAGGCATGCCCACCTGGAAACAGCTTGACCAGCGTGCCAGCCACCGGAGCGCGGGCAAGCTGCCCTGACGGATCAATCGCCACCCCATCACCCGCCAGCTTTTGCGCAAACACCTCGTCAGGGACCGTTTCCAGATCGACCACCGCGCCATCAAGCGGCGCAAACACCTGTATCTGCGGCATTAGCCACCCTGGCTCTCCGCTGTTTGTTCAGCAGCCGTGTCCGTACTCTGCCCTTTCAAGATGCGGCTCATCCGGCTGGCGATGCGGTCAGATTGCGTACCCATCACCACCTGCACGATCTTCCCGCGCTTGACCACACCAGAGGCGCCCAGTCCCTTGAGCGTTGGCTCGTCGATCAAAGTGGGTTCGTTGATAAACAGCCTGAGCCGGGTGATACAGCCCTCAACGCTCTGGATGTTCGCCTTGCCGCCAAGAGCCGCGACGATCTTGCTCGCCAGGACGTCATCTCGGTCCGATCCAGCGGCGCCATCTGCTGAAGCCGTTTCCTCCGGGCTTCCCTTAGAAGGCTTTGGCCCGCGCTGGCTCTCAGGGAGAATCCAATCAACGCTCAGGCCGGTTGAGGCTTCGCCACGCCCTGGGGTTCCCAGGTCGAAGATTTTGATGGCAAAGCTGAAGACGAAGTAGTAGATCACCGCGTACACTACCCCAATCCCAAGGAGCAGCAGCGGCTGGGTGGTATTTGACTTACTGGCATTGAGGACGTAATCGAAGAGTCCGGCAGAGAAGCCAAACCCGATCCTGACGCCCAGGGCCGTGCAGATCGCCAGGGCGGTTCCCGTCAGGATGGCATGCACCACAAAGAGCAGCGGGGCAACGAAGAGGAAGGCAAACTCAATCGGCTCGGTGACCCCAGTGAGGAATGAGGTGAGCGCCGCTGAAAGCAGGATGCCGGCGGCTACTTTGGGGAGACGCGCCTGACGGATCATTGCCAGACAGGCAGCAGGTAAGCCAAACATCATGATGGGGAAGAAACCTGCCATGAAGTTTCCAGCCGTCGGATCGCCTGCAAAGTAGCGGTTCAAGTCTCCGGTCACCCCATGATACGTGCCAAGCTGGAACCAGACATAGGTATTCAGCACATGATGCAGGCCGACTGGAATGAGCAGCCGGTTCAAGAAGCCATAGATGCCCGTTCCTAAAGGTCCGAGATCGACAATGCCAGTGCCCAGCGCGTTAATCCATGTTTGGATCGTCGGCCAGATGAAGCCGAAAATGGCCCCAAGCACCAATGTGGCGAAGGCCGTCACAATGGGGACAAAGCGCCGCCCGCCAAAGAAGGCCAGATAGTCTGGCAGGCGAATATCGTGGAAGCGGCGATACAATCCGGCGGCAACCAGGCCAACCAGGATGCCTGAAAGAACACCCATGTTGATGGTTGGGTCGGGAGCGCCTGCTTTCTGTGGAATGATCGAATTGAAGACTCCAATGAAGACCAGGTAGCCAACCGCCGCAGCAAGCGCGGCGGCGCCATCTCCACCGGCAAGGCCAAAGGCAATACCAATGGCGAAGATGATCGGAAGATTGCCAAAGACGGCATTGCCTGCCGCTGCCATCCAGGGGAGATTCAGCAGATCTGACTGGCCTAGCCGCAAGAGAAGTGCCGCCGCTGGCATAACGGCAATCGGAAGCATCAGCGAGCGACCAATGCTCTGGAGGCTTCCCAACGCCCGATCAGTGAAATTGGGGCTGGTTTGTGTCGGGGCCGACGTGGTGGCAGAGGACGTGCCAACTGTACTCATCAGCATTCTCCTTGTTTTCTTGAAATGCCGCTGATAGGAAGCCTGCCAGATGTGCAGGTTCCATTTTGTACTGAAGCCCGAATACGTGACGATGCCCGGTGAATGCTTGCGGTTGTTCCTCCTTTCTTATTTTTCCACGAAGGGAGGGAGGGAAACACTCAGGCTTTGCCTGAGCGGGAAAGGGGTTATAGAGACTATATTACCTGCTATTTCGCTACTTGTCAAGACGTCTATACCACTAGACCAAGAAAATGTCAAAAATAGCAGCAACCATTCTTGACAAATCCAGGAAGATCAGGTACACTTGCTGAAGAAAGGTTGAACTATCAACTTTTGGAAAGGAGAACATTTCCCGCTCAACCATTCACGCGCACCCGGCACCCATCCTCGTCTCTCAGGTTTCGTGTTGACATCACTGATCGGGCTACTTAACAAGGAGGTCGCCCCTATGATGACCGGCCCTGCGGAGTCCAGCCAGCGCTGGCTGATTCGTTCCTCACTTGTTGTGATCGTCATTGCCGCCAGTTTCTTCACCCTCACCACTGGCCTGTTCGGCAACACTGCCACCGCCCACGCCAGTCCCGCCAGTCCCTCACGCGCCTTCAGCAGCTATAGTCTGCCCTTTAACAGCGCCGATTTCAAGACCGATGTGATCTATCAGGTCGTGCTGGACCGCTTCTTCGATGGCAATACCAGCAACGACGACCCCGCCGGCGATACCGGACTTTACGACAGCACCAAAGCCAACTGGAAACTGTATTGGGGCGGCGACCTGGCCGGCCTCACTCAGAAGATTTCCTATATCGCCGGCATGGGCGTCACGGCCCTCTGGCTCTCGCCCGTCGTCGATAACGTCCACCTGCCCGTCTACACCTCCGGCTGGACCGGCCCGCAGGCGGGCTATCACGGCTATTGGGCACGCGATGACTACAAGCTTGACCCGCACATGGGTACGTGGTCAGACTTTGACACGCTGGTCAGCACGGCTCATTCTAACGGCATCAAGGTGATCATCGACTTTGCGCCCAATCATTCCAACCCCAACGACACCGGCGAATACGGCAGCATCTATAACAACGGCGTTTTCCAGGCCGCCTACAACAACGATCCCAACGGCTGGTTTCACCACAACGGCGGCATCAGCGACTACAACAATCTCTACCAGGACGAGTATTACAACC
>CAZFWN010000336.1:0-4624 GCA_964522745.1 uncultured Ktedonobacterales bacterium
CTATCTGAAATCTATGAAGGTTGCCATCCTGGTGCAGTTCCAGTACCGCGTCTCGCAATACTTCTATATGATTGGCATGATCGCCGAGCCGGTGATCTATCTGGTCGTCTGGTCTACCATTGCTAATACGCAGGGCGGCTCCGTCGGCGGCTATACTGCTGGCGGATTCGCCGCCTACTATATTGTCTGGACGCTGGTGCGCAACATCAATATCGTCTTCACGCCCTATGGTTGGGAACATCGGATCCAGCACGGCGAACTCTCGGCCATGCTGCTGCGCCCGCTGCACCCCATCCACTATGATCTGGCCTACTTCGCCGGGATGAAAGTGGTCGTCGTCGTACTCTGGCTGCCGATTGCCGTACTCCTGACGCTGATTTTCCATCCGGCCTTCAGCCTGACACCGCTGGGCATCGTGGTGTTCTTCTTTGCCATCTGGGGCGCCTATCTTATTCGCTCGATGGCCCTCTGGCTGCTGGGCATGATTACCTTCTGGACCACCCGCGTCAGCGCCATCTTTGAACTCTATATGGCGGTAGAATTGCTGCTCTCAGGCCGGCTGGTGCCGCTGTCTCTTATGCCCCCCTGGGTGCAGCAGATCGCCACCTTCCTGCCGTTCCAGTGGACCTTCGCCTTTCCCATTGAGGCCCTGATCGGCCAGTTGAGTACCCAGCAACTGCTGGCCGGCCTGGGCATGCAGGCGCTCTGGGTGGTGATCGGCTGGCTGCTGGTGCGTGTCATCTGGCAGGCCGGGACGCGTCACTTTTCGTCGGTGGGCAATTAGCGCTGCCAGGAGGAAACAGAGCATATGAGATGGATGCTAACCTTTTATCTGCAAACGATGAAGAACTCCATGCTCGTCACCTTCCAGTATCGCCTGGCGACGTGGTTCTTCATGATCGGCATGCTGGCCGAGCCGGTGATTTATCTGGTGGTCTGGTCCACCATTGCCAACGCGCAGGGTGGCTCCGTTGGCGGCTATACGGCTGGAGCCTTCGCCGCCTACTACATTGTCTGGACACTACTGCGCAACATCAATCTGGTGTTCTCCGCGCCAGCCTGGGAGAATCGTGTCCGGCGCGGCCAACTCGCGCCCATGCTGCTGCGTCCACTGCATCCCATCCATTTTGATCTGGCAAATGAGGCTGGCGGAAAGGTCGTGATGGTGCTGCTCTGGCTGCCGATGGCCGTCATTCTGACGCTGATCTTTCATCCGACCTTTCAACTCACCCCACTGGGCGTCATCGTATTCTTCTTCGCCGTCTGGGGCGCCTACCTCATTCGCTCGCTCACGGTCTGGCTGATGGGCATGGTCGCCTTCTGGACTACACGTGGCAGCGCCCTCTTTGAACTCTATATCGCCGTTGAATTAGTGCTTTCCGGGCGACTGGTGCCGCTTTCGCTCTTGCCAGGCTGGGCACAGCAGGTGGATACCTTCCTGCCCTTCCAATGGACCTTTGCGTTCCCCATTAACGCGCTCATCGGCCAACTCAGCGCGTTGCAACTGCTGGCTGGCCTGGGCGTACAGGCGCTCTGGATTGTGGTTGGCGCGCTACTGGTGCGCCTAGTCTGGGGCGTGGGCGTGCGTCACTTCTCGTCGGTTGGCAATTGAGAGCCAGACTGGAGGATTGAACAATGTTCAAACTGGCATGGGTCTTTTTTCGCGTTGGCGCGATGAGCGATCTGCACTACCGCGTCAATTTCATTATTCAACTCTTTCAAGCCATGACCGCGCTTGGCACCGGGCTGGTGGGCCTCTGGCTGGTCTTCAGCCACACCAGCACGCTGGATGGCTGGACACCTCCGCAGTTGCTCGCGGTGTTGGGCGTCTATACCATGATGGGCGGGCTGATTCAAACCACCATTCAGCCCAATATGCAGCGTTTGATGGACGAGATTCAGCAGGGCACACTGGACTTTGCCCTGACCAAGCCGGCAGACTCGCAGGTGATTGTCAGCGTGCGCGAGGTGCGCATCTGGCAGGCGGTGGATATACTGGTGGGCATCGTTGTGCTGGTTATCGCCGTCGTCCAGATCGGCGCGGGCATCGGGCCGCTGCCGGCATTGGCCTTTGTCGCCTTGCTGCTGCTCGGCGGGCTGATGATCTACAGCTTCTGGCTGATTATGACCACTGGCGCCTTCTGGGTGGTGCGCATGGATAACATTCTGGACCTCTTCCAGGGCGTCTATCAGTCCGGGCGCTGGCCGGTAGATGTCTACCCTGGCTGGCTCAAGGCCGGCCTGACCTTCCTGGTGCCGGTGGCCTTCGCCGTCACCATCCCGGCGCAGGCGCTGACCGGACGCCTGACGCTGCCCACCGTGCTGTTAGCTGCGGGGCTGGCGGTCTTCCTGCTGGTGTTTGCGCGCTGGTTCTGGCGCATCGGCCTGCGCCGCTACTCCGGTGCGTCTGCATAATCATCTTGTTATGGAAAGCTCATCCCTGGTATCTTATCAGGGATGAGCTTTCTTTGTAGCGCCGCCGTCCCTGGCGGCCCGTCCAGATGGGGCGCCAAAACCGCTGACAAAGGGTGTCCCAAGCTGGCGCTACAAATAATTTTCTGGAGTTGAACTGATGCGACACTGGCCCTGCTCCCAATATTTAGAAACACAAGAAGCCCTCCATCGCAAAGAGGCGCACCGCTTGCAGGTCACTGCTCTTCAGCCACCAGAGGGTCTGCTGCGGCAAATCGTCTGGTATGTCTTTGGCGGCAAGGGCCGGGCAGCCGCTACACGCACCCAGCAGGTGCAGGAGAATCTCCAGGATGCCAGCCGCTTCCAGCAAGGGCAGGAGGGCGAAGAGGCGCTGCTAGCCTGCCTGGCAAAGCAGCTTGACAACTCCTGGGTGCTGCTGCAAGATTATCTGCCCCCGCCGCCCTGGCGCGCTGGCGGCGATATTGACGGCATACTCATCGGGCCGCATGGCGTCACCGTCTTTGAGGCCAAAGCCTGGAAGGGCTTCTTCCGCTACAGCGGCAACCAGTGGTTCTACCAGCGCAGCCAGCAAGCTCCCTGGGAAGCCGCACATGCCAACCCAACAAAGCAGGCGCTTGCCAACACAGAGCGGCTGCGGCAGACCCTTCAGCATCTCGGCTTCGGCAAGGTGCCAGTGCAACCGCTGATTGCCATCGCGCAGGACCGTATGGTCCTGACGCTCGATCAGCGTGTGCCTACGACTGTGCCAGTCTACACGACCTCACCCACGCCTGAGAGCATCCGGGGCTATGTGCGCGGCAAAGCGCTGACGCCCGCGCAGGTGGACCAGCTTGCCAATGGCCTGCTGGAAGCCGCCTATGGGCAGCGCCGCCGAGAGGTGGGCCGGTGATGACATTCTCTCAAGAAACCGTGAATGCACTCAATGCCATAGCTGCGCTCTTGCAGGCGCGGGGGCATCTCGAAGCTGGGGCAGCGCTGCCTCTCGTGCCACAAGGCGGAAGGGAGCATAAGAGAGGCCGGATAGAGCGCTCTATTGGCTTTGTTGCCAATGGGCAGCACGTCGTTGCGCTGGCACTGCGCTACTGCGACCTCACCACACTCCCCGACGCGCTCCAGCAGTTACCCACGCTTCGACACCTGGATGTGACCGGCAACCAGCTTTTCTCGCTCCCAGAGTGGCTGGGGAGCTTACTGCATCTTGAACAGCTCTATGCCGATGAGAACCAACTGACGGCACTCCCAGAATCGCTTGCCAGGCTGACGTATCTGAGAGCATTACACCTGGCAAAGAACCAATTGGCTGCGCTCCCCGCGAGCATTGAACGGCTTACAAACCTCGAAACGCTGCATCTCTACAGCAACCGGCTGATCGCGCTCCCCGCCAGTCTTGGCCGGTTGACACGACTCAACGAACTCAGCGTCGGGCATAATCAATTGACTGCACTTCCTGAGTCACTGTGGCAGTTGACGAGCCTTCGCATCCTCAACCTGGCGGAAAACCAGCTAGCCGCGCTACCTGAAGACATCGGCAACCTCATTCGGCTTCAGACGCTCGATGTCGGCCATAATGCGTTGATCACGCTGCCTGATACACTCTTCACCCTCACCAGTCTGACCCACTTTCTCTATCTACATGACAATCAACTGACTGCCCTCCCTGACGCACTCGGCAACCTGACTAACCTTGCCTACCTTAACGTTAGCGATAACCAACTGACGACTCTGCCGAACACGATTGGCAACCTCGCCAGCTTGAGAGAATTGCGCGCGTCCAATAACTGGCTCACAACACTGCCTGAGTCGCTCGGCCAACTCAGGCGCCTAAGAGAATTGCATCTCACAAATAACCAACTAACCGCCCTTCCAGAATCAGTTGGGAGGTTGAAACAGCTCAGGCAGATGGATGTACGTAATAACCGGCTGGCAATAGTTCCCACGCCAGTTGGCTATATGACGAATCTGATGCACCTGGACTTGCGCAATAACCGACTGGTTTCGCTTCCAGCAAGCGTTGCCAACCTCCCCAGCCTGGAAAAACTCGACCTGCGCTGGAACAAGATTGACCCGCTCCCAGACTGGATTGAGCAACTAGAACAGCTCGGGTGCAGCACCTTCATTTAGCCTAGGCAGCGGCGCGGCTGATAGCCACCAGACACCGTCTGATCGGCAAATGCTAATCTTTTCTTAACAT
>CAZFWN010000337.1:0-4621 GCA_964522745.1 uncultured Ktedonobacterales bacterium
CGATCTCTTTGAGGGAAGAGGGTCGGACTCCCCCTATGTCGAAGCGGTCTGGCGTGGTCGGGCTGGGAGCCAGTATGCTCCTGTTTGCCCTGCCTCTGGTCGTTGGCATCTACTCTTTCTGAGACACCATGGAAGAGTACATATTTCTGTCGAGGGACCATTGACCAAAGCGACGCCGGTTACTCAGGCGGAGGGCACTGAGTGGTTTGGCATCACGTTTCAGCCTGGCGCCTTTCTGCCCACTCTTCCCGTCAGCAATCTCCTGGATACCAGGGCACAGGTGCCGCTTGTGGCGAAAACCTCCTTCTGGCTTGCTGGCTCGAACTGGCAATTTCCTGACTATGACAATGCCGAGACGTTTGTAGAGCGGCTCGCGCGCGAGCGTTTGCTGGTGTCTGATCCCGTTGTGAAGGCGGTCTTAGCCGGCTACCCACCGAAGCTGTCGTCGCGCACGGTGAGGCGTCATTTCTTGTTTGCCACCGGGTTAACGTACAAGGCGCTTGCGCAGATCGAACGCGCAAAACAGGCGGCAGAGCTCCTGGAGCAAGGTGTTTCGCTCCTTGAGGCGGCGTATCAGGCTGGCTATGCCGATCAGTCGCATATGACCAGATCGCTCAAGCACTTCATAGGATATACCCCTGCTCACATTGCTCGTGGAGGAAGCGCAAATGGGCTGACCTAGCTGTCCATTTTGTTCAAGACATTCTCCTTTTGTTCAGGTATATTCGTAGTGTTGACGAGTGCTCACACAAGAGGAGAACAACTATGAGAAAAGTCATTTCACTGATCCATCTCTCGCTGGATGGCTTCGCAGCTGGTCCCAACGACGAACTTGATTGGATTTCCTATGATAACGAACTGGAGCAGTATGCCCACTCCTTGCACGACATGACCGATGCTGTCATCTGGGGGCGCAGAACGTATGAGGGCATGGCAGGCTACTGGCTCACCGTGCCGGGCAATCCAGCCAGCACACCTGCTGAACTCGAACATGCCCGTTTCCTGGACAATGCCACCAAAATCGTGGTGTCGCGCACGCTAGAGCGCATCGAATGGAACGATGCGCAGAATACCGTGTTGATTAAGGACAACATCGCCGAAGAAATCAACAACATCAAACAGCAGCCCGGCAAGGACATCTGGTTTCTCGGCAGTACCATGCTGGCGCAGACGTTTATGCAGCTTGACCTGATTGACGAATATCGAATCAACATCAACCCAACGGTGCTGGGGCGCGGCAGAGCATTGTTTGCCGGTGTCACCCGGACATTTCCCCTGAAACTGCTGGAGTCAAAGACATTTCAGAGCGGAGTTGTCGCCCTGCGTTATGAACCCGAACGGAAATAAGCCCACCGGGGGCGAAGCTGCACTGAAGTGCAGCTTCGCCCCCGGTGGACCTGATTGCTGGATCGTATAGGAAACTTGCTTAGCCCTTCACCGCGCCAGCGGTCAGGCCGGAGACGATGCGGCGCTGTAAGAAGAGGACCATAATCACCAGCGGAATGGTGACAATGATGGCCGCCGCGCTAATCTCGCCAAAGGCAATCACATGCTCGCCGTTAAAGAGCGGAATGGCTACTGTCACCGTCTGGGCATTGGAGTCGGAGGTCATCGTCAAGCCGAAGAGGAAATCATTCCAGACAGTGATGAAGGAGAGAATGGCGGTGGTAAAGACCCCAGGGGCAGCCAGGGGCAGGATTACCCGCCACAAGGTGCCCAGGCGCGTACAGCCATCCACGCGGGCTGCTTCCTCCAGGTCGGGGGGCAATTCGCGGAAGAAGGAGGACAGGAAGTAGACGGTTACCGGCAAGGAAATGACCAGATAGGGGATAATCAAGGCGACATAGGTATTATAGACATTGATCGTACCGGTAAAAAAGACAAAGAGTGGCCCGACCAGGGCGATGAGGGGAAACATCTGGACCGAGAGCACCACCCCCAGAACCGCCCCTTTGCCTCTGAAGGACGTGCGGGCGATGGCATAGGCGCACAGCGACCCGAAGAACAGCGCCAGCAGCGTCGTCGCAATCGCCACAATGGTGCTGTTGAGCAGGTCTTTGGCAAAGGCCGGCTCCACGCTGAGCAAGGCTTGCGAATAGTTGTTGGTGGTGAACGATTGCGGGAACAGGGTCGGCGGCGAGGCGTTGATCTCGCTGTCCACCTTGATGGAGCTAATCGCGGTCCAGTAGAAAGGCCCCAGTGCGATGAGCACAACCACGACCATAGCTACATAGCGGCCCACAATGCCCCAGTTGACGGCGCGGCGCTTGGGGGCGGTGGGCTGGGCCAGGGCGGAGCTGGCTGGCCCCGCGACAACGGTGTTTGCCATGAGCGACATCCCCTTTCCTGGGAGGTGGACTAATTGCGCGCGATCCGACTAAAGGAGACAATCACTACCCCCACCAGACCACAGAGCAGGAAGAGCATGACTGATGCTGCCACTCCAGGAGAAAAGTCAAAGGTGGTGCCCACAAACATGTTGGCGTAGGAATACAAGGCCAGGGTCTGCACCTGCCGGCCACCGCCGGTGAGGACGTAGAACAGGTCAAAGGCGCGCAGCGCGTCCAGCAGCCGGAACAACAGCGCAATTAACAAGGCGGCCCTGAGCAAGGGAAAGGTAATCTTCCAGAATTGCTGCCAGCGCGTGCTGCCATCCACATTTGCTGCCTCGTAGAGTTCGCTGGGAATGACTTGCAGCCCGGCCAGCAGCAGCAGCGCCATAAAGGGCGTGGTTTTCCAGACATCGATCAGCACCGCTGAGATGATCACCCCATTGGTCGTGCGCAACAAGGAATCCCCGGGCGCGAGCAGGTGCGCCGATTGAAACAGGTACGTCAGTACCCCGTTTTGGGCGTTTAACATCAATTTCCAGATGGTGGCCGAGACAATGGTGGGAAAGGCAAAGGGGATCAGAATGGCCGTGCGGATCAATCCCCGCCCCGGGAAGACCTTGTTCATCAGTAAGGCGACCCCTAAGCCCAGCACGGTCTCTAAGGCCACGCTGGTCACACTGAAGATCAGCGTAACGCCAATCGAGCTCTGGAAGAAGGGATCGCCTATATCCTGCACATAGTTGCGCAGCCCCACAAAGTCGGAGCCGCTGGGGATGAGGGGATTATCAAGGAGGCTCAGGCGGACCGAATCAATGATGGGATAGGCCGCCACCATCGCAATAATGATGAGGGTGGGAGCCACCAGGAAATACGGAAACGCGCCCTGGCCTATCGCTAAGCGCTTCCGCAGCGAGAGCTTGCGAGCCGGGAGCGTTTCCGCTCGAATCGTTGCCGACATGAGGCTATGCCCTTTCCTTCACACAAACCGGTAGGCTACCCTAACTGACCAATATGTAGTGTGTCTGAGCGCCCAGCCAGGAGACCACCGGGGAAAAGGGTCTCCTGGCTGGGCGATCCGGTTACTACGCTCCGAACGATTACTTGTTGACGAGCGTTTGCAGTTGCGATTGCATGGTGCTCAGCGCGTCAGCCGGCGTGCTTTGTTTAGTGAGCGCCTGGTGTACGTTGGTCTGAATGATATTGGACAGGTCGGTATAGACCGGCGAGACCGGACGCGGCAGCGAATTTTGCAGGATGGGCTGCAATTTGGTGAAGAGCGGCTGCGCGGACCTCACATCAGCATCGTCGTAGACACTCTTAAGCGCCGGGGTAAACGAGCCTTTGATGGCTAAGGTCTTCTGCGCGTCGGCCCCCAGGATGTACTGCATGAAGGTCCAGGCCGCATCGGTATTCTTGGTGAAGGCGTTGATCGCCATATTCCAGCCGCCCACGCAGGAATGGCCGACGGTGCCGCTGCCGCCGTAAGGGAGGGAGGTGATGTCAAACTTGCCAGCAACTTTTGACTTACTACTGTCGTTGCCCAATGAGTAGGCGTAGGGCCAGTTGCGCATGAAGGTTGCATCCCCATTCTGGAAGGCTTGCCGGCAATCTTCCTCCTGATAGGTGGTGATGGCGACCGGCGAGATGGTGCCCACCCAGTTGACCATCTCGGTCAGCGCCTGCACTGCCTGCGGGCTGTTGACGGTCACGCTTTTCGAGTTGTTGGGGTCCAGCACCGAGCCGCCATAGCCGGCCAGCACCTCGACAAAGTCGCAGACTACGCCCTCGTACTGTGCTCCCTGCCAGGCATAGCCGATCTTCTCCTTGGACAGGCTCCCCTGCGCCATGCTCGTCAGGTCGGCGAAGGTGGTGGGAGGGGTGGAGATGATGTCGGTACGATAGTAGAGGATGCCCAGGTCGGTGCGCATCGGGGCCGCCACAATCTGCCCATTGTAGGTGCAGGACTTAATCGGGCCTGGCAGATAGTTGGCCCGGTCACTGGCCGGCCACCGGCTGGTCAGATCCAACGTCCAGCCATTGGAGGCGAATTGCGCCGGCCAGACCACGTCGATGTTATAAACATCAAATGTGCCGCTGCGCGCCCGCAGCGTATTATCATACAAGGTGATCAGGCTCGAGGTGTCCGAGGGGCCGTTGTGCCAGACCACATGGACGTTATTCTTGTTGTTCTTGTTGAAGGCGTCCACAATGGCTGGATAGGTGCCGGAGTTATCGTTTTCCGTCTGCCAGACCACGGTGGTCGGCCCGCCATTGCTGTTGCCACTCCC
>CAZFWN010000338.1:0-4597 GCA_964522745.1 uncultured Ktedonobacterales bacterium
GGAACTTGGCGTTGATGCCGAGAGCCTGACGGGCGCCACCCGCCTCTACGAGCGCGCCGGCATGCACATTCTTGACCGGCTTGACCGCTTCGAGAAGGATTTGCGGCCTGGCAAACAGGATTACTCGTAGCACTGGCATCTTGCCAGCCATTCCTTGCGCCGGCTGGAAGCCAGCGCTACAAGCGGACGAATCTGATTATTATAACATGAGAGGATAGAGCGAGCATGGCTTTGGAGATTGGCCCCGCGCTGGAGCGGGCAAAAGCGTATCAGCAAACCTTCTTGAATGAACTGCAAGTCATTGTAAATATAGATTCTAGCACCTTTCACAAACCAGGCGTGGATGAGGTAGCCCGCTGGATGAAGGCCCGGCTGGAGCGGAGTGGATGTACTGTTACCACCCAGCCGCAGCATGATTATGGCAACAATGTGTTCGCCACGCGGCGCGGCAAGGGCCGGGCACGTATCATGATAATTGGGCATATGGATACAGTCTTTCCGAAAGATGAGCCGCAGCGCCGGCCCTTCACGATCAAAGAGGGCCGGGCGCTGGGGCCGGGCGTACTGGATATGAAGTCGGGCCTGCTGCTGGGCATCTACGCGGCGGAGTTGCTGCGCGCGGTGAGCGAAGAAAACTATGCCACACTGACCTTCCTCTGCAACAGCGACGAGGAGATTGGCTCGCCGGGCAGCCGGCCCCTGGTCAAAGAACTGGCGAGCCAGGCCGATGTGGCGCTGGTGCTGGAGCCAGGCCGCCAACTGGATGAAGTGGTCATCTCGCGCAAGGGTGTAGGCAACTACCGACTGGAGGTGTGCGGCGTGGCCGCGCATGCCGGTGTCGAACCAGAAAAAGGGCATAGTGCCATCCTGGAACTGGCGCATAAGATCATCGCATTGCAAGCGCTCAACGACACCATCCCCGGCGTAACGGTCAATGTTGGCGTGGTGAGCGGCGGGGAACGCGGAAACATTGTGCCCGATCACGCCGAAGCGCGCATCGACATTCGCGCCGCAGACCGTGAGGGCATTGAGGCAGTGGAGCAGGCTTTCAAGCACATTACTACTCATCATTCCGTTCACGGCACCGAAAGCACGCTGAGCGGCGAGATGTGTCATTATCCCTTCGAGGCTACCCCGGCCAATCAATCGGTCTTCAAGCTGGCAAAAGAAGAAGCCGAACGTCAGGGCATCGCGCTGCGCGGCATCTCGACGGGCGGCGGCTCCGATGGCAATACCACCGCAGCGATGGGCATCCCCACGCTGGACGCGCTGGGGCTGGCCGGCGGGCTGGCACATAATCCTGGCGAGTTTATTGTGATCGATTCGATTGCGCCGCGCATGGTGCTGCTGGCGGGACTGATCGAACGCATCAGCGCAGCCTTTTTGGATGGAGGCTTGCCCAGCGCATAATGGATCGGACGCGAGCCGCGCAGTTTCGCAAGTTGCGCAACTTTCGCACCTTTTCCTACTTTTCCTACTTTTCCAGGGAGGGGTTATCCGTCAGATGAAAGCGCTCCAACCCGCTATCCAGCATATGGGCATCAGCCCAATTCTCCAGATCGCGGCCCTGGCCGGCCAGCAGCCCGGCTGCATTCGTCTGGAGACGGGCGAGCCAGATTTCCGCACACCGGCGCATATCCGCCAGGCTGCGCAAGAGGCCATCGAGCAGCGGATGATGACTTATGGCCCGGCGCAGGGATTGCTCTCGCTGCGTGAAGCCATTGTCGAGAAGATTCAACGCTTTAATGGCTATACGATAGGTCCAGAGCAGATCAGCATCACTGCCGGCGGTGGCGCAGCGCTGCTGTCAGCCTTGCAGACCATCTGCGGGCCGGGCGACGAGGCGCTGATCTCCGAGCCGGCCTGGCCGATGTATGCGAATATGCTAACCATCATCGGCGCGCAGGCTGCGCGCTACCATCTCCATCCTGAAACCGGCTGGATGCCGGACCTGCACGAGATGGAGCGACTGGTCAGCCCGCGCACGAAGGTGCTGATTATCAATAGCCCGGCCAATCCCACCGGGGCCGTCTTCCCGCGTGCATTGATCGAGGAACTGGTGGCCTTTGCCCAGCGCCATGATCTCTATCTGCTCAGCGATGAAGCTTATGAAGCGCTGGTCTACGAAGGGGAGCATCTCAGCCCGGCAGCGCTTGGCAACGATGGGCGCATTATCAGCGCCTACAGCTTCTCGAAAACCTACGCGATGACCGGCTGGCGAGTGGGCTATGCCGTTGCACGCCCGGAGATTGCCAGCGCTATTGCCTCGCTGACCAGCGCTGCCTGCACCAACATCTCGCATCTGGCGCAGTGGGCGGCAGAGGCCGCGCTGGTCGGTCCGCAAGACTGCGTGGCAGAGATGCGGGAAGCCTATCATCAGCGGCGCGACGCGGCGCTGGAGATTCTGCGCGCCCAAGGCATCAACGCGGTTCCAGCGAAGGGCGCGTTTTATCTGCTGATCGATATTTCGCCGGCGGGCCTGCCCTCGCGGGAGTTTGCCCTGCGCTTACTGCAAGAGCGCAATATCGCCGTTGCGCCGGGCAGTGCCTTCGGCCAGAGCATCGACGGCTATGTGCGCGTCTCGCTCGCCAGTGCGCTGGCCGATCTTCAGATTGGTATTATGGGCCTCTGCGAGTATGTCAATCACTTACATAGCTCACGATAGCGCCAGCGTAGAAGCCGGCTCGTTGTAGCGCTGGCAAGATGCCAGCGCTACAAGGCACTACAAGTGGAGCACATCGATGCCTCGATACAGTTGGTCAAGCTGTCCGGCAGATGTGAGAAGACAGGTTGAGGTGCTGTTGGCAGCGTTTCAGGAGAAGCTGGCAGAACATCTCACTGGCGTCTATCTGCACGGTTCGCTGGCGATGGGCTGCTTCAATCCCGCCCGCAGCGATCTTGATCTGCTGGTCGTCATTCGACAGCCGATGGCAGTTGAAACGAAGCGAGCAATCTCAGGTAGCTTACTACGTCTTTCGCGCCAGCCGGCTCCCGTCGAGATCAGCTTTTTGAGCCAGGATGACCTCACGCCCTGGCGCCATCCCACGCCCTTTGATCTGCATTATAGCGAGACCTGGCGCGAACGCTACACACGCGACCTCGCCAGCGGCGCCTGGCAGCGCTGGAATGAGGAGCGCAAGACCGATGCTGACCTGGCAGCACATCTCACAATCACGCGAGCGCGAGGCATCTGCTTGCTGGGACAACCCATCTGCGAGGTATTGCCAGCCATCCCGCCAACGGATTATCTGGTTTCGATCCTGGCAGATGTTGAGGACTTTTTCGCTGGCCGGATCGCGCCAGCGAAGGATCCCGTCTATTTTGTGCTGAACGCCTGCCGGGTGCTAGCCTATGTCATAGAGAGACATATCTGCTCGAAGGATGAAGGCGGCGCCTGGGCGTTGAGCGCGCTGCCAGCGGAGTTTCACGAGCCGATTGCGCAGGCGCTCGCAGGCTATCAGGAAGAGGAAGAAACGCCATTTGCTGCTGACGCGCTGGAGCGGTTTGCGGCCTATATGCAAGAACGGCTGAAGCAAGTCATTGACGGCCAGGCACAGGAGCAGGATCAGGGCAGGTAGCCCTTCACGTGATAGGTGCGCTTCTCCCCTGTTGGAAAGGTTGTTGTGAAATGCTCGTTGTCAAGAAAGACTGATTGGGTCGGGGCAATAGTCTCATCGGCATCATCGAGATCATCTTCAGCAAGTTTCGCAGGAACCGCATCCCTGATAGGAATGGCATAGTAGGTTGCTTCAAGGATACATATTACCATGATATAGCCTATCTCAAAGCTATTACGCTCAAGAGGGGCCAAATAGCCCAGCTTATTCTCAACAAACTTCGTATGATAGCCGGAGACAGCACAGCGCCCATCAGGACTGAAACCAGGGAAAGTATGAATGGCTGGCTGATTACCAATTGTTTCAACACCTGCCCCCCTTAATTGGTAATCTCCCGTATCAGAGATGATAACAAATTCCCAGCCAGAGATGCCTTCATCCAGATAACGAATCGCTGCTAAATTATCGTAAGGAGATACCACAATGCTATCAGGCCATCCCCAAGCCCAGGTGACTCGGCATGAACTGATGAGGGTATTACCCGGCCAGGTTCGTCGCTCAAATATGTCCTGCTCATAGGGCGCTCCCAACCGCCCATAGGCAGTCCGCTTGGTCAGCAGCGCCACCTCCGTCCCTTGTTTGAGCCAACAGAGGTTTTTGGTTCTTTCCTGCGTCCACGCAACCTTCCCCGTCTCCTCTTCCCATACCGCAACATTCCACTCCTGCTGGTAGTAGTATTCCATCGCTACATAGTGACCAGAAGGGTGACGAGCGACGACACGTCGGGGGTTTTGCCCATACACTCTCTCATAGCGAGAAAAATTTGCTCCAGCTTCTTCTGCATTGGTTTGGCGAAACCAGATACGCTCCGCCAGAGTATTTATTCTTGACCACCAGGATTTGTTGCTACTCATGTACAGTTTCTAATACCCAGGGCGTTTCTGGAAGGGTCGCGTCTTTGAGCGCTTTGCGGAAGGCATCGAATTGGGGCAGGTCGTCGCGGTAGAGGACGAGGGCGCGATAGACGCTGCGCTTGCTGC
>CAZFWN010000339.1:0-4589 GCA_964522745.1 uncultured Ktedonobacterales bacterium
GTTTTTTTGACTGCCGAGAAGAAGGCCCGGCGTTAAGAGAGCGGCCTTGGAACTGCAAAGGAGAGCAGTGCGACACCCTTGAGGACCGCCACACCTTCCCCATAGGGGGCATACCATGTGTGCTCCCAGGCTGCAAGACGCTCCCCTTTGACCTCCGCTGACCACTTCTGGCTGCTCAGCCGCCTGCTGATCGCACCTCGTGTTCCCGGCAGGGTATCCCTGGCTCGCTCCTGTCCAACTGCCGATAGAGTTGCCGAAAACGCTGCCGGGCACGACTGACATAGGCTGCCACGGTCTGTTCACTGATAGCCAAGACCTGGGCAATCTCCCGTTGGGAACAGCCCACGTAGTCTTGCAGCAGCAGACAGGTGCGTGACCGGGGGGAGAGGCATGCCAGTACCTGGACGATCAGGTCGTTCACCGCCAGGTGCTCTTCCCACTCCCCCGCTTGGGCTACCAGGGCCGCTGCTTCCCCTTCCTCTTGCTCCAGCAGCGCCTCCAGGCTGATCGGGTGCCGCTTTTGGAGGTAGGTATAGGCTTTGTTAGTCGCAATCCGATAGAGCCAGGCGCGAAAGTGTGTCTCGCCGGCAAAGTGGGGCAGGGCCTGCCAGGCGGCCACAAACGTGTCCTGCGCCAGATCGCGGGCGACCTCCTCTTGCGGCACCAGATGCGTCAGATAGGTGCCAATCGCCCCGTGATGAGACTGGAATAACCGCTCGAATGCCTCCTGGCCCACCCGGTCGCGCCGCCGGGCGAGCGCGACCCACGTCTCCACCTCGTTTGGGACCACCGTGAGTCCCTCGACGACCTCCTGCATCATGACCATGAGCGAGCCCCCTTCCCTGTCACTCCCAGATCGCCGTGCAGGCGCGAAGCCAGCGACGGCCCTGCGCTCAAGAAGGCTCTCCCCAGCCCTCGTGCCTCTGGCGGCGCAATAGACGCGTGCCAAGGCTGGTCAACCAATCGTGGATAATGGAGATAAGACCTTGTCCGCCCTGATGTGGTCCACATCATGGGGCGACTCCTTTCCGGCTTGCTGGCCTCCAGCAGCCGCTGCTGTGCAGCAAACCCTGCTCCCGTTGTCTCCGCTCCCGACCATGCTCGAGAGCGTCCACTCCCCCTTCCGCCGGCATTCCTCCTGCCTGGAGTACGGTGCTGCCGCCCAAGCGTGTTCCCAGCGTGGGAGCGGTCCTGACACACTGGCCCTTTCTTGTTCTATCGGACCCATCTGGAAGCGTAGCCAGTGCAGGGCGTCACCCAGCGAGCGTGATCTGCATTACTACATGGGGGGGACACCCAGGAGCAACCCTCCGGTTTTCGTGGCTCACATCGGGTGGTTCTTTCTGCTCGTGACGAGCCGCTCCTGGGTGAGCCAATCGTGATCTTGCACCGCATCACGAGAGCCGCCCCGGAAAGACGCCCGCCGACGTAACAGATCCTTATCATCCGGTTCTCTCTGGGCCATGCCAACGATCAGCGGGGCTGCTCTCCTCGCTGCTGCGTAGCCTGCCGCACGGCTGGCGTTCGCCCTGCATAGAGGGGACTGCTGCGCGAGCACGGGCAAAGGCGAGACGACCTACAAGGTTGGCGCCCCTGCTCTTGTTCTAGGAGTAGCAGGTCTGTCGACCGCGAGTGACCGTGGACCGGGACGCTGCCGACCAGCGACCTGCCGATCTCAGCACCTCCTCCTGCCACCGGAAGGAGGAGGACCAGCGGAAAGGCGTGCAGCCTTTCCAGGAGGAATCATCAGATGACTTCATCGGACATGCGCCAGATGGAACCGTGGTGGCGCACCGGGCAGCAGGGATGGCAGCGGGTGGTAGGCGCTTGGCAGCGCTTTCAGCAGCTCTGGCGCCGCGTTGAGCAGCTCTGGCAGCGCTCTGCAGGCGTTTTGCTCCTGGCCGGCGGGGTGCTGGCAACGGTTGGCTGGCTGACGGCCTCGATCACCCAGAACCCGCTCAGTGGAGCCTGGACGAGCGGCGTCTGGGAGGTGATCGTGGGAGCCGTCCTGGTTCTTCTAGGCATGATGGGATTGTACGCCCAGCACATGCTTCGCGCGGGCATGGTGGGCCTGTACGGACTGCTCTTCCTCTTTGGCGGCACGCTGCTGCTCATCGTGGGGGCCGCAGCCGTTGATTTGATCCTCTTGCCCAAACTCTTTCAGGCGATCAGTCACGCGCCGGACCTGACCAGCCAGGTGCAGAACGTCGTCAACGGCGCCCAACAGGCCGCCAATACCGTGAGCACCGGGGGCAGCACTGCCTGTAACGCAGTTGCCAACTTCTTTGGCGCGGGCAACTGCACCTCGTCGCCGTCGCAGTCAACAGTGCCTTCCGTCACCATTCCACCGCTCAATGGCGCCACCTTCTTCAATGGGCTGCTCAGCTTGATGGGCTTGCCCACCCTGGCGGGCCTCGGAAGTCTGGGGCTGTCCTTGCTCTCCGGCGCCTTTCTGGCCCCTGGCTGTCTGATCCTGGCGGTCTCGTTGCTCTGGGCGGGCTTCCGACCCCGCTGGGCCATGCTCGGCCTGATGGGGGCGGCGCTCCTCAGTCTGGCCAGCCAGTTTGGGCTGAAGGTGCCCTTCGTCGGCCACAGCGGCGGCGTGCTGTTCTTCCTGGCCGTTGCGATTTTTGGTGCCTTGCTCTCTTTCCCCGGACGCTGGCGCATCAGGCTGCCAGACCAACTGCGGGTGGCCGGGCTGGCACACGAGGTTGGGGCGCTAGGGCAGGCGGCTTTCCACGCGGTCCAGGCCATCCCGGGCACGCCGCGCCAGACCAAAGCGGACGCCCCGGCAACCTCTCCGCCCAGTCCCACCCCGGAAGCGCCCCCCAACGAGGGAGCAGAGCAGTAACCTGAAGAAAAGACCACACAGTTTGAGAGGATCGTATGCACGAGAAGACATCTCCCTTGAGGGCACGCCTCCTGACCAGCCTGCTGATGGTGGTGCTGGGCTTGGCGGTCTTGAGTATCCTGGGCGGGTATCTCTTTGGATGGGGCTGGACTGGATTAACTGTGCCTCCAACCAAGACCCTCTGGGACTGGATGCAACTGCTCATTATTCCAGGGGTGCTGGCAGGAGGAGGGCTGTGGTTCACTGTCCAACAAAGCCAACGACAGCAAAAACTCAGTGATGAGCAACACAAAAAAGACCTGGAGTTGGCTGAACAGCAGCGCAAAACAGAGAGCGAACTGGCGGAGCAGCGCCGCCAGGCTGATATGGACCTGGCACTCGATCAACAGCGAGAAACAGCCCTCCAGACCTATTTAGACCGCATGGCTGAGTTATTGCTCCAAGGGAAGTTGCGTGGATCACAAGCAGGCGATGAAATCAGAGAGGTGGCCCGCGCCCGCACGTTGACTGTCCTTCGTCAGTTGGACAAAGGCCGCAAAGCAGCACTCCTCAAGTTTCTGTATGAAGCGAAACTGATCGAATCAGAGAAAGCCATCATTTCCCTGAATGGAGCCGACCTGAGCGGAGCTGACCTGACCGCAACTGACCTGAGCAGGGCCGCGCTGGTGGGTGCCAATCTGAGCGAGGCCAGGCTGATCGGCGCCATCCTGGTTGAGGCCAATCTGAGCGAGGCCACCTTGAGGTCAGCCAACCTGTTCGAGGCCGATTTGAGCGGAGCCAATCTGAGTCGAGCCAGTCTGAGCGAGGGCAGCCTGAGCGGGGCGAATCTGAGCCGGGCCACCCTGAGTGACGCCTATCTGAGCCAGGCTGACCTGAGCCGAGCCAATCTGAGCGGGGCCAATCTGAGCCGGGCCACCCTGAACGATGCCACCCTGAGCCAGGCTAATCTGAGCCGGGCCACCCTGAACGATGCCTTCCTGAGCCATGCCACCCTGTTCGAGGTCAACTTGCGCGGGGCCAGCATCACTGCTGAGCAATGGAAACAGGCGAGCGATCTGGAGGGTGCAACCCTGCCTGATGGCACCCCGTACAGCAAGCCAGCCTGAGAGCGCAGGATGCGCGGGGCCCGGTAGACTCCCTTGAGAGAGTGAACACCAGCTTTCCGTCGAACCTGCTTTGACACTCCCATCCCCTTCAGGGGATGGGAGCTTAGCATGTGTTCCAAGTGGCAGCTTCGTGTCGTCGAGACGCCAGTGCTGGCGCTCCACTCCCAGCAGCAGGCTTGCCCAATGCCACCGTCGCCGCTGGTGGAAACCAGACTCATTGACCGTGCGCCGCATAGCCGCCCGCCCGTTCAGTCCTCACGCCCAGCAGGTCGTTGGCGCGGTACAGCGTGCGCTCCGCGATGCCGGCCATGTTGGCAGCTTTGAGGAGCCTCCGTGCGGGCTGAGGGCCAGCGGCGAGGTGCTGGCGCAAGAACGTCATCGCCTCCTCCAGCCGCCGCAACCGTTCCGCCGTGCTGAAGCGCGGTTTTGGCACCTGAGCATGAGCCTCGTTAGGCAGCTGAGCGCTGGCGGCGAAAGGACCGATGCCCATTGCTGCTCCCCTCGCTTTCTGTTGACTGTGCCGGATCGAGCGTTTGAAACTGCGCTGTGATCGCTTTCCCTGTCGTCCGTTTCGCCGTGGCAGCTTGAGCCGCCTCGCCGGTCTGCCCCGCAGCTGGCAGTGCCTGCACCTC
>CAZFWN010000340.1:0-4584 GCA_964522745.1 uncultured Ktedonobacterales bacterium
CTGCGCGCATAGAGAAACCTCGCCAGCACGACGGGTGTAATGCTGGGGTCGCCGCCTTGCAGGTGGGTCAGCGGCGTATTGCAGGGATATTTCTGCTCAATCAGCGCTGGCAGCGTGCGGCTGGCAGTGTTCCCAGAGAAGCAATTGCCGGTCCCCGATGGAGCGGCCAGCGCCAGATCAGCCACCCCGGAATTGCTGACCACATTGCCGATCACTCGGTTATCGGAGGGAACCCAGAAGTTATTATCGATGTTGCCGATGACCATGATGCCGTAGTTCTGCTGGTCCCTGACGTGGTTATCGATAACCACATTGCCTACGCCGCCGGGCAATCCAATGCCTGTGCCAATCAGTGCGTATTCAAGTGGTTTAGCCGGCGCCTGGATGTTGTTGTTATCATAGACCTGATTGTTCATGAGTACCGCCTGATGTTCAGGTGGAAGCTGCTCAGAATCCAGCGTATTGGGCAGGATGCCCGTCATATTGTTGCGCCAGATCGAATCACGAATAATCAGGTTGCCGCCGGCGTTGGTGCCCGAATAGCCCAGCGCGCTCCACTCCGAAACCACCTGATCGATGACCGCGTTGCAGGGGTAGCATTGCCCGATATAGAACCCTGAATCCGGGCTGCCTGCGGCGTAGCTATGGTCAAACTCGCCATTCTGAAAGTTGAAGGCATAGATGCCATAGTCCCCATTGGCATAGGCGGTGAGATAGCTTCCGCGATAGCCGGAGAGTGGATGCTTTTCGCTGCCCGGCTCGTCCTTGCCCCCATCCCAATAAAACCCGTTGCCAGCGTAGTCGCGCGCTGTCATGTTCTCGACCACGACATTGTTGGCCTCGATCTCGATCCCATTCGGGCGGGTAAAGTCGCCCTCAAGAATCACCCCATTGCGATCTACCCCACGAATAGTAATCCCTGGCGTTTTGACCCGAACGGCCTCATGATAGATGCCCGGCTCAATCACGATGATCTGCCCAGTGCGCGCGGCATCAACTGCCTGCTGAATAGTAGGGTAATCTTCTGGCACGCGTAGCAGAGCAGCACCAGCAGGAGGCAACGGCAGAGCGATCTGGTCTACCGGAACGGCACCTGGACTGACCAACTGCTGGCCTGTTGCCGCGCAGCCGCTCAGCAAGACAAGCGCCAGCAGACCACTGAGCAACCAGAGGAAACGAGAGAACACATGGTGAAAAGGAACACGCCTGTGCATGAGAAGCTCTCCTTCACTGCTGCGAGCAGAAGCAGGCATGATGTGGTGCGCGTATTGTAGAGGAGAAAATGTAAACTGTCAAACAAAACAACTTTTACGTTACCGTTAAGGCTGCGTGGCCGTCTCTATCAATACAAGAGATTTCATCACCATTTGTGTTGGTCGAGGCGTGGCAATAATGTTTACTGATCGGTTTTCGCAGGCGCGGATGATGACGCGCCATTTTTTGTCTGTATCGTTTCTCATGCGTTCACTCGTTTCCACCCGCGCATTTGGGGGCGCGGGATCTGCGCTGGTCGTGCCAAAGGTGCGCACAGCCAGCACAGGGTTAGTGGCACCGGCAAGCCAGCCGGCTTCGCCTCCCAAAGAAATGCCAGCGCAGGATCGCATACAGTTGCGCAAGAGGGTCTGGGCGCTGGCGCTGCCGGCAATCGGCGAGCAATTATTGGCCTTATTTGTGGGCCTCTCGGACACCTTCTTAACCGGGCATTTAAGTACGCGCGCCATCCAGCAGTTGGGGTATGGCCGCGCAGACGCCGTCGCAGCCGTCGGCGTGGGCAGCACCACCGTCTGGGTGGTGCTGACGCTTTTTTTTGCGGTGGGCGTCGGAGCAACGGCCCTGGTGGCGCGGGCCGTCGGCGCACAAGATCGGGAACTTAGCACAAAGGGCACTGGACAGGGCATCCTGTTGGGGCTGCTATGCGGCATCCTGCTGGCGGTGCTGGCTGTGCCGCTGGCACATGCCATCACCGATGTGTTGGGAGTCCAGGGCACCTTAGCCGATCTGGTAGCGTCTTTCCTGCGCATCTTCTCGCTGGGTCTGCCAGCAGTGGGCATCGCTTATGCTGCCAATGCCGCCATGCGCGGAGCCGGCGACACCAGGCGCCCGCTCATTGTCATGCTGGTAGTCAATGGCACCAACATCGCTGCTTCCTGGATACTGATGAATGGTATCCCAGCAGTGGGTATTCCCACCCTGGGAGTGATTGGCTCAGCCTGCGGAGCCGCCGCCGGCTGGACGATGGGCGCCGCGCTGGCCCTCTTCTTCCTGAGCCGGAAACACCCGGTCAGCCCCAGGCTCACCTGGCTGGCGCTCAAGCCCAACTGGAGCGTCATGCTGCGGGTCATGCGCGTGGGTCTACCCTCGGCAGCAGAGTTGTTCGTGCTTCAGTTCGGCGTAGTCACCTTTAGCCGGTTTGTCGTCGGCCTGGGCGCTGCCACCTACGCCGCTAATCTGACCATTAACAACATCGAAAGCATCGGCACCTTACCTGGATTGGGATTTGCTGTCGCAGCTACCACGCTGGTGGGACAGGCGCTGGGCGCCAAAAATCCTGATCTAGCGCAGCGCTCGACCTGGGCAGCCCTGCGCCCATGCTTCATCTTTATGTTGGGGATGGGACTGTGCGCGTTGCTCCTGCCAGAAATGCTGCTAAGCTTGTTTGTGGCGGATAGCAGCGTCGTTCAGGCGGGAGCGTTTTCACTACGGTTCTCGCTGCTGACCTTGCCGGCGCTTTCGATCAGCTTTATCTGCAATGGGGCGCTGCGTGGTGCAGGAGATACGAAGTGGCCGGTGGTGGTGCGGGCAGTGGGCGCCTGGGGCGTGCGCATCCCGGTGGCGTTGATTCTGATCCCGTTACTGGCGCTGCCAGGCGCGCGCCTGGCAATGGCGGCAGATTTCTGGACACAAGCGTTTCTGGCCTCCTGGCGCTTCCGCAGCGGGCGCTGGCGCAAAGCGAAGGTATGATACTCAGCAAACAAGACATTTGCTTGGAGAGCGCAGTGGGTCTGCTCCAACGTTGGAGCAGACCCACTGCGCTCTCTGGTTATTTCTCTTGCTCTTCCTGTACTGGTTCGCTTGTGGTCGTCTGCCGCCGGAGGCGCGCAGCCTCCCGGCGTTTGAGAAACTCTAGCCCCCACCGGACGCCACGATAGATCAGCGGCGAATAGACATAATCAAACGAGCCGATATAACGAACCATCTTGCCGCCCCACCCACGCTTGAATCGGTAGACCCCAGCCATCGGATCGTTGGGGTCTTCAGATTCTGCGATGCCCCACAGGTCATAGAGTGTCGCTCCGCGCGCCTTGCACCAGCGCATCGCCTCCCACTGAAGCAGATGATTGGGCATGACATTGCGGCCCTCGTTGCCGGACGCGCCATACAGGTAGATGCCCTCGCGCCCCACCAGTGTCACAAAGATACCAGCCAGAAGTTTCCCCTCATGCTCGGCCAGGAAGAGTTCCGCCTGATTAGCCGCCTTCATCAATTCCCAGGCCCGCTGATAATAGTCAAAAGTATGGACGGCAAAGCGATCCCGCTCGCTGGTCACCTGCATCAGCGCATACCAACGCCGCAAATCCTCCACGCTCGCAGCCGGGCGAACCGTGACGCCTTTGCGCGCAGCCAGACCGGCGTTATAGCGCCACTTGGGCTTCTGGCGCTGCGAGATCGCCTTCTCATCGGGCAACAGATCAATAGCAATCGTTCGACGTGGTTGAATACTGTCCTCTACAGCGCTAAATCCAAGCGAGCGCAACTGCTGGACGGCACTACTGCCCTGGGCCATACGATACAGCCCGCCAAACAACGTGTCATCAGTCGTATCAGCCTCAGCAGCTTCGCCGCCCTCTCCCATCACAGCAGAGATATGCTCAGGAAGATCGGGATCAATCCTCAAAAAAGCCGCTCGCCGGGCGCGCAGCAAGGGATGAAGTGCTTGAAAAAAGTGCTGGCAGAGCGCTGCATCTGACCAGTCAAGCAGCGGCCCTTTGGGAATATAGGCGATAGAAAAAGGCAACAAGGGCAGTGGGCGAAAGAGTATCTGCGCGCCAGCGAGGAGATGGCGCTGGTCATGGTCCCAGAGGGCCACTCGCAGCGCGCGCCAGCCAAACGCATCTTTGAGTTCCCCCCAGGCCCAGGATTGCAGCAGGTGGCCGTGTGGAGCGCCGACAACAATTTCATCCCAAAGCGCTCGCTGATCAGTCCCCAAAATATGTAGGTTGAGCAGCTTCCTATCTTTATTCACATCTCCCAAGAGTTGGAGAGGCACCTGTTCTGTCATAGAGCGTTTTTGCATCCTTCCATAAGAGATTACCAGACAGCAGTATAGCAAGGCTGTTGCCACCTTGTCTAGAGATGCTGCGCACATTTCTTGGTCTGAGAGGGTGTAGAGACTTGTACAATGACCTCCCAGGCGCGATATAATCATGGCACTTATCTCTGGAATTCCTTTTTAAGAGTTCTAGTTTCTAAGAGTTCTAGTTTCAAGGAATTTTCGCCTGATTTCATGTGAAAAATTTCCTCACGTTTCTTCATGGAGGCGTTTCTGGGCCGGTGCTTGGTGCGGTCTTCAAAACCGTTGGGGGG
>CAZFWN010000341.1:0-4563 GCA_964522745.1 uncultured Ktedonobacterales bacterium
CTTATCAACATTTTCGTCGAGCAAAAATGACCAGTTAGGGACGAGTGACATAGATGACCTCATCCTCTATTCTTTTTTCTGCATAGCCCAGGGCAGCATGGACCTGCTCTTCTGTCAGCCCGTATTCCTCGTGCAGTTCTTCCAGAGTTGCGCCAATAGAGAGCTGGCCGAGTACGAGCGAAACGGGAATGCGCGTGCCTTTAATCATAGCTTTGCCACTCCAGATTTCATTGTCTGAAGTGATACCAGGGAACAATTCTACCGCTGCCATCGGGTCTACCTCCTTCGCGTGTGATCAGTGGATTAGAGATGGGTCAGGAGGGAGCAGACCTGCTCCCTCCTTTAGTCTAGCATCGTGCCTGGCCGTAGTCAAATAGCTGGCGCGCTATCAAGTAAGCTGCTTGCAGGTGGCGCTAAAGTCTGATTGGCCGCCCTTTTGCAGCGTCAGCGTCACCGGCTTGCCCTGCGATGTCCCGTTGAGCATAAACTTGCCGGCCTGATAGGTGCCCTGGAGCGGCAGGCTTGCCTGGCTGCTCGTCAGGGTCACCGACACCTGCGAGGCGTCCAGCCGCGAGGTGCTGCCGGTGAATTGATAGCTTCTTGCCTGGCTGCCTTTCTTATTGCAGGCTTGCGCGGTCTCTTGCGTAAAGTTGACCTGGGTAAGCTCAATCGCGCCAGGGTCAGAGGTCGAGAGGTTGGCCGGGCGCTGGAACGAGAGCGAAATGTGCAGGTTGGTCAGGAGCAGCCCTTGCTGGACACCGCCAACGCTGAGGACGCCCTGCCAGTCGCCGCTAAACTGCTGGCTGTAGTAGAGGAAGAGGCCGCCGTAGAGCGCGGCAGCGATAAGCACCAGCGTAATCAGAAAGCGGATCGGGTGGAAGCGGTGCTGCTGGCGGTGCTGCTGATACTGGGTGCGCTGGCCGGTGTAGCCAAAGCCAGGGCGCTCCATCGCTTGAATACCGCCCCTGGCGCGGTGGTAGAGCCGTCGGATCAGATGTTCAATGCCCACGCCGACCAGGATAATCAGCCCTAGCCCGACCAGGCCGATGAAGAAGAAGATCGCCTGCTGTTTCAGGATGCCATAGACCAGCGCGCCAATCAGCGCCAGGACCACCAGCAGAAAGAGGGCAAGGCAGCCGATCAGACCGCCAATGATCTTGCCGGTCTGGCTCTTGGGGGCGGCAGCCGGCGCGTTTGGCTGCTGGGGGCTGAAGGTGGCCGGCGAGCTGGAGCCGGGCATATAGCCAGCCTGGCCGGTCTGCATGGCGCCGGGCACCGCCGCCGGCGCTTCTGCTCGCGCGCCGCAAGAGGGACAAAAGGCTGCCCCTGGCGTCAAGGGCTTGCCGCAGTTAGTGCAAAATGCTTGCTGCATGATGGTTTCTCTCCACGCGATGGCGCTGCTCGACTCTCTTTGCAGTCTAACATCTTGCCTGGCAACCTGTCAACTAGATGGGGAGGCCGCGCCTGAAGACGCACCTTGAGGCTAGGAGCCACGAAGGCCGCCTACGCGGCCTCAGACGGCCTGCGAGCGGTCCTGGTCCGAGCCGGTGAAGGCCGGCTTTGTGGCGCTTCGCCTTCAGGGGCGCCTTCAGGCGCGGTTGTTGGGCCGCTGCTGGTTTGTCGCCCCATTGGCGCGGAATAGTACGTGGCCCTCCCTGGCTTGCTATTCTTGTGGCGCCGTGAGCGGGCCAGAAATCCTGGGACCAGCACTCCCGCCTCCTGGCTGGGGCGTTTCTTGCCAGCGCTTAAAGACGGCGATAAGCCGTATTACATCGTAGGTAGGTGTTTCCACGAGATGGTAATTATAGACAGATTGTATGGGAACCAGACTGACCAATTCCCACCCGTATGAGGCCCAGTAGTTCATAATTATGTCGATGCCCCACAGCTTCCTCCCATCGAGCAGGGTCAGCACATATTGATTATCTTCAAGCAGGATAGTGGCGCTCTTATATTGCCATTGGCCCATACAGCAGTTGTCCCTTAGAGCATCTTGTCGATGGCCTCTTTGGCTTCTTCCAGGCCGCCGCCGTACTGCTCGCGGTAGAGCTTGATCGCCTTGATTTTATCGCCGCGCAGCAGCGCTTCGCGGATAGCCGGGTTCAGTGCCGGGTTCTGGAGCATCTCCTGCGGCAGAAACTCTGCCGGGTCCATGCCCAACCGGGTAATCAACGTCTTCATCGCCTCTTCCATATGACGCATCTTGGCTTCTAACCGGATAAAACGAGCGTATTCTCGCTGGTCCATGAGGAGTGTCCCTTTCTGCTTAGAGCTGCTTTTCTAAGGCATCGATGGCGGCCTTGGCTGCCTTGAAGTCCGAGCCGGTGCGCTCGCCATACAGTTGCATGGCCTCGACCTTGCGCCCGGCGCGCAGCAGCGCCTTGACCTCGTCTGTCAGGTTGTAGCCTGGCGCCTGCCGGCGCAGCGCACTCTCAACCGCCTGATTGGCTGTTTGAGGATGCAGACCGATATGATTGAGGATCACGCCGGCCAGCGCTTCCAGCCGGGCCAGCCGCTCCTCAATGCGCGCCAGCCGATCATCAGAGGGATTCATATATGTGTCAGGTTCCTTTCGGTTGAGTAGCTCTGTAATCCCATTAGAGAGGAGGCGGACAAGCTTACGTGGTAATCTGCACGCTTTCTCCCGCGTGATAGACCTTTTTGCCCCGGTTGCCAAAGATCGTCACCGTGCCGCGCCCTTGAACGGTCCATTGCTGATCGGAATAGACCAGCGCCGTCGAGCCGTCTACGCCGGCGATGACTATCTGGCGGGCCGCCGGGCGCGCCAGGATGGTGAAGGCTCTGGGCAGTTCATCAAAATGCGGGATGACCGCGACATCTGGCGCCAGAGCCAGCGCCGGCAGGGTGCGCCAGAGGCGGGGGAAATCGACCATGCCCGCGCCCAGCACCATCGCGCCGGCAGAGCAGCCGGCCACGACGCCGCCGGCGTTGTAGACGCCCTGGATGGCCTGCCAGCAGGGGGTGTCGCGCAGGGTGGCGAGGAGATACTGCGGCTTGCCGCCGGAGAAGTAGACGAAGTTGGCGGCGGCGATGCGAGCGGCCAGGTCCGCCGATTCGGCATCGGCGCGGGTCAGCAGCATAAGCGGCTCGACCTCTGTGCCCAGCCGGCTGAAGTGTTCGACGCCCATCTTGGCCCAGCGCTCCGGCACGCCCGGCCCATCTGGCGCCGAGGCGGTGGGCAGCACGACCACACGCGGCGTTTCGTGTAGCCGTTTAAGCAGCAGTTGGTCCAATGGTTCAATCAGTGGCAGAAACTCGCCGGAGCCGACCAGCGCGACGGTGCCGGGTGAAATGCTCTTCATAGTCACTGTCTTTCATTGTTGCGCGGTCTTTTGCTGGTAGCGCGGGCACAGTGGCCCGCGCTACAGGCCCGCTTGACCGGCCACGCTCGCCCCACCGTTCGTGGCTGTGGATGCCGGCAGCATGGCGGGCGCCGGCGAGGGCGAGAAGGCTGCCGCCAGCATCAGGATCAGATAGACGCAGCCAGGGATAATCCAGACGGGCGCGGCGGCATCCAGCGGCAGCAGCGCGCCCACGCCCATCAGTGCGATAGCCAGCCCATAGAGGCAAATTTTTAGCCCGCCGCAGTCCCAGAAGATACGCAGCCAGTCGCCGCGCACAATCGGGCCGCCGGCATCTTGCTCGGCCTGAGCCAGCGCCCGGCGGAAGAGCAGCACGCTGCCGGCGATCAGCGCCAGACTCGTTGAGTCCACAAAGAGCAGCGTGGGTATGGCCTGCATCACCGTCTGCGGCCCCTGCTGGCCGAGGCCATTTGCCAGATAGGCGGCGGCGAAGAGCAGCAGCCACTCCAGCACGACCAGACCCCACAGCGCGGTGCGCAGCGGGGGCCGGGCCACCGGCGCCAGCGAGAACGGGCGCAGAAAGATGCCCAGCGCGAAGCCGCCGAAAAAGAAGATTTGCGCCAGCCCCAGCAGTAGAATGCCAGTAGCATTGGTTCCAAGCGAAGTGGAATCATTCTGCACCAGCGAGCGCCCGATGCCCTGGCAGAGCAGCGCGCAGCCCACGCCAAGCGGCACCGCCGCCCGCGCCAGGGCGCGCACAAAGCGGGCGCGAGTCAGCCGTGTGCTGGGCAGGCGCGCAAAGGGGCTGGCCTGCGGCGCCCGCACCAGCGACAGCACGGCGATAACCGCCGCGACGGCCAGCGCAATCGCGCCAAGTTCGATGGTCAGGCCGCCGCCGCTGAAATGGCCGGAATCAAAGGGCGCGGGCAGCAGGCGGCCCAGCGCCGCCAGCAGCGCCACCGTCAGCACAAATGACCCTGGCGCCCAGGGGAAGCGTTGTTGTTGAAGCAAGCGAAACATGCCGTTTCACCCCCCTCTCTTTCAGTACCCTCTTTCAGTACCCTCGACGGGTCGAATGCTCCTGCGCGCCCAGGGTGTCAGCAGTATAGACAATATCAAGGGGGCATGTCAATGGGACACGTGTGGTGGGCAGCGCGTTTTTTCAGCCTGGCGTTAGTGGCGGATGAGCCAGACGATCCGGTCATAGGAGGCGAGATGTTGTACGAGCAGGATGGCGCCA
>CAZFWN010000342.1:0-1548 GCA_964522745.1 uncultured Ktedonobacterales bacterium
TTTCAGTCCAAACATGGCTCGTTACCCCTTTAAGAGCAGAAGGTGGGTGGTAGAGGATCGGCCTGGTCGATTGTAGGATCATTATAGCATGGAAGCTGAAGAAAATACCCGCGCCCCAGCGCGGGTAACTCTTCTTTGCTCGCCAGAGCGTGGGGTCATATCCCTTTTATCGACGCCTGATTGCTATGATCACCGCTCGTCAAAGGTCATAGATCCCCGCCAGACCATGCCCTCCCAGGGCTAAGGAAAGTTCGCCCCCGTGATGAATCTCGTGTTCGAGGACATGCCAGACGATCCACTCCCGTGTGAATGGAGAGAAGTTTTCCCGCTCATCTTCCCGCAAGGCTGCTGGAGGTTGGAAGACATGCCCAAGATCGGTGGGAGTCCAGCGGGCAAGCGCATCGTCAATCATGCCCCAGGTGGACTCAAGCCCGGTAACCAGGGAAGCCGCGTCACGCACGGGCTGCCACTCTACGTCCTGGGGATCCCAGTGCGCGATGTGGGCAAGGTCGGGACTCCCTTCGCCCATCCACACCTGGAACCACCAGACACGATTGCCCACGATATGTTGGGCCAGCATCCCGACTGTCCATTGATGCGATGCGGCGGGGAAAGCCAGTTGTTCGGGGGAAAGCGGCGCGATCATTTTGATCAGGTTTTGCTGGTAGCGAGTCCAACCTTTGTAGAACGTGATGAGTGGGAGAGCTTGTTCGATCATACCTGGATGCTCCTTGATACTTCTGATGGCTACCACCTGGAACACACGGACCGCCTCCAGGAGTGGTAACGTGATCAGTATAGCGTGGAGGACGGATACACACTTCTTCTATCTTGCTCAAAGCAGCTATTCCGGGGATTTCTTGAGAAGCTCTCTCAGCAAATCGGCGTGAGAGCTAAAGCGTGCCTGACGAAAAAAGAAAAGAGCATCAATTGGTGATGGCGGTGCAGTTGGTTTGGATGCGCTGGAGGAAGCTGCGGAGTTGGGCGATCTCTTGATCGGAGAAGCCGGCAAAGGCACGCTGCTCGGCTTTCTCGACGGTACTCCAGAGGTGGGCCAGGGTGCGCTCGCCCTCGTCGGTCAGTTGGATGCTCTGGCCGTCAGGAAGCACCTGGATGCAGCGCCGGGCGAAGAGCGGTGCCAGTAGGGCGTCGCGCTCCGGGCCGAAGGTGCCGGTGTCTTTCTCGACCTGGGCGAGCGTCATGATTTGGTCGCATTTAAGCAGCAACAGCAGTGCTTTGCCGGCGGGCGCTTCTGCACCCGGCTGCTGAGGTGAGTGTACGCGCTTCTTGTACGCGCTCATCCTTGATCGAGGTGATCTGCTCGGTTTTCAGCATCTCTGGATTCTTTCTGCTTGCCAAGTTCTGGATCGTGAAATTCGGCGATGACTTCGATCTTGCCGACGATATTACGGTTGAACTCGTCAAGGGCTTCTGCCGGTATCCAGTATTCTTGATGAATTGATGAGCCAACGATGTGCGTCTCGTAGCGGCTGAGGAAATCGGTGCGCACATGAAAGCGGGTGACATAGCCGGTGTTGCCGTTGCGCG
>CAZFWN010000342.1:1648-4508 GCA_964522745.1 uncultured Ktedonobacterales bacterium
TGTGTACACAGAGACTGAGTACGGATGTGCTACTGCGCAGGTGCATCCGTTGTTTTGCGGAGCATACCGGCCTGGGCTGGGGTGACTCCAGATGAAACCAATTACACAGGGAGAAGACTCTTGGAAAAGGTGACAAAACGGTCAGGAAAATTCACGAGCCGCCGGTCCTTTTTGCGCAAGGGACTGGTGGTAGGCGGTGCTGGAGCTATCGGCGTTGGGTTGGCGAACGCCGGGCTGCTGAATGTTGGGCAGGCCCACGCAGAGGGCAGGGCAAGCGCGGCGATAACGAAAGGCGACATTGCCATTCTCAGGTTCCTGGCGGCGGCGGAGATTATCGAAACCGATCTGTGGCAGCAGTATAACGAACTCGGAGGTATCCCGGACAGCGAAGTTCCAGGAGGAAGCGGGATTCCGGCCTACCAGGCCGCCTTGCAAAACCTGGATGGGGATATGTCTCAGTACATCCACGACAATACGGACGATGAGTTTAGCCATTTCACGTTCATCAATGCCTATCTGATGTCGAAAGGCGCGGAGCCGGTCAACCTGGATAAGTTCCGCACGCTAAAGGGTAGTGTCGCAACAGGTGTCAATACAGACCGGATCGGGAAACGCCTCACCAACCTGACCCAACTGAGCGTGGATACCAGTTGGTGGACGCGCTATCGCAGCAGCACAAAGAATCCCGATCTGGGTGATCACGAGTTTGCGCAAGCGATCCCAGGATTGAATACCGGGAAATTCCCGGCGATTCCTAGAGATAATAATGACCTCAACTCGCCAGCGCATCTCCAGGCTATCGCCAACACGGCGGCTTTCCATTTTGGGTTTATTGAGCAGGGAGGCAGCAGCCTCTATCCGTCGCTGGCGCAGCGGGTTACCAATGTGGAAGTGCTGCGCATCTTGCTGAGCATCGGACCAACCGAGACCTCGCATTTTCAGACCTGGCACGATAAGGCTGGCAACGCGGTGACTCCGGGTGGGGGAAATGTGCCAGTTCCTCTGACCGACCCCACGAATGGGTTGACGTTTCCAGACCTCTCCCAGAAAGGGGAGGACTTCCAGGCCAATCTGATTATGCCTGAACCGACGTTCTTTCTGAGCCGCAAGTTCCCGCCCGTCTCGATCATTCGTCCGACTGAGACGGAGCATGTGGCAATGGGCGCGGTCAAAGGATTGATGGACGATGGGCTGTTCATCGGTCAGTCGCAGGAGTTCTTCGAGCGGCTGAAGGAGCTAGCGGAAGCTGCCGACGCGGCGCGGCGCCAATTCTAATCTCAAAGGAAAGTTGGCGGTTGAAGCTATGCCTATAGAGGCGTGGTTCCAACCGCCAGTTATGTTAGTGCTTTTGCCTTACGTGCTTGTCGATCTCGTAGGCGGCGAAGCCGCCGAGCGCGGCGGCAGCGATGGGATGTCGCATAACGCGCTCTAGAACGTTTGGATTCTTGCGAGCTTGCTGGTGGATGGCGCCTAATTGCTGCGGGGTGATATTGTTCGGGTTGATCCCAGCGAACTGCTGCGCGATGGGATCGCCGGACTGCTGGAATTGCCGCATAAATTCTTGAGCGATGTTTGCTCTTTGGTCTGGTGGCAACTGGGCATAGACTGCCGTTGGGTCGTCATAGGATTGCTGGCCGCCAGGTGTCATCGGTTACTCCTCCTCAGTGAACTGGTAAGTAAACACTCAAAGGTAGCAGTGAGGGATACGCAGCGCTTGCTCCAGTATCCCCACTGAAGTTTTGTTGCACCTTGGGTGCCAAGGCCAGGAAGGTCATCTGGTCAGGTGTTTGTCGATCTCATAGGCAGCAAAGCCGCCGAGCGCTGCCATTGCGATGGGATGGCGCATGACGCGACCCAGCAGGCCAGGATGGTTCTTGCTGGCGTGCTGGTGCATCTGGGCCAATTGCTGCGGAGTGACTTGCGAGGGGTCCATGCCAGCAAACTGCTGTGCCATTGGACTGCCCTCTTGTTGCAGCCCTTGCATGAACTCGCGGGCAATAGCCGCCCGCTGGTCTGGAGAAAGCTGGGCGTAGATTTGTTCGGGGTTCTCGTAAGAAAGCTGACCACCGGCCATAATGTGTACTCTCCTTTGCTGAAATGAGCGCGTCTTGTAACAAGCGCGCTCAACGCTTGTTCTGGGGCGTGTCCTCTCCAACGGTATATGACAGCAGGCCCAGGCCCCCTAAGCATCTCAACCTTGCACATTGGATGCCAAGTAAAAGTACACGCTCGCCAGAGATCATCTCTGGCGAGCGGATTCCCCCAGCCCTGCCCAGGCCGGCACGGAGGCCGGCGCTACAAGTGGAATGCCCAGGTGAATTCCACCTGGGCATCAGTACAGGCGCGATGGAGATCAGTCGTCGTAGTCGGGGTTGTTGTAGGGGGTGGCTCCTTTGCACCCGCGCTGATGTAAGATGAGCGGCGGGCGCGCGCTCTGGTTGAAGTCGAAGGCGCTCATCATATTGTTGGCGCCTTTATCGCGGTTGGTCAGTTGCCCCAGATGTAGTTCGTCCTCGGCGAAGCGCAGCATGGAGGAGAATTCGTACTGGGTGTGGTCGATGTAGCCGTGCTTGGCGTAGGGCGAGATGACCAGCAGCGGGACGCGGAAGCCCAGGCCGTAGCCATCGATCTGCTGGGGCGCGACATGATCGTAGTAGCCGCCGAAGTCGTCCCAGGTGAGGAAAACGGCGGTTGATGACCAGTCTGGCCCCTGCATCAGCGAGTTGAGCATCTGGACGGTCCAGTTTTCGCCGACGCAAACGCTGGCCGGGGCGTGTTCGCTGACGGTGCCGGGAGTGACGATCCAGGAGACGGTGGGAAGCTGCCCGTTCGCGGCGTCGGTCATGAATTGCTCGGTTGG
>CAZFWN010000343.1:0-4469 GCA_964522745.1 uncultured Ktedonobacterales bacterium
TCGGCGAGTGCCTCGCTGCGGTGTGGCTCCGGGCGAGTGCCGGGGCAGCGCTGGGCCAGGCCATGCGCGATCAGCGGCAGGGTCAGCGTGGCATCCGTGCTGGAAGCAACGCTTTCCTCAGCCGGCAGCGCTTCGCTCGCGCCAAGCGCGACGCTGTAGCTGTGCGCTGCTGGCGTGCTGCTGAGCCGCGTGGCTTGCCGCAGCAGTTCGGCGGGCGCCGAGGCGCCGCTGCCCACCAGGATGACGCCGGAGCGCCCGGCGCCGCTCAGCAGCCCGGCCAGTTCCAGCGCGTCGCCAGTGGTGTCGAACTGGATACGCGCCTTGCCTTGCGCCCGCGCTGCCGCCAGCGCCACGCCAAACTGGCTGCTGGCGATGTCGGGCGCGTACACGGGGATGCCCGCCTCGGCTGCCGCCTGAATGACGCCCTTGCGCGGGGCCATATGCCGCAGCGCCGCGCCCAGCCGGCGGAAGAACGCGCTGGTGGTCAGCGTGTTCTCTTTGCCCAGCGTGGCGCTGAAGTCGATCAGCAGTCCTTCTGTCTGGCGCAGTTCCTCCTGCGAGGCCAGTAGATCAGCGCTGCGCTCGTAACCACTGGTGAGCAGATCAGCCTCGCCGGCGCCGCGATAGTGCAGCGCGCCGCGTGCCTCGTGCAGATCGTGGAACAGGTTGGCGGCGCTGATGACGATGCCATCAACGTAGCGATGCTCGATCAGATAGACCAGCAACTCGCGCATGCCGGCGGGGATCATCGCGCCGGAGAGTCCAAGTACAATAGTGCAATCCGCGTCGCGCACCATGCGCTCCCAGAGCGTGAGCGCGGTGGAGAGCTTCTGCCCCTCGCCGCCCAGGCCGCCCATTTTATCCAGCAGGCCGCTGATCGAGGCGGTGGGATTGATCTGCACCGGCTCGGTTGGCTTGAGGTCTACTGGCCCGCTGTGCTGCTGATGCCCGTTGCTATTCCCGTTGCCATTGCTCCTGGCGTGGCTTTGCGCCGGATTGGGCGCGTTGGCGCCATAGCTGCCGTAGTCGGGCGTCACGCCATATTGCGGCCAGATCATGCGCCCCGTGTTCATCTGCTGGACCCGCTCGCCGATCAGGTCTTCGGCGCGGCGGCCAGAGGCGCGCTCCAGGGGCTGCCCGGTCTCGGCATCGCTGCCAAAGGCGCCATGATGCGGGCCATGAAAGCTGAGGCCGCGCTGCAAGAGGATGCGGTCCATCTCCTGCACTTCGAGGGCGTCTTTGATGTAGCGGATGGCTGTCTCGTGGTCAAAGTTCTTGCACGAGAAGATGTCCATCGTGAAGTAGTCGAGTTCGGGGAAGGTGTGGATGGCGATATGGCTTTCGGCGATGACCACCAGGCCGGAAACCCCGGAGTATTCCGGGTCGGGAGCCTGGTACTCGAACATATATGGCCCGCCGATCTTGGTCATGCCAATGGCACTGGGGTAGTCGTTGAGGATCTGCTCGATCAGAATGCGGTCAGCGAGTTTCTGGGTGTTGCATTTGCTCCCATCGATCATCAGGTGAGGACCGAACAACTTCACACTCCTTACGCGGCGACAACGCCGCCTAACACGGCCTCAAGGCCGCTAGCTATTGCCTGTGTGGAAGCAGGCGATAAACCAGGACAGGTAGCTTCCAAGAAGAGTATTGTGCAGTTTGCGCGTCGTAAGCGTACTGCCATCGGTACTCATACAGACTCCCTTTCAAACTCCGACAAAAACACCCCCGAAATATGCGCGATTGCATACTTCTGCCAGGGCCAGCCCAGCCAGGGGTGCGCGGATGTCCGTTCGGTTCAACTGGCTACGTTACTGGAGCGGCGCGCCACTGTTGTGGCTTGTCCTCCAGAGACTCAAAACACTGATACGACTATAGCATAATCTGCAAGGTTTCGCAATGCTTCGAGCAGCATGATCTGGAGAATGTTTTTGAAGAGATAAGTGCAAAAATGCTTGACATCATAGAATGGGTGTTCTATAATAGAAAAGCACCGGAGTGAGTGAACCCCCTTGGCGGAACTCACTCCATCCTCATCTTTAGCGCGTTTCCGCGCGCTTGCAGGTACGAGCGGGAGGCAGCCGGCAATCGGCTGCCTCCCGCTCGTTGTGTCCCAGGGGAACCACAGGTCTCAACGCGATAGCATAGAACGTGCGGTAGGTGAAGGGGAGAAAAAGACGTTCTATCTGCTCGATAAGGGGGCCTTTTATGCAGCCATCATCGTCGTTTCCACCGTCTGAGGGGCCAGGGATGCTTTCTGGGCTGGATGGGCAGCAGGGTACGCCGGAGCCAGCCCCGCCGTCTGTGGGAGCCACCCCGCCGGCTGAGTTAGTCGTTCAGGCAGCCCAGGGCCGGCGCGGCGCGGCCTGGCGCTTATTCCACTGGATGAGCGAGGAAAGCCGCGAGGCTATTGAGGCAGGGAGAAGCTATCCCGACGAGCGCCTCTTCACCTACTTTCTGGAGTGGTTAGCACGTGGGACGTGGGCTGGCAAAACGTTCAAGCTCCCGGCAGCCATGCGCCAGCCGCACTTTCGCACGCAGATACGCACGCTCTTCTTGCCGGGGCCGAGTGCTTCCGATGCACTGGCAAAGCAGGTACTCTATAACGGCTTGCGTGACTCCCGCCCGGAGGTGCGGCAGGAGGCAGTGCATCTCTTGGGCATTCGCGGAGAAGCGGACGCGGCGCCCCATCTTCTGCCGGCCCTCAATGACGCACATCCAGCCGTGCGGGTGCAAGCGGCGAGGGCGCTGGGCCGGCTGCGCGCTGCCAGTGCCGTCCCCGCGCTGGTGAGCGCGCTGCGCTACCATGATGAGGAACTGGCAAGCCAGGTGCGTCAAGCGCTGATGCAGATTGGCCCGCAGACGATGCCGGCACTGCTGGAGGGCGCGCGCTCGCCCGATGCCTGGGTGCGCTGGCACGCGCTGCGAGCGCTCGGCGAGTTGAATGATCTGCACGCGCTGCCGGCGCTGGTGGAGGCGCTGGCCGACAGCGATTACGCAGTGGCCTGGATGGCGGCGCGCGCCCTGGCCCCAATGGCTACGCAGGCGGTTGTGCCGGTCTTAGAATTGCTGGTCAAAGTGCCAGCCACCGCCTGGCTGATGGAGACGACGGCCTATGTGCTGCACCATCAGCATAATCAGCAGTTGAAGCTGGTCCTGGCGCCGGTCATTCGCAGCACGCGCGACGTTGATTACCGCATCACTGTGCCGATGGCGGCTGAGCGTGCGCTAGAGCAATTAGCCCAGATGTCCCACTTGATCGACTGATGGGAGTTCAAGCTGGAGAAGCTGAGCCACGCGCTGCCTGGAAGATGCAATTGAGGCTGCTCATTCGTCCTAGCCTGTGAAGAGAGGCTTCAGGGTGGGCATCCTGCGGTTTGAAGCGCCCACGTCCCTCCATTGACGGAGTGTTCACCCAGGCCGTATACTGAGGCCGAAAAAATGTCTGAGCGTGGCTGCTGACTGCGTTGGCTGCATGGCTCAGGGAAGCAGCAGAGGGGAAAGATGCCAAGTTCCACCAAACGACCAAAACCAAAATCGAGCCAGACGGCGGGCAAATCTCCTGCCCCTAAAAAAGAAGATAGCCAGCCGGCCAGCGCGACGGTCATCTCTAAGGCCACGCAGCCGGCACCAAAAACCCAGCCAGCGCCAAAGACCCAGCCGGTGAAGTCACCACCAGCGGCGCTCTCTCAATCGGGCAAGCGCGATGGGCGCCGCGACGAGATCAGCCGCAAGCTAGAGGAGCGCCGGCTGCTGCGCGAGCGCCAGCAGCGCAGCCGGCTGCTCAAGCGCTGGTTTGCCATTGGCGGCAGCGCGCTGCTTGTTATGGGCATTATCGCCTTCATTGTGGTAAAAATCGTCACCAGTCCGCCGCAAGCGCCGTATCTCACCGGCGCGACCATTGACGGCATTCCCTGTGATCAGCTTGAGCATACGCAAGTCCATTATCACGTGCAGTTGCAGATGTATGTCAATGGGCAGGCGCAGCCTTTCCCCTCGGATGCAGGCCGGCAGGGCCCTAGCTGTTTCTACTGGCTGCACACGCATTATTCGGATGGGATCGTGCATATCGAGGCGCTGGCAGATGGCAATTACACGCTGAAGCAGTTCTTTGACATCTGGGGCCAGACGCTCAGCCCAACCAATCTGCTGGGCCATAAAACGAACGCGCAGAACAAGCTGACCGTCTATGTGTTCAGCCCCTCCGACCCGAATGCGCAAAGTGATGCTAATGGGAACCTGACGGTCACGCCACCCAGCAACCTGACGCCCTATACCGGCGATCCTACGAAAATTAAGTTTACACCCCACGAGGTGATCTATCTGGAGTACGGCACGTCCGATCAGCTTGTGACACCGCAAGCCTATACCTTCACCGGCAACATCTAGTGCCGGCCAGAACGTCGCCGATTGAAATCGGCGCTACGGGCGTGCCGCCAAAAAGTCCCTGCGGGACTTCCTGGCGCCGC
>CAZFWN010000344.1:0-4464 GCA_964522745.1 uncultured Ktedonobacterales bacterium
GCCTGGTGCATCTTCTCAACCTGATCGGGCGAGTGATTTTTCTTCGCCAGGAAGGGCTTGAGGGTACTGACCACCGGCCAGATCGACGGCACAAGATAGCGGAAGGGCACGATCTCCATCGCGTCCACATGGTCGGTCTGATTCTTGGCCGCGCGGTGGTGCCGGCGTCCAATCTCGTACTGATCGTGTAACCACTGCTGGTCATAATTCGCCCTGGCCGTAGTCTCGATCCATTGGCCGAAGCGCTGGCGCACGGCGGCCAGATAGCGCTGATCGGGCTGTCCATCCGACGTGCGGCTGAAGGTCTGCACCAGGAAGGGATGGGAGGCAATAAAGCCATACCACACATCAAGGACTTGCTCCACCTGATCTTGCAGCACATCCCAGGAGAGGCGCAAAGCGCGGGCATCCTCGTCGGTAAACAGAGCAGTCTCTTTGAGTTGCTCGAACTCCGCCATGCTGATCGGCGCTGGCGGTATCGCGCCGGCCTGATAGGTGGCATAGTCGGAGATAGTTCCCTGACTCATCATAAATCTCCTTGCAGCGTAATAGACGTTCTCCCGCTCGTGTTGCAAGGGCCATGCCCTTCCACCAATTGTGCTGCCCAGCCCGGCTATGTTACAATGCGAGAGAAAGCGCATGTTTCTGAGGAACGAGGAAGAGCAGACCGATGAGCGCGAACCTTGCACAAGCCATTGCCTACGTTCGCCAGCATGGCACCCCTCTGGAACTGGCCCGGCTCCACGCGGCGCTGGGTGAGCAGGCCGCCGTTGACGAGGCGCGCCAGCAGGTGGGAATGCTGCAAAACACGAATGGTGGCTGGCCCTATCGCCAGCAGGAGGGGCAACCCAGCAGCCTGGCCGCAACGCATCACGCCCTGACCTGGCTGGCCGAATTAGGGCTGCGCCAGGATGCTATGGTCAAGCGCGGGCTGGATTTCCTGCTGGCCGCGCAGCAGCCCGATGGAAGCTGGCGCGAAAGCGACCAGATCGCGGCGCTGAACCCGCCGCAGTGGATGTCGCCAGAGAACCCGATGGCGAACACCTATCTGACCGCCGACTCGGCCTATCATCTGGCAGTAAGCCGCGATGCCCAACTAGATGCCGTTTCCCTGGCCTGTAACTATCTCTATCAGCTTGAATTGGAAGAGCAATACCCCCAGACCATCTGGATTATGGGCGCGCTCTTCACTATCGCCGAGGGCGCCGACTCCGAGGTGGCCCAGGTCACCCGCGAGTATCTGGAGGCGCGGCTGGATAGCCAATGGGGGGCCAGCGCGCTGGCCTGGCTGCTCAACACCTATCTGAACGCCGGCATCGCCCCCACGCTGCCCTTGCTGGTACGCGCGCGCACTATGCTCGAAGCGTTGCAGCAGCCCAATGGCAGCTTCCCTAGCGACGATGGCGACCCCTTCACCCTGGATGTAACCGTTCAGGCCGTGCGCGCCTTGCAGGCCGCCGGGGTCATATAAGGGGGCGCCCTACCTTGGATTTTCTCAGCACACACCCCCGGCGCGATAGCCCCTTCTGGCAGCAGGTATGGGGAGATACAGGCGGGCTGGAAACGGCCCTGCGCGCTCCGAAAGAAAGCCAGCAGGAGAAACTTCGCACCATCCTGGAACGCAATGCCGAAACAGCCTTTGGCATGGAGTATCAATTCTCTCGCCTGCGCTCGCCCAGCGATTTTCAGCATGCTGTCCCTCTTCAGACCGATGAGCGCCTGCGCCCGTATATCCAGCGCGGCCTGGAGCCAGACCAGCCTCCTCAATTGACCGAACAACGTCCCGTCCTCTACGCGCTGAGTGGCGGCGCCGGCGGAACGCCTCGAATGCTGCCGATCACGCTCTCCTTCATTGAGGATTACATCGCGCCCGCCCAGATGCACGCTGCCAGGCTGCTCGACGACCACGCGCGTCAGCATCCGGGCGGCAAAATCCTCTTTTGGGCCGGCAATGATCAGGCAGGTGTTATGCCCGATGGCACCCCCTCTGGCGCGCTCTCCGGGTATCTCTCTCAGCGCCAGCCGGCGCTCGTGAAGCGCGCCTCGGCGCTTCCGCCCGAACTGGCGCGTATTCCCGATCTCGAGCAGAAATACTATCTGGCACTGCGTCTGGCGCTGGAGCAGGACATCTCCGCCATCATGATCCCCAATACTGATGTCCTCTGCTTCCTGGCCGATGGGCTGGAGCGCTGGGGCGATGAGTTGATCGCCGACATCCGCGCCGGCGCCATCAATCGGCGCTATCACCTCTCCCCGGCGCTGCGCAACGTGGTGATCCCCTTGCTCAAGCCCAATCCGCGCCGCGCAGATGAACTTGCAGAGCGCCAGCGGGGCAATCACGGCACGCTCTTGCCCTCCCTGGCCTGGCCCAAATTGGCCGCTATAAGCTGCTGGAAAGGCGGCGCGCTGGCGCTGGCCTATCAACGGCTGGCGCGCCTCTACGGGCCGGTCCCCATCCGCGAACATGGCTATATCAGCACCGAAGTCTGGGGATCCATTCCGCTCAGCGATGAACATCAGGGCGGTCCCCTGGCTGTAGGGAGTGCTTTTTTTGAATTTCTGCCGGAAACGCAGCTAGATCACCCCGAAATTGCCAGCGCCCTGACCTGCGACCAATTGGAGATAGGACGATGCTATGGCCTATTAGTCACCACGAGCGCCGGATTGTACCGTTTTCTCACCTCTGATGTGCTGCGTGTGATAGACTTGTACCACGATACGCCGGTAGTAGCCTTCGAGCGCCACCGGGAGCATCAGTGTTCGCTTGCCAACGAACGTCTGACGGAGCCGCAGGTGACGGCTGCGCTGATACTGGCGTCCAGCCGCGCAGGCGTCGAACTGATCCAGGCCACCGCAGCGCCTCGCCAGCAGCCGCCGGGCTATGTCTTTACAGTGGAATGCGGGGCACAGCCATCCAGCGAGGCGCTGCGGCTGCTAGCAGAAGAACTTGAGCGCGCCCTCAAGGCGCAAAACCCGCGCTACACGCTGATGCGCCAGAGCGGCGCGCTGGCAGGGCTGGTGCTGCGCCGGGCGGCTCCAGGCGCGTTTGCGCGCTATCGTCAGGAGCAGGTCAGCGCCGGCGTTCCAGACGGACAGTTCGTGCTGCCGCACCTGAGTCCGAACCGGCGGCTGAGCGATTCGCTGGCTGTTATCGAAGAAATCGGCCAAGCGCCAGGAGGAGCAACGGAGTGACCGCATTTACGATTGTGCTGATTATCGTCAGCGTCTGCGCATTTTTGGCAAACGTGGTTTGGGGACTGCTCCATCGTCACCGAGCCTGGGTGCTGCCGGTCCGCCTGCTGGCAGGCATCGTCAGCTTCGCCCCGCTGCTGGGGCTGGTGATCTCGAAGGCGTTTACGCTCGGATTGGGGAAGACGCTTGGGCTGAATACCGCCGTCAATGCCTTCACCGCTATTGGCGTCTTTATTGCCCTCACGCTGATGCTGCCCTCGTGGATTGATCGCCGCCCGAAAGAGGCCGCGCAAGACGGCAAGGGCGAGAAGGCCGCCGCAGGCAAAGGGCGCGTGCGCGTTCTCAACGGCACCGACGAGTGGGTGAATTAAGACACCTATCGCTCAGCAGATGCGGCAGGCAGGATTGGGATAACCAAGAAGAAAGAAGAAACAAGCAGGATAAAAAGCCAGGTCCGCAGACCCCTTGATAATTGCCTCTCAACTGGTTCAGATCGCTTGGTGAGAATGAGCAGCAAGCAGATTCATGTGCGCTTTATTGACGCGGCAACAGGGAACGTCTTTGGCGAGACGATGCTGGAGCCGGATCGGCTGCCGCAAACGTTTGAGCTTACAACGACGCTTCACATCGCAGAGCAAGAGTGGAGCGTCGTCAAGGCCGAGCCGATGACCGCCGCAGAATTTATCCAAACGGGCGAGTTGACGCTTATCCTGGCAAAAGTGAGCTACATCAATCCCAAAGATATTCTCTATAGCCTCCCCACCATCTGCGACGCGATCCCAGCCATCGCCGAAGGCAGCACCCGGCTGGGCAAGCGCGTCTTTGCCATGCACGAGGATGACTGGCGGCAGATCGAATTCATCTCTCAGGACGAGCAGAGCGCCATTGAGACAGAATTTGCCGGCATTGAGCGCATTTTCCGCGAGGCCAGCAAAGAGACAGGCTCCTTCCGGGCGTTTACGAACCTGCACGTTCGCTCGCTGATTCCGCATCCCATCACCGGCCAGATCGCGCTCGATCAGCTTGCCACGCTGCTGCCAGCAGACAGCAGCGCCTACGAGGGCATAGCCTATCAGCGACAGGAAGGCTTGCTTGAGGGCGGCTTTGCCTGGCAGGCCGGCCCGCTCGTACTCTATGGGCAACAGTTCGATGGCTCCATCACCACCCTGGGGGTGCAGATTGCCAGAGGCGCCCCAACCCTCAGCCCCGACCTTGTGACCGCACTGGCGAGCTTCATGGCTGGACATCGCTTGTATCTGGTGGATTGGTGCA
>CAZFWN010000345.1:0-4452 GCA_964522745.1 uncultured Ktedonobacterales bacterium
AAAACGCGGATGAGCCTCCCCTGGCTGTCATGTTAATGGTGGCGGAAATGACCGGCAACCTCTCGCTTCTTGCTCCGGCGATGGTGGCCGTCGGGCTGGCAACGATTGTGGTTGGCAAACATACCATCTATACCAGCCAGCTTGAAAGCCGGGCCAATTCTCCTGCCCATCGCCTGCGCTTGAGTTTTCCCTTGCTCTCAACGTTAGTGGCGCGTGAGGCTATGCTGCCCCTCTTGCCTCGCCGGCTGACCCCAGAATCGATGGTGGCTGAAGCTGAGCAAATCACCAAAGCGGGTGGTCGTAGTGGCGTGACCATCACTACCCCAGAAGGCGTCTTAGCCGGAGTCGTGACCCTCTCAGATGTACGATGTGTGCCAGAGGGAGAACGCGAGCAAACGCCCATCGGGGTCGTCATGACTCGTGAGCCGATAACCGTGCGAGCCGCCGAGCCGCTTGATGCCGTGATGGAGCAGTTGACCAAAGCTGGCATCCGCTGGGCACCGGTTATCGAAGAGCATGTTGGCGCTGCCCCGGCCAAACCCCTTGGGGTCATCTCGGTTGCCAGCATCATGGAGACCTATCAGAAAGCGCTGGCGCAGGGGACGCGCCGGATGCGCAGCCTGGTAGAAGGCACAGTGCTGGTTGAGGTCGTGGTCGCCCCAGAATCCCCCCTCGCAGGGAAATTGCTCAAAGAAAATGCACCTGCCCCCGCAAACATTAATCGTCTCGATTCGGCGGAGCGGCGCGCTCGTCTTTCCACGTGCCGATACACAATTGCGCTCTGGCAATGCCGTCACATTCCTAACCAACCCAACGACTGAAATTCATTTGCGCAAATACCTGGAAGGACCGCAAGCCGATCATGTGCTTGTAGACAAGAGGTGAGCAGTCAGATATAAACCTAGCACAGTTTTGCTATCGACAATCTCACCGCGCTGACACCAGGCGAGCGCCCCGCTCAAAGGAAGCCAGCAAATCTGGAGAATCTCCGTTGGGTCGTCAGGAGTGCCCTCTGGAGGCATTCCTGGCGCGGGAGACGCCTGTTGGGCCAGATAAATGGTTGATGTTTCGGTTGAGAAGCCAGGGGAGAGATAGACCCGCGTGAGCAGTTGCCAGCGCCCGGCGATGTAGCCAGTCTCTTCGCGCAGTTCGCGGGCAGCGGTCAGTTCTGGCCTATCGCGCTCGCTGGCCTCAACCAATCCGGCTGGAATCTCCCACAGCGGCTTTCCTATGGCTGGCCGCTCCTGGGAGATCAGTACGACCTCTGGCTCAGTGCCGCTGCTCTTGCGCAGCGCGACGACGGCCACGCCGCCAGGGTGTTCGACAATCTCATAGCGGCTCGTGCCACCGCTCGGCTTGGGAAGCGTTTCTATGCGTACCGTGATGAGTTTCCCGCGATAGATTTCTTCAGATGACTGCTGCTCTGGCATCTGCTGCTCCTCTCTGCTGATTGGACGACATTTCCAGCGGCTTTGCAAGGCAGCAAGGAATGTACGTCTCCGCCAGGCAGAGAGAACAAGGCAAGTGAAAGGTGTAGGCGAATAACAGGTGATGTCTCCACCGTCTACACGTCTACGTCTACACTTTCTACCCCTCCGATGCTGTGAGCCTCCCGCGCCTGCTGTTATAATACCTATATCTCTTCTTGCCAATGCAGGCGAGATACAGCAGAGAGGAGCAAACAATGCGCCTGGGAGTCAATTTAGGCTATTGGGGAGCAGGCCCCTCCGATGGCGTGGCGCTAGCACAAGAAGCCGAACGTTTGGGCTTCGATTCGATCTGGACAGCAGAAGCCTATGGCTCTGATGCCATAACCCCGCTGACCTGGGCCGGGGCAGTCACCTCGAAAATCAAGCTCGGCACGGCCATCCTCCAGATGCCGGCACGCACGCCGGCGATGACCGCCATGACGGCGGCAACCCTTGACCTGCTCAGCGGCGGGCGAGTATTGCTGGGTCTGGGCTTGTCTGGTCCACAAGTGGTAGAAGGCTGGCATGGTCAGCCCTATGGCAAGCCGCTCACGCGCACCCGCGAATATATCGAGATCGTGCGTCGCATCTGGGCACGAGAAGCTCCGCTTGACTTTCAGGGCGAAGAGTATCAGATTCCCATTCAGGGTGGCACCGGACTGGGCAAGCCGCTCAAGCTGATTGTACATCCCCTGCGCTCGCGCATTCCAATCTACCTGGCCGCCATCGGCCCAAAGAATATCGAACTGGCCGGAGAGGTGGCCGATGGCTGGCTGCCGATCTTCTTCTCGCCCACCAGAGAGAGCGCCTATCTGGAGCCGCTTGAAACGGGCCTGACAAAGCGACAATCAACCGAGCCATTCGATATTGCGCCAACCGTGACCATCGTGCTTGGGCAGGATGCTCAATCGTGCCGCGACTTCGTCAAGCCCGCGCTGGCGCTCTATATTGGCGGCATGGGCGCGCGCGGCAAGAACTTCTACAATGATCTGGCCTGCCGCTATGGCTATGAGGCGGCGGCTCACCAGATTCAAGACCTCTATCTCGCCGGCAAGAAAAACGAGGCGGCGGCGGCAGTGCCTGATGCGCTGGTGGATGAAGTGGCCTTCTGCGGCCCAAAGGAGCGCATCGCCGAATTGCTGGAACCCTGGAAGAAATCTCGCGCCACTACGCTCATTTGCGGCACCAGCCAGCCAGAAGCGCTGCGCGTGATGGCCGAGTTAGTGCTGTAACGCTGATGCGATACTATAGTTGGCAGAATGTCGCCTAGTTAAATAAGGAGAGAAAACCTCATGTGCTACGATGACGAAGCGCGTCCACCATTGCCCCCAGGAGAAGCCGGCACTGGGCGAGGTGAAGACGTCGTCTTGACGGCTGCGGATGGCAATCGCTTTATGGCCTATGCGGCTTATCCGTCAAATCCGAGCGCGGCCCAGATCATCATCTATCCCGATGTGCGTGGGCTGCACCAGTTCTATAAAGAACTAGCGCTGCGCTTTGCCGAGGTAGGCGTGGCGGCTATTGCCGTTGATTATTTTGGGCGCACCGCCGGGCTGACCAGCCGCGATGATTCGTTTGAGTTCATGCCCCACGTCCAGCAGCTTCAGATAGACTCGTTCGCTCAGGATGTCCACACAGCCCAGAGCTATCTGCGCGAACATAACCAGACGAACGCGGCCACCTTCACCGTTGGCTTCTGTATGGGCGGCAGCCTCTCATTCACCACTGGCATGGATACTTCTTTTGGCTTCGCCGGCGTGATTGGCTTCTATGCAGGCATGACCCGCGCCTTTGGCGGCAAGGGCACGATCCTGGAACGCGCCGAAGAGGTCAAATATCCGGCGCTCGGCCTCTTTGGCGGCGCCGACCAGGGTATTCCAGTCAGCACCGTCGAAGAGTTTGATAAGAAGCTGGATAAAACCGGCGTCGAACACAAAATTATTGTGTACCCAAACGCCCCGCATAGCTTCTTTGATCGCCGGTCCACCGAGTTTGCCCAAGAGTCCTCAGATGCCTGGAAGCAGGTTCTGAGCTTCCTCACCGCCCATACGTCCAAATAAGCTTCATCGTGCAGCGCCGGCCTCTGGGTCGGCGCTGCTCTGATACGCAGGCACGCTCATTATCTGAGCGCGCCTCCCCGCTCTGTTTCTGCTATAATCGAGGAAAGGGCGCCATTCAGGAGGTAGCCATTCAGGAGGTACTAGAATAGCATCAACTGAAGGCTCGAAAGGCAGGCCAGCATGACCCTCTCCTCGGAAACCCTGCATCTGCAAGCCGAAGCGCGGCGCGAGCAATTGCAGGCGCTCTATCAATTGTCGCTGGAGATCGCCGAACTGCATGATCTTCAGCAGGTCATGGATACCGCCCTGCGCCATTGCCTCGAACTGACCGGCTCACAATTTGGCTTTATTGGGCTAAATAACGCCGACGGCAGCGCGATGGATGTCGCCGCGATCCAGGGATTCCGAGCCAGCCCCCACTTCTACCAACACTTCCACCTGATTCTTCTGCGGCCCAATATCTTTGCGCGCGTCGTACTGGAGAACCGACCCATCCGTAGCACCGACGCGATGACCGACCCAACGCGCATCGGCCAGCCCAGAGGACATCCCCCCGTGCGAGCCTTCCTGGGTGTGCCCTTGCGCTCGCGTGGCGCGCCGATGGGCATGATCGGCGTGGCAAATCGCCCGAATGCCTATACCGATGAGCATGAGCAGCTCCTGATGACCTACGCAGCGCAGGTTGCTATTGCCATTCGCAATGCCCAACTCTACGAGGAACTGACCTCTGCCAAAGCTGACCTGGAGCGCAAGGTAGCCGAGCGCACAGAGGAGCTTGGTCGGGCCAAAGAAGTCCTGGCACAGCAGGCGCATCAACTCCGCCTCCTGCTGGCCCAGACCGTCACCGTTCAGGAGCGCGAGCGGGCGCGCATTGCCCATAACATGCACGATGGCGTCAATCAGTTGATTATCGGGGCCATTCT